>DUOQ01000311.1 GCA_012838755.1 Propionibacterium sp. | reverse complement strand
GCTCTCCCTGGTCATCCTGATCGTGCTGGGCGCCTGGGCGGTCCTCCCCCTGCTCACCGACCAGGTCAACATCCTGATCCAGAACACCCCGGGTTACCTGCAGGGGCTGCGGGAGAACCCGCAGGTCGCCGAGTTCGACGCCCAGTACGACGTGATCAACCGGGTGAGCCAGATGTTCACCTCGGGGGCCTGGCTCGAGGGGTTGTTCGGCGGCATCATGGGCGCCGGCGCCGTGATCGCCAACGTCCTGTTCAGCGTCGTGGTCACGCTGGTGCTCACCCTGTGGTTCCTGGCCTCGCTGCCGTCCATCAAGGAGACGATCTACCAGCTGGCGCCCGCCTCCCGTCGCCCCCGCGTGACGTACCTGGCCGGGGAGATCTTCGGGCGCATCGGCGGCTACATGTCCGGCCTGTTCACCGTGGTGCTCCTGGCCACCGGGTCGGCCTTCGTCTTCCTGAACGCGGTCGGCCTCGGCTCGCTGTCGCTGGCCCTGGCCGTCGTCGTGGCCATGTTCGCGTTCATCCCGCTCGTGGGGCCGACCATCTCGATGCTGATCGTGTCGCTGGTCGCCTTCGCGAACAACACCACCACCGGCATCATCACGCTGGCCTTCTTCATCGTCTACCAGCAGGTGGACGCCTACCTCCTCCAGCCGCGCATCTTCCAGCGGTCGGTGAACGTCCCGGGTCCGCTCATCGTGCTCGCCGCGATCAGCGGCGGCATCCTGTTCGGCATCGCCGGTGCGCTGCTCGCGATCCCGACGGTGGCCTCGCTGCTGCTCGTCTACCGCGAGGTCGTGGTGCCGGCCCTCGACCGGGCCTGAGCGCCCCTAGAAGAGGCGGTCCTCGGCGTCGTCGATGCCCCGCAGGACGTCGTAGTCCACGGTGACGCAGGTGATCCCCCGTGCCGCCGCCACCACGCGCGCCTGGGGCTTGATCTGCTGGGCCGCGAAGACCCCCTGCACCGGGCGCAGGTGGGGGTCGGCGTTGAGCAGCTCCAGGTAGCGCGAGAGCTGCTCCACCCCATCGATCTCCCCGCGCCGCTTGACCTCGACGGCGACGTGCGCGCCCGCGGCGTCCCGGAACAGGATGTCGACCGGCCCGATCGCGGTCATGTGCTCGCGGCGCACCAGGGTCCACCCGTCCCCGAACGTGGTGGGGTTGTCGGCCAGCAGGGCCTGGAGGTGCGCCTCGACGCCGTCCTTGACCAGGCCGGGGTCGACGCCCAGCTCGTGGGAGGTGTCGTGCAGCACCTCGGCGATGGAGATGACCAGCTTGTCGCTGTCCCTGTTCTGGACCTCCCAGACCTGCTCCAGGCCGTCCTGGTCGGGGTCGGAGGGGTCGGCGTCCCGCATCGTGATGGTGCACGGCGGGTTCATCCAGTTCAGCGGCTTGTAGGCACGGTCGTCGGCGTGGATCGAGATGGAGCCGTCCGCCTTGAGCAGGATGAGCCGCTTGGCCATCGGCAGGTGGGCCGACAGGCGGCCCGCGTAGTCGACCTGGCACCGGGCAATCATGAGACGCACCCGGTGGAGCCTACCCGTTACCATCGGCCCCATGGCCCGACGTCCCAGCAAGCACCTGCGCCCGGCGCGGCCGCTGTCGACGTCCTTGTCCCGGGCCGAGGCCAAGCGCGACGGCGAGTGGGTCGTCCAGCCGCTGGTGGGTGGCCGATCGGTCAAGGACTACCACTGCCCGGGCTGCAACAAGACCATTCCCGCCGGTGCGGCGCACCTGGTCGTCTGGCCGCGGACGCCCCACGTGGGCGCCTCGAGCGCCGTGGACGACCGCCGGCACTGGCACTCGACCTGTTGGAACCGGAGGGGCTGAGCACGTGGGCCTGCACACCACCGCCATCGGGAGGGGGACGCCCCGCGTCGCCTACCTGCACGGCCTGCTCGGCCAGGGCAAGAACCTGGCCACGATCGCCAAGGCGGTCGCCACCACCGACCCCGGGCTGCTGTACGACCTGCCCAACCACGGCCGCAGCTCGTGGACAACGGACGTCGGCTACGCGACCATGGCCGACACGGTGGCCGCCGACCTGCGTGAACGGATCGGCCACGGTCCCCCCGTGACCGTCGTGGGCCACTCGATGGGCGGCAAGACCGCCATGGCCATCGCGCTGCGGCACCCCGACCTCGTCCGCGGCCTGGTCGTGCTCGACATCGCCCCCGACGACTCCTCCCACGGCTACGGCTTCCACCGACTGATCGACGCGCTGCGCGACGTGCCGCTCGACCGGGTCGAGGCCCGTGCCGACGCCGACGCCCTGCTGGCCCCGTCCGTCCAGGAGCCCGGGGTG
Source organism: Propionibacterium sp. (assembly GCA_012838755.1). GTDB lineage: Bacteria > Actinomycetota > Actinomycetes > Propionibacteriales > Propionibacteriaceae > Propioniciclava. The sequence continues at coordinate 18,484 of DUOQ01000311.1, read as the reverse complement.
CGGTCGTTCCTGCTGCAGAACCTCCACCGGACGCCCGAGGGCTGGGCCTGGCGCGCCAACCTCGACCTGCTGTACGAGTCGCTGCCCCTGATCAGCGGCTGGCCCGCCGGGGTGCGGGGCGTCTTTGACGGCCCGGTGCTGTGGCTGCGCGGCGCGGAGTCCGGCTACGTTACCGACGAGCACGTCCCGTTCATGAAGGAGCTGTTCCCCCGGGCGCGGCTGGTCACCATCAAGAACGCCGGCCACTGGCTGCACTCCGAGCAGCCCGAGGCCGTCTCGCAGTCGCTGGCCATGTTCCTGGCCAGCCTGCGCCCCGAGCTCAGCCGCTGACGACCGACTGGATCACCGTCGGGACGTTCGGCCGGCCGGTGCCGTCGGGGTGGCTGGAGTCGTGGCCCTGGAACGCCCGGTCCGCGATGACCTGGTTGTTGGCCTCGTCGAGGTGCCCGAACACGGTGTAGTTCGGCGGCAGCGGCGTGTCCTCGAACACGAAGAAGAACTGCGACCCGTTGGTGTTGGGCCCGGCGTTCGCCATGGCGAGCGTTCCCGCGGGGTACTGCTTGGTCTGGGCCAGTTCGTCGTCGAAGGTGTACCCGGGGCCCCCGCCGCCGGTGCCCGTCGGGTCGCCGCACTGGAGGATGAAGATGCCGGTGGTCGACAGGCGGTGGCACTCGGAGCCGTCGTAGTAGCCCTGGGCGGCGAGGTTCTCGAAGGAGTGCACCGTGCAGGGGGCGGCCTCGCGGTCGAGCGTGGCCTCCACCTTCGCATCGCCGAAGTCGATGGTCACGGTCGTGGTCCCCTTGGCGGGGACCTCGGTCCCGGACGGCGGGTCGACCGGCTTCGCGGGGCTGCGCCCGGGGCGGTAGGTGCAACTCACGGTGTCACCGGCCGGCTCCTGCGGGCCGACCGTCTGGCGGGTCTGGTTGAGCCCCTGGGGAGGGGTCACGGCGCAGCCCGTGGTGGCGACCAGGGCAAGGGTGGCGGCGGAGAGGGCGAGGCGGCGAAGGGTCACGGACCCACCAAACATTAGGGTGGGGCCCATGGTCAACTTGACGCGCATCTACACCCGCACCGGCGACGCCGGCTCCACCCGCCTGTCCGACATGTCGGTCGCCCGGAAGACCGACCTGCGGGTCGAGGCCTACGGCCACGTCGACGAGGCGAACGCGGTCCTCGGGATGGCGATCACCAGCGGTGGGCTCCGCGAGGACGTCGTCGCGGTGCTGCGCGCGGTGAGCAATGAGCTGTTCGACGTCGGCGCCGACCTGTCCAACCCCCTGGTCGCCGAGCCGAAGTGGGAGCCGCTGCGCATCCCCCCGGAGAGCATCGACCGCCTCGAGGCCTGGTGTGACGAGTTCTCCGAGTCCCTTCCCGACCTGGTGTCCTTCATCCTGCCCGGGGGGACGCCCGGGGCCGCGTACCTGCACCTCGCGCGCACGGTCGTGCGGCGCGCCGAGCGCGCGGGCTGGGCGGCGGCGGAGGCGTACGGCCTGGAGGTCTCCGCCGGGGACGAGCCGGGCGGGGTGAACCCCCTGGCCCTGACCTACCTGAACCGCCTGAGCGACCTGCTGTTCATCCTCGGGCGCGTGGCCAACGAGGGCGTCGGGGACGTCCTGTGGGTGCCCGGCAAGGACCGGGAGCCGGTGGGCGAGCGGGCACGCCGCCAGCGGGAGAAGATCGAGAAGGCCCAGGACGACCTGGGCCGGAGTTCCTGAGGCGCGTCAGCCCTCCGGGCCGCCCGGGGGGCCCGCCTCGGTCCACGACGAGAACGCGGTGAGGTCGGGGCGTCCCATGGCGAGCTGGGTGCCGGCGTGGCGGCCGCCCAGCTCGGTCACGACGTGGCCGTCGTAGAGCTCGGCGGCCTCAGCTGGTGCGGGCTGCCGGACGCGTACCACCTTCGTCTCGTGGCGGTGGAACGTGACCTTCGGGCGCAGCGAGAGGCTGAACACCCGGTACCACTCGAGGTCGTCGTCACGGAAGCGGGCGACGCCCAGTGTCCAGCCGGAACTGGGGGCCTGGGGCCGGCGCAGGGAGCACTCGAAGACCCTGCCCCGCCCGGCGAGCCAGCGCCGGCGGACGATCAGACCGACAACGGGGACGAGCAGGCACACGACCAGGAGGCCGACCGCCAGGGCGGTCCAACTCCACCAGTCGGGCACTGCTCACCCCCGCTCGTCGGTCAGTTGCGGCTCGCCGCCTTCTGGGCGGCTCGTACCTGCGCACTGGCACGATGGTAGTGCTGCATCGTCTCGGTGCTGACATCGCCCTTCTCGAGGGCGAGCTGGGCCTTGGCCAGTTCGCTCTCGGCCTCGGAGAGGGAGATCTCCTTGGCCATCCGGGCGTAGCCGTTCAGCAGCGAGACCCGGTTGTCGGCAACGGACATGAAGCCGCCGTCGACCGCCACGATCTCGCGCCTGCCCTCGGTGGTGAACACCTCGGCTGCCCCCGGGACCAAGATCCCGAGGAACGGCTCGTGGTTGGCCATGACGCCGATGTCGCCCTCGGTCGTGCGGGCGATCACCTGCACCGCGTCACCCTCCCAGATGAGGCCTTCGGCGCTGACGACCTCGACCCGCAACGGGGTGGAGTCGAAAGCCATCCGTCAGCCCTCCTTCTGGATGCGGTCCCAGTTCTCCATGACCATGTCCATGCCACCCACGTTGAAGAAGGCCTGCTCGGCGATGTGGTCGACCTCGCCGTCGCAGATCATCTTGAACGCCTCGATGGTGTCGGCCAGCGGCACCGTGGAGCCCTCGACCTGGGTGAACTTGGTGGCCATGTAGGTGTTCTGGCTCAGGAACTGCTGCAGGCGACGGGCACGACCGACGACGATCTTGTCCTCCTCGGACAGCTCGTCCACACCGAGGATCGCGATGATGTCCTGCAGTTCCTTGTTGCGCTGGAGGATCTGCTTCACGCGGGTCGCGGTGTCGTAATGGTCCTGGCCCACGTACTGCGGGTCGAGGATGCGGCTGGTCGACGTCAGCGGGTCCACGGCGGGGTACAGACCACGCGACGCGATGTCACGGGAAAGCTCCGTCGTGGCGTCGAGGTGGGCGAACGTCGTGGCCGGGGCCGGGTCGGTGTAGTCGTCGGCGGGCACGTAGATGGCCTGCATCGAGGTGATCGAGTGACCACGCGTCGAGGTGATGCGCTCCTGCAGCTGGCCCATCTCGTCGGCCAGGTTGGGCTGGTAACCCACGGCGGAGGGCATGCGACCGAGCAGGGTCGAGACCTCGGAGCCGGCCTGGGTGAACCGGAAGATGTTGTCGATGAAGAGCAGCACGTCCTGGTTCTGCACGTCGCGGAAGTACTCGGCCATGGTCAGGGCCGACAGGGCGACGCGGAGGCGGGTGCCCGGCGGCTCGTCCATCTGGCCGAAGACCAGGGCGGTGTCCTTCATGACGCCGGCCTCGATCATTTCGTAGATCAGGTCGTTGCCCTCACGGGTGCGCTCCCCCACGCCGGCGAACACCGAGGTGCCACCGAAGTTGTGGGCGATGCGGAAGATCATCTCCTGGATGAGGACGGTCTTGCCCACACCGGCGCCACCGAACAGGCCGATCTTGCCACCCTTCACGTACGGGGTGAGCAGGTCGAGCACCTTGATGCCGGTCTCGAGCATCTCCGTCCTCGGCTCGAGGTCCTCGAACTTCGGGGCCGCACGGTGGATCGGCCAGCGCTCGGCGATCTCGATGCCACTGATGTCCTCGTTGAGGCAGTCGCCGGTCACGTTCCACACGCGGCCCTTGGTGACGTCACCGACGGGCACCGAGATCGGCGCGCCGGTGTCGTGCACCTCCGTGCCACGACGCATGCCGTCGGTCGGCTTCAGGGCGATGGTGCGGACGAGGTTGTCACCCACGTGCAGGGCGACCTCGGCCGTGATCTCGCGCGACAGCTCGCCGGCGTCGATCTTGATGGTCACCGCGTTGAGGATGCCGGGCATCTGGTCGGCGGGGAACTCCACGTCCACCACCGGACCGATGACGCGCGCGACGCGGCCGACGCCCGTCTTGGTCGGGTTCTCAGCAGTCAGGGTCATGGTTGCCTCTCTCGCCTCAGTTCTCGGCGCTCGCCTCGGCGAGCGCGCTGGCGCCACCGACGATCTCGGTAATTTCCTGGGTGATCTCGGCCTGGCGCGCCTGGTTGGCCTCACGCGTCAGGGTCTCGATGAGTTGCTGCGCGTTGTCGGTCGCCGACTTCATGGCCTTCTGCTGGCTGGCCAGGATCGACGCGGCCGACTGCAGCAGGTAGAACCACACGCGGCTGCGGACGTACAGCGGCATGAGCTCGTCCAGAACCGTCTCGGGGTCGGGCTCGAACTCGTACTGCGGGATGTGGTCGAGCTCGCCCAGCTCGGTCACGCCCTCGACGACCTCCAGGGGCAGCAGGCGCCGGACGCGCGGGGTCTGGGTCAGCATCGACTCCATACGGGTGTAGACCGCGTGGATCTCGTCGACGCCGCCCTCCTCGTACGGGGTCAGGAAGTCCTCGATCAGGACGTCCGCGATCTCGTGCGCGTTGGCGAAGGTGGGGGCGTCGGAGAAGCCGTCCCACGACTGCACCATCGGGATCTCACGGAACTTCATGTACCCGATGCCCTTGCGGCCGACCATGTAGCGCTTGACCTCCAGGCCCTGGTCCTCGAGCCGCTGGCGCATCTGGCCGGCCATCTTGTGGACGTTGGAGTTGAACGCGCCGTTCATCCCCCGGTCGGAGGTGAAGACGAGCAGCGCCGCGCGGCGGGGCCGTTCGATCTGGGTCGTCAGCGGGTGCTCCAGATTGCGGGTGTGCGTCGCCAGCGCCGACACCGCGCGGTTGAGCTCGCGGGTGTACGGCAGCGCACGACGTGCCGCCTGCTGGGCACGGATCACCTTCGAGGCGGCGATGAGTTCCATCGCCTTGGTGATCTTCTTCGTCGCCGACACCGACTTCCGTCGCTGTCGGAGTTCTCTCAGACTCGAACCCATGTCAGCGCTTCTGGACCACGATCTTCTCGGCGTCGACGTCCTCGTCGCCGAGCGCCTTCTGGTCGCCGACCTCGCCAGCCGGGGCGTGCTTCGACGACGCCTTGAACTGCTGCTTGACCTTGTCGATCTCGGCGACGACGGCGTTGGCGGTGTCGTCGTCCCACTTCTGGGTCTCGGCGATCGTCTTGGTGATGTCGGTGTTGCGGCGCAGGTGGTCGAGCAGCTCGGCCTCGAAGCGGAGGACGTCCTCGACGGGGATGTCGTCGAAGTGGCCGTTGGTGCCGGCCCACACGGAGACGACCTGGTCCTCGACCGGGTAGGGCTGGTACTGGCCCTGGCGCAGGAGCTCGGTGAGGCGGGCACCGCGGTCGAGCTGGCGCCGGGACGCGGCGTCCAGGTCGGAGGCGAACATGGCGAACGCCTGCATGTCGCGGTACTGGGCCAGACCGATCTTCAGCGTTCCGGCAACGCCCTTCATCGCCTTGATCTGCGCGGCACCACCGACGCGGGACACGGAGATACCGACGTCGATCGCGGGGCGCTGGTTGGCGTTGAAGAGGTCGGACTGCAGGAAGATCTGGCCGTCGGTGATCGAGATCACGTTGGTCGGGATGTAGGCCGACACGTCGTTGGCCTTCGTCTCGATGATCGGCAGGCCGGTCATCGAACCGCCACCCAGCTCGTCGGAGAGCTTCGCACAGCGCTCCAGCAGGCGGGAGTGGAGGTAGAAGACGTCACCGGGGTACGCCTCGCGGCCCGGGGGACGACGCAGCAGCAGCGACATGGCGCGGTAGGCCTCGGCCTGCTTGGTCAGGTCGTCGAAGATGATCAGGACGTGCTTGCCCTGGTACATCCAGTGCTGGCCGATGGCCGAGCCCGAGTACGGCGCGATGTACTTGAAGCCGGCGGGGTCGGACGCCGGGGCGTGCACGATGGTGGTGTACTCCATCGCGCCGGCCTCCTCCAGCGTCTTGCGCAGGGCGGCGATCGTCGAGCCCTTCTGGCCGATCGCCACGTAGATGCAGCGGACCTGCTTCGTCGGGTCGCCCGAGGCCCAGTTGGCCTTCTGGTTGATGATCGCGTCGATCGCGATCGCGGTCTTGCCGGTCTTGCGGTCACCGATGATCAGCTGGCGCTGGCCGCGGCCGATCGGGATCATCGCGTCGATGGCCTTCAGGCCGGTCTGCAGCGGCTCGCGGACCTCCTGGCGGTCCATGACGCCGGCGGCCTGGAGCTCGAGCGTGCGGCGCTCGGGCAGGTCGGTGATCTCGCCGAGGCCGTCGATGGGGTTGCCCATCGCGTCGACCGCGCGGCCGAGGTAGCCGTCGCCCACGGGGACGGAGAGGACCTCGCCGGTGCGACGCACCTGCGAACCCTCCTCGATGCCCTCGGAGTCACCCAGGACGACGACGCCGATCTCACGGACGTCGAGGTTGAGCGCGATGCCGAGCGTGCCGTTGGAGAACTCGAGCAGCTCGTTGGCCATCGCCGAGGGCAGGCCCTCGACGCGGGCAATGCCGTCACCCGATGTCGCGACGGTGCCGACCTCCTCGCGGGTGGAGGTGTCCGGCGTGTAGTTGGAGACAAACCGGTCGAGGGCGTCCCGAATTTCGTCGGGCCGAATGGTCAGATCCGCCATGTCGAATGCGTTCCTTCGCTGCTTCGCTGCTTGCTTGAAATCAGGTCATGGGTTGGCCGTCAGGCCAGCTTGCGCTGCGCGTCGGTGAGACGCCCAGCCACAGTTCCCTCGATGACCTCGTCACCCAGGGTCACGCGCGCTCCACCGACCACGGAGGGGTCGACGACGACGCGCACGTTCACGTCTCGGCCCACCTGGCGCGAGAGGGCGGCCCGCAGGCGTGCCTCCTGCTCCGGGGTCGGGGCCTGGGCCACGGTGACGGTGGCGACTGCGCGCTCGCGCAGTTCCGCCGCCGCCTTGAGGTAACCCTCCGCGGTGAGGTCGAAGGTCCGCTGACGCGCGGCGACCGCGCGCTTGGCCAGGCGGACCACGCTCGGGAGCACCCTGCCCACCAGCAGGCCGCCGAGGAGTTCCTCGCGACCTTCCAGCGGGGTACGGCGGTCACCCAGCGCACGACGCAACTCGGGGTTGGCGTCGACCATGCGCTCGACCTTGAAGAGCTGGTCCTCCAGCTCGTCGAGCTGGCCGGCGTCCTGGGCGGTGCGGAGCAGGGCGCGGACGCCCTGGCGCTCCAGCGCCGCGGTGAATGACCCTGCGGTACCCCAGCGGGCCCGCGCGGCCTCCGACAGGACAGCCACCGTGGCCCCGCTGACGCGCTCGCCGAACAACGTCTGCGTGAGCTGCTGGCGCACCTCGTCCGGCGTGGACGGGTCGGTCAGCGCACGGCGGAGCGAGGGCTGGGAGCCCAGGGCCTCCACGACGGCGAACAGCTCGTCGGCCAGGGCCTCGGATGCGGGTTGCCTGTCCAGTACGGCGTCCAGAGCCTTCAGGCGGGACTCGGCGGCTGCGCTCATGCCTGCTCCACCGGCTGGGACTCGAGGTCGGCGATGAAGCGGTCCACCGTGCGGCGGGCGCGCTCGTCGTCGTCGAGGGACTCCCCGACGATGCGGCCGGCCAGCGTCGTGGCCAGTCCACCGATCTCCGTGCGGAGGGAACTCACCGCGGCCGAACGCTCGGCCTCGATCTGCGCCTTGGCGTTGGCGAGGAGGCGGCTGCTCTCCTCGGTCGCCTGCTGGCGCATGTCGGCGATGATGGCAGCCCCCTGGGTCTTGGCCTCCTCGCGGATGCGGGAAGCCTCCTCACGGGCCGTGGCGAGCTGGGCCTTGTACTCCTCCAGGGCGGCGGCGGCTTCGGCCTGCGCGGCCTCGGCCTTCTGGATCCCGCCCTGGATGGCAGCCGTGCGCTCGGCGTATGTCTTCTCGAACATCGGCACGACCACCTTCCACATCACCGCGAGGATGATCAGGAAGAGGGCGACGCCGACGAAGAGCTCCTCGATGTGCTCCGGAAGGAGCGGACCGAGAGGAGATTCTCCTGCAAGGGGCAGCATGGTCAAGCCTCAGATCAGCCCAGCACGAAGGCGAGGGCGATGCCGATGATGGCGAGCGCCTCAACCACGGCGAAGCCGATCCACGCGGTGCCCATCATGGCGCCACGGGCCTCGGGCTGACGCGCGGTGCCGTTGATGACGGACGCGAAGATCCAGGCCACACCAAGGGCCGGGCCGAGCGTCGCCAGCGCGTAGCCGATCATGTTGATCGAGCCGTTGATCTCCAGGAGGGAGAGGAGCATGGTTCGTTCCTTTCGGATGGTTTCTTTCTGTCGAAAGCTTGGTGGGTTTAGTGGTCGTCGGCGATGGCCGAGGACACGTACTGGGCGGTCAGGACCGTGAAGATGTAGGCCTGGATCGAGCCGACGAGCAGCTCGAGGGCGAAGATCGCGAAGCTGAAGATGATCGACACGACACCGGCGACCGTCAGCAGCGGGATCGGGAAGCCGCCCAGGTTCTCGGTGGCGGTCAGCAGCAGGGTGCCGCCGACGACGAAGACCACGATGACCAGGTGGCCGGCGAACAGGTTGGCGAAGAGACGCAGGCCGAGCGTGAGCGGCCGGACGATGATGTTGGAGAGGAACTCCAGCGGGATGATCAGCGGCCACAGGAACTTCGGCACGCCGGCCGGCAGGGTGGCGTGCTTGAGGTAGCCGAAGAGGCCGTGCTTCTTGATGCCGGCGCCGTTGTAGACGAGCCAGGCGACCATGGCCAGCCCCCACGCGAAGCCGATCTTGCTGAAGGTCGGGAACATGAAGAGGAAGAACTGCCCGAACAGGTTGTTCACCAGGATGAAGGAGAACAGCGTGAGCAGCAGCGGCAGGTACTTGCGGAACTCGGGGCCGAGGATGTCACGCGCGATACCGTTGCGGACGAAGTCGTAGACCATCTCGCCGAGGGCCTGCTTCTTCCCGGGCACGACCGACTGACCGCGCGCCATCCACAGCCAGAAGGCGATGACCAGCACCGCACCGATCACGGCCTGCGCCGCGTGGTTGGTGAGCCATCCCGACTCCACACCGGGGAACAGGTAGCGCGAGCCGAAACTGTGCTCGCCGGGCGGCCATGCCGAGCCCTCCAGCGGAAGGATCAGCCCGTTGAGCCCACCCATTGCGCCTCCTTGCATCAACCTTCGCTGGACGTGTCCCCGAAATGAATTTGAAGCATTCATGCGGGTGCGATCGAGACTCTAGCAACGGGTTCGCCACGGCGTCACATTCAAGTTGTCCGTGAGATGTACGACTATTCGTCGTAGACGAGCACCCGCATGCGTGAGAAACGCCACAATTCGAGCCCCAGCCAGCCCATCACGGTCACGATCGTGGAGACGAACAGGGCGACCGGGTCAAGCCAGGCCCACCGCTCGGCGTTGGCGAGGACGGCGGCCAGGCCGAGCCCGAGGATGCTCACCCGGGTCACGTAGGAGGCGAACCAGGCGAACAGCACGACCTTCGGTGCGGCGTCCGCCACGGCCAGCTGCACGCCCAGCGCGATCGTGTAGAACGCGAGCACGACGGCGGCCCCGATGGCGGCCGTGGCGCCGGCGTTGGTCCCGCCCAGGGCGAGGAAGAGCCCGACGACCGTGAGGCCGGCCATGTGGCCGCCCACCAGTCCGGCGACGAGCAACTGTTGCGCCCGGCGGGTGTTCTCGCTGATCGGACGCCGTTCCCGGACCTCACGCATGGCCCACTCCCCCTCGCCGTCGTCCGAAGGTCAGCCCGGCGGCGACGACCAGGCCGACCGGGAGCACGAGCCAGGACCACCACGCGTCCGAGACCCCCACCAGGACCACCCCGAACGCGATCACCGCCGACCACAGCCACAGCAGGGCCACCGCGACCCGGTGGGAGTGCCCCAGCTCGAGCATCCGGTGGTGGAGGTGCTGCTTGTCCGCCTGGTACCACAGGCGTCCGGCCAGGGTGCGACGGACGTAGGCGCTGGCCAGGTCGATGAACGGCAGCGCCATGGCCGCCAGCGGGAGCAGGAGCGGCAGGTACGCCGAGATGAGCGCTCCCCCGCTCGCGTTGAGCCGCGAGGGGTCGAGCTGGCCGGTGAGGCTGATCATCGACGTGGCCAGCAGGAAGCCCAGGAGCATCGAGCCGGAGTCCCCCATGAACATGCGCGCGCGGTGGATGTTGTGGGGCAGGAACCCCAGGCAGACACCGACGAGGGCGACGGTGAGCAGCGACGCGGTCGTGGCCCGGACCAGGTCCTGCTCGTAGCTGAGCAGGTAGGCGTAGACGAAGAAGGCCCCCGCGCCGATGCCCACCACGCCGGCGGCCAGACCGTCGAGCCCGTCCATGAAGTTGATCGCGTTGACGCACACGAGGATGACGAACACCGCCACCGCGATCGAGGCGACGTTGTCGAGGGCGATGATGCGGTCCGGCAGGGGGATCCAGTAGAACTTCACCCCGTTCAAGACCACGATCCCGGCGGCGAGGATCTGGCCGGCGAACTTGGCCACGGCGCTCAGGTCGAACAGGTCGTCGACCACGCCGACGGTGCAGATCAGCACCGATGCCCAGAACACCGCCCAGGCATCCCGCTGCACGAGCTCGAACCGGCCCAGCCAGGGCAGGTTCGTGGCCAGGATGAGGGCGGCCGTCGTGCCCGCGAGCATGGCGATGCCGCCGAAGTACGGCACGGGGGTGGTGTGCACGTCGCGGTCGCGGACGAGCGCCACCGCGTTGTACCGGAACGCAAACCGGCGTGCGAGGCTGGCCCCGACGTAGGTCACGCCGGCGGCCACGAGCAACACCAGCAGGTACTCGCGCACCTCAGCCCTGTTCGCCCTGGTCGTCCACCTCGGACGCCGCGGGCTCGGCCGGGGCCTCCTCCTCCACCTCCACCAGGCCGGGCACGGCCTCGTTCAGCTGGGCGGGGCTCAGGCGCCCGGCGCGCAAGACCCGGGCGCGGGGCCCGGTCAGGTCGATGATCGTGGACGGCTCGGGGCCGGTCATCGCCCCGGCGTCGAGGTAGAGGGCGCAGGAATCCCCCAGTTGGTCGACCGCCTCAGCGACGGTCAGGGCCGGCTCCTGACCGTGGACGTTGGCGCTACTCACGGCCAGCGGGCCGGTGCGGCGCAGGAGCTCCCGGGTGAAGTCGTGGTCGGGCACGCGCACCGCGATCGTGGAGCCGCGGTCCCCCAGGTCCATGCGCAGGGTCTCGCGGGCGTTCAGCACGACGGTGAGCGCGCCGGGCCAGAAGGTCTCGGCCAGTCGGTCCAGCCGGTCGTCGAGGTCGGTGGCCAGCGCGCGGACCATCGCCACCTCGGCGATGAGCACCGGGGGCGGGAAGTCGCGGCCGCGCCGCTTGGCGTCCAGCAGCCGCTGCACGGCGGCACCCGACGTCGCGTCGGCGCCGATCCCGTAGACGGTGTCGGTCGGCAGGACGACCACCTCGCCGGCAGCCACCGCCGCGGCCGCGGCGGCGAAGGCCACCTCTGCGTCGGCGATGTCGATGACAGTGCGGTTCACGCGCCCATCCTGCCACCCCGCCGGGCCGTCACGAACCGCGGACGCTCCGTGAGGTCACGGTGGTCGGACACGTGGGTGAAGGTGCGCTGGCGCACGAACACCTCGGGGGCGGACGCCTCCTGCACCTCCGCGTGCTCGGCGCACACCCAGCCGCCCGGGCGCAGCAGCCGGGTGGCCACGTCGGCGACCACGCGCATGGCGTCCAGCCCGTCGGGGCCCGAGACCAGCGCCAGCGCCGGGTCGAAGTCGCGCACCTCGGCGGGGACGTCCGCCCAGTGCTCGAGGGGGACGTAGGGCGGGTTGGCGACGACCAGGTCCACCGCGCCGTCGAGGTCGGTGAAGGCGTCGGCCATGTCGCCCAGCCGGGCATCCACGTCGAGGCCGGCCAGGTTGCGCTCGAGGTAGGCGAAGGCGTCCGGGGAGAGCTCCACGCAGTGGAAGCTCGCCTCCCGCGGCCACTCGGTGGCCAGCGCCTTGGTGATGGCCCCCGAGCCGGCGCACAGCTCGACGACGACGGGCACGGACGCCTCGACCTCGGCGAGCCGCTCCAGCGCCCACCCGGTCATCACCTCCGTCTCGGGACGCGGGATGAACACGCCCGGGCCGACCTCGAGGTCGACGGTCCGGAAGGGCGCGAGGCCGGTGAGGTGCTGCAACGGCTCCCCCCACTCCCGGCGTGCCACCAGGGCCTCGAGGCGGGCCGAGGCCGCGGCGTCCGGCCGGTCGGCCACCAGCAGGCGGGCGAGGTCGACGCCCAGGACGTGGGCCACCAGGATGCGCGCCTCGTGCGCCGGGACGCGGCGGGCGAGGCGGGCGACGAGGGCGGAGACGGACTCAGGCACCCGCGGACCCGAGCCGTTCGGCCAGGTCGGCGGCCTGCAGGGCCTCCACGACGCCGGACAGGTCGCCGCCGAGCACGGCGTCGAGGTTGTGGGCCTTGTAGCCGATGCGGTGGTCGGCGATCCGGTTCTCGGGGAAGTTGTAGGTGCGGATCCGCTCGGAGCGGTCAACCGTGCGGACCTGCGACTTGCGCGACGCGGACGCCTCGGCATCGGCCTGCTCCTGGGCCAGGGATGCCAGGCGGGCGCGCAGGATGCGCATCGCCGACATCTTGTTCTGCAGTTGGCTGCGCTCGTTCTGGCAGGTGACCACCACGCCGGTCGGAAGGTGGGTGAGGCGGACCGCGGAGTCGGTCGTGTTGACGCCCTGACCGCCCTTGCCGGAGCTGCGGTAGACGTCGACGCGCAGGTCGTCGTCGGCGATCTCGATGTCGGTGTCGTCCTCGACGTCGGGCATCACCAGGACGCCGGCCGCGGACGTGTGGATGCGACCCTGGGTCTCGGTGACGGGGACCCGCTGCACGCGGTGGACGCCCCCCTCGAACTTGAGCACGCCGTAGGGCGAGGCGTCGGGGCCCGCGTTGCCGCCGGCCTTGACCGCCACGGTGAGGGACTTGAAGCCACCCAGGTCGGTCTCGGTCGCGTCGAGGACCTCCAACTTCCAGCCCCGGCTCTCGGCGTACCGGCTGTACATGCGGAACAGGTCCCCGGCGAACAGCGCCGACTCCTCGCCGCCCTCACCCGACTTGATCTCCAGCAGGGCGTCCAGCGAGTCGTGCGGGTCGCGGGGCGCGAGCATCTCGGCCAGCTTGCCCGACGAGGTGGCGAGCCGGGCCTCGAGCTCGGTCGCCTCCTCGGCGAAGGAGGAGTCGTCGGCGGCCAGTTCGCGGGCGACCTCGAGGTCAGCGGTCAACGCCTCGTGCTCGGCGAGGGCCTTGATGATCGGGGTGAGCTCGGAGTACCGGCGCCCGATCCGCCGCGACAGGGCCATGTCGGCGTGCGTGGCGGGGTCGGCCATCTGTCGTTCCAGCTGCGCGAACTCCTCGCGCAGGGCGGCGGTGTTGCTGAACATGTCCGGTGCTCCTGGTCCGTCGGTGGGGAAACACGACGCCGGGTGCCAGCAGATGCTGGCACCCGGCGTGCGGTGGAGCTACTTGCCCTTGTTGCCGTAGCGCTTCTCGAAGCGGGCGACGCGGCCACCGGTGTCGAGGATCTTCTGCTTGCCGGTGTAGAACGGGTGGCACTCGGCGCAGACCTCGGCGCGGATCGAGCCACCGCGAGCGGTCGAGTGGGTGGTGAACGTGTTGCCACAGGTGCAGCTGACCTGGGTCGCCACGTAGTCCGGGTGGATGCCCTGCTTCATGAACGTCTCCTTGTGATGGTGTCGTACCGGGTCGCCGAAGGGGAGAACCAGGCATGAGGCCTGGGGCGTGAACCGGCACCGAGGATCCATGGTACTCGCACGCGCGCCCATCACCCAAATGGGGGATGGACGCGTCGTGGCCGAGGGCCGCTCAGGCGGCGGTGTTGGCCACACGGGCGACGTGCAGGGCGAGGTAGGACACCTCGTCCTCGGTCAGGGCGGCGCCCAGCCGCAGTTCGACGATGGACGCCAGCTTCTCGGCACAGGCCGCGGCGCGGGGGTAGGCCGACCGGATGGCCTGGCCGACGGGGGTGTGCTCGTCGAGCTGCTCGTGCTGCTCGATGCGCACGAACAGGTAGCGCAGGTGGGTGACGAACCGTCCGACGCTGACCGACGAGGGGTCGAGCTCGAGGCCGTAGGTCCCCTCGATCACCGACAGCATCTGCTGGATGACGCCGGTCATCGTGTAGGTCCACGACAGGTCCCCGGCGGCGAAGCCGGCGTTGACCAGGTGGAGCGCCAGGGCGACCGCCTCGGCGTCCGGCAGCGGGGTCTCGATCCGCGCGTTGATGGCCCCCAGCAGGGCGAGGGCCTGGGCGTACTCCCCCGCGTACAGGTTCTTGACCTCGGCCACGACCGGGTACTCGATGACCATGCCCATCTGGAGCCGCTTCAGGGCGAAGCTCAGGTGGTCGGCCAGCGCGATGACCAGGGTCGGGCTCGTGGACGCCCGGGCGTCCAGCCCGGCCTCGACCAAGGCCCGGCCGACCAGCTGGACGTGCTCGGGCGGGATGCCGGCGAGGAGTTCGGCGAGGTGGTCGGGGTCACGCCCGTCGGCGGGGAGGAAGGTGCGCGCCACCAGCGTGGCGTCGACCTCCTGGCCCGGGCGGGCCTGGAATCCCAGGCCCCGTCCGGTCAGGATGACCTCCTGACCGGCGCCGTCCCGGGCCAGGACGACGTTGTTGTTGAAGACGCGCAGGATCTCCACGTCAGCGGGTGATCTCGATCACGGGGGCGCCCGGCTCGACGTCGGCACCGGTCACGGGGACCACGCCGGGCAGGGCCTTGGTGTTGGTCACGACGACCACGGTGGTGGTGTCGTACCCGGCCGCGCGCACGCCGTCCAGGTCGACGGTCGCGAGGAGGTCCCCCGCGGTCACCTGCTGTCCCTTGGCCACGGCCACATCGAAATGTTCCCCCTTCAGGCGCACGGTGTCGATCCCCACGTGGACGAGGACCTCGACGCCGTCCTCGGTCTTGATGCCGAAGGCGTGGCCGGACTTGGGGACGGTCACGATCTTCCCGGTGACCGGTGCGACCACCCGGCCGTCGGTCGGGACGATCCCGACGCCCTCGCCGAGCGCGCGGCTGGCGAAGACCTTGTCCTGCACGTCGTCGAGGCTGACGACGCGGCCGGTCATCGGGGAGCCGACGAAGGGCGTCCCGACGGCCGTGGCGGTGGCGACGCCGGCGGGCGCGGCCTCGGTCGTGGTGGCCGTGGCGGCCGGAGCGGCCACGACCGGGGCGACCTCTGCCTCGGGGGCGGTGTCCGGCGCGGCGGCCTCGGCCTGCTCGCGGGCGGCCAGCGCCTCGGCCTTCTGCTCAGGGGTGCGGTAGTCGGAGATGATCACGAGGACCATGGCCGTGACGAACGCGATCGCGATGGCGATGACGTAGGTGAGCATCGGCGTGAAGACCGGGATGGTCAGCAGCGAGGTGAAGGCGAAGGCGCCCGTCTTGACGCCGTCGGTCGGGATGCCGAGGAGGCCGATGGTGACACCGCCGGCGAGGCACCCGATGAGCATGCGCGGGTAGATGCGCTTGAAGCGGAGGTGGATGCCGTACAGGGAGGGCTCGGAGATCCCACCGAACAGGCCGGCCGCGAGGGCACCGGTGGCGGTCTGGCGCATCACGGTGTCCTTGTCCCGCACCGACAGGAACAGCACGCCGGCGGTGGCGCCGAAGCAGGCGAAGTTCCACGCGCCCATGGGGCCCTGGATGAAGTCGTAGCCCAGGGTCTGGATGTTGGCCAGCATGAGGGCGTTCAGCGGCCAGTGCAGGCCGAGCGGCACCAGGAACGGGTAGATGAGCGGGATGATGATCGCGAACACCATCGGGGCCGAGCTGTTGAGCCACGCCAGGCCGGTGCCCAGGCCGGTGCCCAGCCAGATGCCGAGCGGGCCGATGAGGAACGCCGTGAGCGGGATCATGACCAGCATCGAGATGAACGGCACGAAGACCATCTGGACGTTCTCGGGGAAGACCTTCTTCAGCAACTTGTAGACCAGCGCCAGGATGGCCACCATCATCAGCGGCACGAAGACCTGGCCGCCGTAGCCGTTCAACTGCATCGGCAGGCCGAAGATCGTGGCCACGCAGGACTCGGTGCCCAGCGTGGGGTTGACCGTGCAGGTGGTGCCCGGGAAGGTGGCGGTGTCGTTCAGGCTCATGAACTCGGGCGTGAACAGGGCGGCCATGATCGTGGCGCCCAGCCACGGGTCGACGTCGAGCTTCTTGGCGGCGTTGTAGGCCACCATGATCGGCAGGAAGTAGAGCACCGAGCGCCACATGGCGTCCCAGAAGATCCAGGTCGCGCCGGCTTCGGTGGCGCGGTCGACGCCCTGGAACGGGACGATGCCGAGGGCGTCCAGCACGGCCGCGATGGCGATGATGAGCGAACCGCCCAGCAGAACGCCCAGCAGGGGGCGGAAGCTGTCGGAGAGGTACTCGAAGAAGGCGTCCACCCACGCGACCTTGCCGCGGGCCTTGGCGCGGGCGGCGGCCTTGACGTCGGCGTCGCTGAGGGTGGCGGTGCCCGCCTTCGACATCGCGGGGCTGTTCATGATGGCGTTGTAGACGGTCTGGACGCCGCCGCCGATGACGACCTGGTAGCGATCGCCGCTCTGGGGCACGGCCCCGAGCACGCCGGGGACGGCCTCGACGGCCTGCTCGCTGACGCCCGAGGCGTCCTTGAGCTCGAAGCGCAACCGGGTCGCGCAGTGGGTGAGGCTGAGGATGTTCTGGGGTCCGCCGACCGCCGCGATGATCTGCTCGGCGGTGGAGCCCTGGGTGGTGCTCTGCATGGGACTTCCTTGTCGATCGGTCACCCGCCCGGAAAGCAAAAAGACCTGAGACGCACGAAGAACCGTGCTTCTCAGGTCTTGCCCCTGACGGGTAACAACCCTGGTGAGTGGTGAACTCACCGCACACGATAAACGTGTGGACCCGGGTTGCGCAACCCCCGACCGGGGCCCGGCCAGGACTCAGTCCTGGCTGGGCGTGGTGCGGCTGATGACGTGGAGGAACTCGAGGTTCGTCTGCGTCTTCTTGAGGCGGTTGATGAGCATCTCGAGGGCCGCCTGGTCGTCGAGGCCCGACAGGACGCGGCGGAGCTTCCACATGATCGCGAGCTCCTCGCGGGTCATCAGCTGCTCCTCGCGGCGGGTGCCCGACGCGACCGCGTCGATGGCCGGGAAGATGCGCTTGTCCGCCATCTCGCGGCGCAGGCGCAGTTCCATGTTGCCGGTGCCCTTGAACTCCTCGAAGATCACCTCGTCCATCTTCGAACCGGTTTCCACCAGGGCGGTGGCCAGGATCGTGAGCGAGCCGCCGTTCTCGACGTTGCGGGCCGCGCCGAAGAACTTCTTCGGCGGGTACAGCGCCGCGGAGTCGACACCACCGGACAGGATGCGCCCGGACGCCGGGGCGGCCAGGTTGTAGGCGCGCGACAGGCGGGTGATGCCGTCCAGCAGCACCACGACGTCGTGGCCGAGCTCGACCAGGCGCTTGGCCCGCTCGATGGCCAGCTCGGCGACCGTGGTGTGGTCGTCGGCGGGGCGGTCGAACGTGGACGCGATGACCTCACCCTTGACCGAGCGCTGGAAGTCCGTGACCTCCTCGGGACGCTCGTCGACGAGGACGACCATCAGGTGCGCCTCGGGGTTGTTCATCGAGATGGAGTTCGCGATGGACTGCATGACCATCGTCTTGCCGGCCTTGGGCGGGGAGACGATGAGGCCGCGCTGGCCCTTGCCGATCGGGGCGACCAGGTCGATGATGCGCCCGGCCATGTTGTTCGGCGTGGTCTCCAGCCGGAACCGCTCCTGCGGGTAGAGCGGGGTCAGCTTGTTGAACTCGGGGCGTCCCTTGGCATTCTCGGGGTCGGTGCCGTTGATCGTCTCGACGCGGACCAGCGGGTTGTACTTCTGGCGCTCGCCCTCGCGCTGGGCGCGCATCACGCCGCTGACGATGTCGCCCTTGCGGAGGTTCCACTTCTTCACCATCGACAGCGACACGTACGCGTCGGCCGGGCTCGGCAGGTACCCCTGCGTCCGGACGAAGGCGTAGTTGTCGAGCACGTCGAGGATGCCCTGCACCGGGGTCAGGACATCGTCGTCGGTGACCGTGGGTTCGGCCTCCATACGGCTGACGTCGACACCGCCGCCCCCGCGCCCGGACTGGCGCCGGGTGTTGCGGTCGCGGTCGCGGTTGCGGCGCCGGCGGTTGCGGCGCCCGCCACCCCCGTCGTCGTCGTAGTCGCGCTGCTGCTGTGGCTGCTGCTGCGACTGCTGCTGGGGCTGGCGGGCCTCCTGCTCGCCACCGCCGGAGCCCTGGGACTGGCCCTGGCCCTGGTTCTGGCCGGAGTTGCCCGCCTCGCCGGAGTCGGCGTCCCGGTTGCGGTTGCGGTTGCGCTGGCGGCGGCCAGGCTCGGCGGCGAGGGCCTCGAGGCGGGCGGCCACCTCGTCCTGGGGGGCCGCACCGTCGCGCTGCTCCCGGGGCTCACGCGCCTGCTCCTGCTGCG
>DUOQ01000310.1 GCA_012838755.1 Propionibacterium sp. | reverse complement strand
GCGCAGCCGGGCACCTCGGACGCCCTGCGCCTGGCGTACCGCGCCGCCCTGCTGCGGGTCGCCGCCCGCGACCTCACCGCCGAGGACCCCCTGGTGACGGTCGCCGACATCGGCCGCGAACTGGCCGACCTCGCCGACGCCGTCATCGAGGCGGCGCTCGCCCTGGCCCGCACCGAGGTGCCCGGCCACGAACGCGTCCGGCCCGCGGTGCTCGCGATGGGCAAGTGCGGGGCCCGCGAACTCAACTACGTCTCCGACGTCGACGTCGTCCACGTCGCCGAACCGGTCCTCGACGCGTCCGGTGAACCCCTCGCGGAGCCCGCCGAGGCCATCGCCATCGCGACCAGGCTCGCGGCGTCCGTGGCCCGCACCTGCTCGGCGCACACCGCCGCCGGCACGATCTGGCAGGTGGACGCCAACCTGCGCCCCGAGGGCAAGGCCGGCCCGCTGGTCCGCTCGCTGGCCTCGATGCGGACCTACTACGCCAAGTGGGCGAAGAACTGGGAGTTCCAGGCGCTGCTCAAGGCGCGTCCCATGGCGGGTGACCGCGAGCTGGGCCGGGCCTTCGTCGACCTGGTCGCACCCCAGGTGTGGGCGGTGGCGGGCGACCCGCAGTTCGTCGCCGAGACCCAGGCGATGCGCAAGCGGGTGATCTCGCTGCTGCCCGCACGCGAGGCCGAGCGCGAGATCAAACTGGGTGCCGGCGGCCTGCGCGACACGGAGTTCAGCGTGCAACTGCTGCAGCTCGTGCACGGCCGCGCCGACGAGCGGCTGCGCCTGCGCGGCACCTTCGACGCGTTGCAGGCCCTCGTGCGCGCCGGGTACGTCGGCCGCGCGGACGGCCAGCAGCTCGAGCAGGCCTATCGGCTCCAGCGGGTGCTGGAGCACCGGATCCAGCTGTACCAATTGCGCCGGACCCACCTCATGCCGGCCGACGACATCAGCCTGCGCCGGCTCGCGCGCGGCCTGGGCTTCACCTCCGGTGACGAGGTCACCGCCGCGTGGCGCTCGTCCACCCGCCGCGTCCTGCGCCTGCACCAGCGCATCTTCTACTCGCCGCTGCTGGAGGCGGTGGCCCGCATCCCGTCCGAGGCGGTCCGGCTCACCTCGGACGCCGCCGAGACCCGGCTGCGCGCGCTCGGCTTCAACGACACCGGCGCCGCGCTGCGCCACATCGAGGCCCTGACCACCGGTGTCACCCGCCAGGCCGAGATCCAGCGCCAGCTGTTGCCCGCCATGCTCGGCTGGTTCGCCGAGGGGCCCAACCCCGACCACGGGCTGCTCGCGTTCCGGCAGGTGTCCGAGGCCCTGGGTACCTCGTCGTGGTACCTGCGGGCCCTGCGCGACGAGGGCGCGATGGCCGAGAACCTCGCCGTGGTGTTGGCGTCGAGCCGGTACGCCGTCGACCTGCTGCTGCGCGCGCCGCAGTCGGCGCAGCTCCTGGCCGACGACCACCAGCTCGTGCGGACGCAGGAGGAGATCCTGCACGGCATGGTCACCTCGGCCCGCCGCCACGACGACCCCCACGCGGCGGTCGAGGCGATCCGCGGCGTCCGCCGCCGGGAGCTGCTGCGCATCGCGATGGCCGACCTGCTCGGCCGCATGGACGTGGCCGCCGTCGGCGACGGGCTCAGCGACGTCATGTCGGCCACCCTCGACGCCGCCCTCGAGGTGGCCCGCCGCGAGCACCCCGACGCGCCCGACCTCGCCGTGGTCGCGCTGGGCCGGTGGGGCGGCCGCGAGCTGTCGTACTCCTCGGACGCCGACGGCATGGTCGTCATCGCCGACTCCGACGACCCCGAGGCGGTCGCCCGCGGCACCCGCCTGGTCACCCGGCTGCGCGAGCTCCTGCGCCGTCCCGGTGCCGACCCCGCCGTCGAGCTCGACCTCGACCTACGCCCCGAGGGCAGGAACGGCCCCCTGGTGCGGACGCTGGCGTCCTTCCGGGCCTACTACGAGAAGTGGTCCTCGACGTGGGAGGCCCAGGCCCTCGTCCGGGCCGCGCACGGTGCGGGGGACGAGGAGCTGTCGCGGCAGTTGCTCGAGATCATCGACACCGTGCGGCACCCCGAGGGCGGGATCTCGAGCCGCCAGGTCACCGAGATCCGCAAGCTCAAGGCGCGGATGGAGAACGAGCGCCTGCCCCGCGGCCTCGACCCGCGCCGGCACGTCAAGCTCGGGCCCGGCGGGCTCTCCGACGTCGAGTGGTGCGTCCAGCTCCTGCAGCTGCAGCACAGCCACGAGGCACCGAGGCTGCGGACGCCCCGCACCCTGGCCGCGCTGGAGGCGGCCGGCGCCGGCGGGTTCCTCGCGCAGGCCGACGTCGCCGCGCTGCGCGAGGCGTGGGTGCTGGGCACCCGGATCCGCAACGCCACGATGCTGCTGCGCGGGCGGGCGTCCGACACGATTCCGACCGATGCGCGGGAGCGGGCCGCGGTGGCGCGCTCCCTCGGCTACGAACGCGGCGAGGCGTCCCTGTTCATCGACGACTGGTCACGGGTCGCCCGCCAGTCGCGCGCGGTGATGGACCGGGTGTTCTGGGGGCTGGCGCCCGGGGCGTGAGCCCGCCGCACTAGGGTGGAGGGGTGAGCCAGACGACCTCCCAGAAGCTGACGGGATGGGGGCGCACGGCGCCCAGCACCGCGCAGGTGCTCCGCACGCCCGACGTCGACGCGATCGCCACCGCGGTGGCCCGCGAGGCCGAGCGGCGGGCGTCCGGTGACGGCCGGGGGGTGATCGCCCGCGGGCTGGGCCGCAGCTACGGCGACGTCGCCCAGAACGGCGGCGGCCTGGTCGTCGACATGTCCGCCCTCGACCGCATCCTGGCCATCGACGACGCCGCGGCCACCGTCACCGTCGAGGCCGGCGCCAGCCTGGACGCCCTCATGCGGGCCGCACTGCCGCACGGGCTGTGGGTCCCCGTCCTGCCCGGGACGCGGCAGGTCACGGTGGGGGGCGCGATCGGCAACGACATCCACGGGAAGAACCACCACTCCGCCGGGAGCTTCGGCGACCACGTCCGGTCCCTCGACCTCCTCGTCGCCGACGGCCGCGTCCTCACCCTCTTGCCCGACGGCAGCCCCGACGACCCCGACGGCACCCTGTTCTGGGCCACCGTGGGCGGCATCGGGCTGACCGGCATCGTGCTTCGCGCCACCCTGGCCATGGAGCGGGTCGAGACCGCCTGGTTCCTCGCCGACGGCGTCGTGACCGACAGCCTGGAGGAGACGATCGCGGTGCACTCCGACGGATCGGAGTCCCGCTACGCCTACTCGTCGGCCTGGTTCGACGCCATCAGCCCTCCGCCGAAGCTCGGCCGGGCGGCGATCTCCCGGGGCAACCTCGCCACGCTGGCGCAACTGCGGGAGTTCGCCCCCAAGCTCGCCGACAGGCCGCTGGAGTTCAGCGGCAGGACCTTCGTCACCCTGCCCGACGTGTTCCCCAACGGGCTGGCCAACAAGCTCACCTTCGGGCTCCTGGGCCGGGCCTGGTACGCCAAGTCCGGCACCTACACCCACCAGGTGCAGAGCCTGACCGGCTTCTACCACCCGCTCGACATGTTCGGGGAGTGGAACCGCGCCTACGGCTCCGACGGCTTCCTGCAGTACCAGTTCGTCGTCCCCCCGGACGCGGTGGAGGAGTTCACGCGGATCATCCGCACGATCCAGGCCTCGGGGCACCACTCGTTCCTCAACGTGTTCAAGCTGTTCGGCGAGGGCAACCGCGCGCCGCTGTCCTACCCCATGGCCGGCTGGAACGTCTGCGTCGACCTCCCGATCCGGCCCGGCCTGTCCGACGTCCTCACCGGGCTGGACGCCCGCGTGCTCGAGTTCGGCGGGCGCCTGTACACGTCCAAGGACTCGCGCACCGACGCCGCCACCTTCCACGCCATGTACCCCGGCATCGACGGTTGGGTCGCCACCCGGCGGGCCATCGACCCGACGGGGGTCTTCGCCTCCGACATGGCCCGACGACTGGAGCTCCTCTGATGATCGACGCGACCGGAAACCCCCAGACCATCCTGCTGCTCGGCGGCACCTCCGAGATCGGACTGGCGATCGTGGGGGAGTACCTCGCCCAGGCGCCCGCCCGGGTCGTGCTCGGCGTCCGCCCCGGGGCCGACCGCACCGACGCCGCGGTCGCGGACCTGCGCGCCCGCGGCGCCCGCGAGATGACCGTGCTCGACTTCGACGCCACCGACTTCGCCGGCCACCCGACGTTCATGGACGGCGCGTGGGCCGGCGGTGACGTCGACGTGGCGATCGTGGCGTTCGGCGTCCTCGGCGAGGCCGAGGAGCTCTGGCAGGACCAGGCCAGGGCCGTGGAGGCCGCCCAGGTGAACTACACCGGCGCGGTGAGCGTCGGCGTCCTGCTCGGCGAGCGCATGCGGGCGCAGGGCTTCGGGCAGGTGATCGCCCTGAGCTCGGCGGCCGGGCTCAAGGTGCGTCGCTCGAACTTCGTCTACGGCTCCACCAAGGCCGGCCTCGACGGCTTCTACACCAACCTGGGCCAGGCGCTCGAGCCGCACGGCGTCCGGGTGCTCGTCGTGCGCCCGGGCCAGGTGCGCACGCGCATGTCGGCGCACGTCGAGGAGGCGCCGCTGACGATCAATCCGGGCGAGGTCGCGAAGCTGGCCGTGGACGCCGCGCGCAAGGGCCGGTCGGTGGTCTGGACGCCCCCGGCGTTCGAGCTGGTGATGATGGTGCTGCGCCACATCCCCGGGCCGATCTTCCGACGCTTGCCGTTGTGACCGCGCGCCGCCGGCGACGAGATCCTCGGCTCACATGACCACGGAGTGACACATCAGGGCGAGGTGCTTGCGGTGGGGGCACCCGGGGTGGTCTCATGATCCCCGGTTTTTCCCACCGACCTCGAGGAGTCCCCCGTGCTGGAAGAAGTGCTCGGCGACATCGCCAACATCGTCTGGGGGCCGTTCGTGCTCCTGCCCCTGCTGCTCGGCACGGGCATCTGGCTCACGATCCGGCTCGGCGGCATCCAGGTCACCAAGCTGGTGCCCGCCCTCCGGCTGGCGTTCGTCAACCGCCACGACGGCATGGAGGAGGACGGCGACGTCTCCCACTACCAGGCGCTGACCACGGCCCTGGCCGCCACGGTGGGCGTCGGCAACATCGCCGGTGTCGCCACCGCCATCACGCTGGGTGGCCCCGGCGCGGTGTTCTGGATGTGGCTCTCGGCCCTGTTCGGCATGGCCGCCAAGTACTCCGAGGCCTTCATGGGCGTGCGGTTCCGCACGACGGACGCCAAGGGTGAGGTCTCCGGCGGCCCGCAGTACTACCTGGAGCGTGCCATCGGCGGCGGCTTCGGGAAGTTCCTGGCCCTGTTCTTCGCCATCGCCGCGGTCATCGCCTCGTTCGGCATCGGCAACATGACCCAGGCCAACACGGTCGCCCACACGCTGCAGGACACCTTCGCGGTGGACCCGATCGTGACCGCCATCTTCGTCTCGGTGCTGACCGGCGCCGTGCTCCTGGGTGGCATCAAGGCGATCGGCCGCGTCACCGCCGGCTTCGTCCCGGTGATGATCGTCATCTACGTCGTCGGCGCCCTCGTCGTCCTCGGGCTCAACTGGCAGGCGCTGCCCGGCGCGTTCGGGCTGATCTTCTCCGACGCGTTCACCGGCACCGCCGCCGCGGGCGGCTTCGTGGGCTCGGTCGTGGCCCAGGCGATCCAGTACGGCATCGCGCGCGGTGTCTTCTCCAACGAGTCGGGCATGGGCTCGGCGGCCATCGTCGCCGCGGCGGCCAAGACCAAGCACCCGGTGCGCCAGGGCCTGGTGTCGATGACCCAGACCTTCATCGACACGATCATCGTGGTGTCGATGACCGCGCTGGTGATCATCTCCACCGGTGCGTGGATGACCGACAAGAAGGGCGCGGCGCTCACGGCCGAGGGCTTCTCGATCGGCCTGCCCGGCACCACCGGTGGCGTGATCGTGGCCATCTCGGTGGTGTTCTTCGCCTACTCGACGATCCTGGGCTGGGCCTACTACGGCGAGCGCAACGTCGAGCGCCTGGTCGGCATCAAGGGCGTCCTGCCCTACCGCCTCCTGTTCAGCGTGGTCGTCTTCGTGGGCTGCATCAGCGAGCTGGAGCTCGTCTGGACGTTCTCCGACATCGCCAACGGCCTCATGGCCCTGCCGAACCTGATCGGCCTGCTGATCTGCTCGGGCCTGATCGCCCGCGAGACCAAGGCGTACCTGCGCCTCGACCCGACGCTGCAGCACCAGCCGGCCGTCTCGACGCTGAACGGCGTCGAGGAACTCGAGCGCGTCTCCGCGCGGTGAGCCGTAGGCTGGCGGCATGATCCCACCTGTCGTTACCGCTGACTGGCTCACCGAGCACCCCGAGGCCGTCCTCGCCGACGTGCGGTGGTACCTGGACGGCCGCTCCGGCCGGGACGCCCACGGGCTCGGACACCTGCCCGGTGCGGTCTTCATCGACCTGGACGCGGCGCTGGCCTCGGAGGGATCTCCCGAGACGGGGCGCCACCCCCTGCCCGAGCCGCAGGTCTTCGCCGACGCGATGGGTGCGGCGGGGATCGGCGAGGGATCGGTCGTGGTCGCCTACGACGACGCCGGGGGAGCGTCGGCCGGGCGCCTGGTCTGGCTGCTGCGCCTCCTCGGAGTGGACGCGGCCCTCCTCGACGGCGGGATCGACCACTGGGCCGGGCCGCTGGAGGACGGTCCGGTGCCCGCGGCGTCCACCACCTTCCCCTCCCAGCCGTGGCCGCCCGACCACCTGGCCACGATCGACGACGCGGCCACCGCGCCGCTCGTCGTGGACGCGCGCGCCCCCGAGCGCTACCGCGGCGAGGTGGAGCCGGTCGACCCGCGCGCGGGACACATTCCGGGGGCGATCAACATCCCGTTCTCGGGGAACCTGGCCGACGGCTTCTTCCGATCGCCCGGGGAATTGCGCGAGCGCTACGCCGAGCACGGCATCACGGACGCCGCGGGAGTGGTCGTCTCCTGCGGCTCGGGGGTCACGGCGTGCCACGACCTCATCGCCATGGAGCACGCCGGGCTGGGGCGGGGCCGCCTCTACCCGGGCTCGTGGTCGCAGTGGTCGAACACCGAACGCCCCGCCGAGACCGGGCCGCAGCCGGGCAGCAAGCCCTCCATCGACCCCACCGGCCGGATCAGCGGCTGACGCTGACGCCGGCGACCGCCGCGTCGAACTCCTCCTCGATCACGGGGTTGGGCCGGTAGGTGGCCAGCGAGACCACGACGGCGACGACCAGGTTGAGCAGGAACGCCGGCAGGATCTCGTACAGCTCGAAGATGCCTCCCAGCGGGTTGAGCACGAGCTTCCACACGAACACGGTCACCGCGCCGACGATCATGCCCGCCGCCGCGCCCGCGGTGGTGAGCTTGCGCCAGTAGAGGGCGAGCAGGACGGTCGGCCCGAAGCCCGCGCCGAAGCCGGCCCACGCGAACGCGACGAGGCCGAGGATCGTGTCGTTGCGCTGCCAGGCGAGTGCCGCCGCGATGACCGCGACGACCAGCACGGCGAGGCGACCGAACAGGACGCCGCGCCGGGCGGCCAGCTTCAGCGGCGTGATCGCGTGGTAGATGTCCTCGACCAGCGCCGAGCTCGTGACGAGCAGCTGGGAGGACACCGTCGACATGATCGCGGCCAGGATCGCAGCGAGCATGAACCCCGCGATGAGCGGGTGGAACAGCAGTTGGCCCAGCGCGATGAAGACGCCCTCGGGGTTGGCCAGGGCCGTCTCGTCCTGCTTGAACATCGCGATGCCCACGAACGCGGTGAAGGTCGCGCCCAGGGCCGAGACGATCATCCAGCCGATGCCGATCCGCCGCGCGGTCGTGGCCTCGTGGGCGGACGTCAGGGCCATGAACCGGACGAGGATGTGCGGCATGCCGACATAGCCCAGGCCCCAGGCGAGGGCGGAGATGACGCCGATGGGCGTCCCGCCCTCGAACCAGGTGAGCAGCAGCGGGTCGACCTCGCGGATCTGGGCGAAGAGCTCGCCCGGCCCACCCAGCGCGATGATGCCGACGACGGGCAGCAGCACCAGCGCCACGACCATCATCAGGCCCTGGACCACATCGGTCCAGGAGACGGCCAGGAACCCGCCGACCAGCGTGTAGAGCACGGTGACCGCGGCGATGCCGAGCATGCCGACGTAGTAGTTGACGCCGAAGCTGGCCTCGAAGAAGGTGCCGCCGGCGACCATGCCCGAGCTGACGTACAGGGTGAAGAAGACCAGGATGATCGCGCCCGACACGATGCGCAGGATGTTGGAGTCGTCCTTGAGCCGGTTGCCGAAGAACGACGGGATCGTGATCGCGTTCTGCGAGATCTCGGTGTAGGCGCGCAGGCGGGGCGCGACGAACTTCCAGTTGAGCCAGGCGCCCACGGTCAGGCCGATGGCGATCCAGGACTCGACCAAGCCGCTCACGTACAGCGCGCCGGGCAGGCCCATCAGGAGCCAACCCGACATGTCGGACGCCCCGGCCGACAGGGCCGACACGAACGGTGAGAGTCCCCGGCCGCCGAGCATGTAGTCGTCGAGGTTCTGGGTGCGCTTGTTGGCGTGGAACCCGATCGCGACCATCGCCACCAGGTAGACCGTCATCGAGATGATCTGCCAGACCTGCTCGTCCATGGTTTCTCCTCGTCGTGAAACTCACGGGGGAACCTACTACGGGCCGTCAGGGGTCGGCTGGGGGCGTCCAGAGCCGGCAGCGCTGACACTCGACGCCCCCGGGAGGTGTCCCGGGGGCGTCGATTGTCACCGCTGCTGCGGCAGGTGGGTCAGAGGTCGAAGTAGAGCTCGAACTCGTGGGGGTGCGGGCGGAGGCGGATGGCGTCGATGTCCTCGCGCTTCATCGCGATCCAGGTCTCGATGAGGTCGGCGGTGAAGACGTCGCCCGCGAGCAGGTACTCGTGGTCGGCCTCCAGCGCGTCGAGCGCCTCGCCGAGCGAGCCGGGCACCTGCGCGATCTCGGCGTGCTCCTCGGGCGGCAACTCATACAGGTCCTTGTCGACCGGCTCCGGCGGCTCGATCCTGTTCTGGATGCCGTCGAGCCCGGCCAGCAGCATCGCGGCGAACGCGAGGTACGGGTTGGCCGACGGGTCGGGGCAGCGGAACTCCATGCGCTTGGCCTTGGGGGAGGGCCCCGTGAGCGGGATGCGGATGCAGGCCGAGCGGTTGCGCTGGCTGTAGACCAGGTTGACCGGCGCCTCGAAGCCCGGCACCAGGCGGTGGTAGGAGTTGGCGGTCGGGTTGGTGAAGGCCAGCAGCGACGGGGCGTGGTGAAGGACGCCGCCGATGTACCAGCGGGCGAGGTCGGACAGGCCCGCGTACCCGGCCTCGTCGGCGAACAGGGGGTCGCCGTCCTTCCACACCGACTGGTGCACGTGCATGCCCGAGCCGTTGTCACCGAAGATGGGCTTCGGCATGAAGGTCGCCGTCTTGCCGGCCTCCCACGCCGTGTTCTTGATGACGTACTTGTACTTCATCAGGTTGTCGGCGGCCGTGAGCAGCGTGTTGAACTTCACCGCGATCTCGCCCTGGCCGGCCGTGCCGACCTCGTGGTGGGCGCGCTCGATCTCCAGGCCGACGCCCTGCAGGTGGCGGACCATGTCGTCGCGCACGTCACCGAAGTGGTCGACCGGTGCGACCGGGAAGTAGCCGCCCTTGTACTTCACCTTGTACCCGCGGTTCACGCGGCCGTCGACGTCATTCTCCGAACCGGACGCCCAGGCCCCGGCCTCGGACTCGATGAAGTAGTAGCCCGCGTTGGCCTTCGTCTCGAAGCGGACCGAGTCGAAGACGTAGAACTCGGCCTCGGGGCCGAAGAAGGCGGTGTCGCCGATGCCGGTGGACCGGAGGTACTCCTCGGCCTTGCGCGCGATGTTGCGCGGGTCGCGGCTGTAGGCCTCCTTGGTGATCGGGTCATGCACGAACCAGTTCAGGTTGAGCGTCCTGCTCTTGCGGAACGGGTCGAGGTACGCGGAGGTGACGTCGGGGAGCAGCGCCATGTCCGACTCGTGGATCTTCTGGAAGCCGCGGATCGAGCTGCCGTCGAAGGAGAGGCCCTCCTCGATGACGTCGCGGGTGAGGAACCTGGCCGGGATCGTGAAGTGCTGCATCACGCCGGGCAGGTCGCAGAAGCGGACGTCGACGGTCTCGACGTCGTTCTCCTCGATGTAGCTGAGGAGTTCGTCGGCGTCTTGGAACATGGATCCTCCAAACACTGGGTGGTCTGTCGACCAGAACGGTAAGGGGGGTTCGTCACTGGCCAGTGTCGCGCGTGTTTCGGCGGTGTTACGACCTGCGGGTTAGGGTGACCGCGTGACCGAGACCATCCCGTACCCGGGCGAGACGCTGGGCCTGCCCCGGAGCGGCCCGGGGTCCCTGGCCAGCTGGGGCAGCCGCTTGGGCGCGCTCGTCGTCGACTGGGGCGCGAGCATGATGATCGCGATCGGTGCCTTCGGCGGAGGTGTCATGACCGAGAACGGGTGGAGGGCCTGGATGCCGCTGGCGGTCTACTTCGTGCAGAAGTTCCTGATGACCTGGCTCACCGGCAGCAGCTTCGGCCAGCTGATCTCGAAGGTCGGGGTGACCCGGACCGATGGCACCCCCATCGGCGTGCTGCGGGCCCTGGCGCGCGCGGCGATGATCTGCGTGATCCTGCCGGCGGTCGTGATCGGACCCGACCGGAGGGGCATCAACGACCTGCTCCTGGGCACCGTCGTGGTCAACCGCCGCTGATCACTTTTCACTCCCCGACTTGGGGAATTGCTCCTTCCCAGTCACGCTTGGGTAACGAATCACCATCGGTTCGGCCCACTTGTTGCGTCTGGCTCGCCGCCGGTGTGTACGGTTCACTCACGACGCCCTCCTGCCCAGGTCCGGGCAGGAGGTCACGCCCTGTGGGGCCCCTCGTGGGGTCCCCTGGAACCTTGGAGGAACATTGAGTAAGCGCAAGCTTCTGGCCACGGCGGGCATCGTCGTCGCCAGCGCGTTGGCGTTCTCGGCCTGCACGCCGGCCACGCCGACGGCACCGAGCCCCGGCGCCACGGCCGGTGGCAGCACCGCCGCCCCGTCCGGCCCCACGGCCGTCAGCGTTGCGTGGAACCAGGCGTTCTACAGCCGCAACTCCGACACGGACTACGGCAACGCCACGGCGAACGCCAACATCCTGTACCTGACGAACGACTCGGCCGGTTACTACGACGGCGACCTGAACATCGCCAAGAACGAGTCCTTCGCGACCTACGAGAAGGTCAGCGACGACCCGCTCCAGGTGAAGATCACCTTCGCCGACACGGCCACCTGGTCCGACGGCACGCCGGTTGACGCCGCCGACGCCGTTCTCCTGTGGGGCGCCGTCTCGACGAACTTCAACACGATCGAGGCCGCCACCGAGGAGGATGGCCCCGGTGCCCAGGTCGACGACGAGGGCAACGTGACCGGTGTCGAGGGCGACAACGTCTACTTCAACGCCGCATCCCCGGGCCACACCCTGATCAAGGACTTCCCGGAGATCTCCGAGGACGGCAAGGAGATCACCTTCACCTACTCCGAGCCCTTCGTGGACTGGGAGATCCTGGCCATGGGCCCGACGACCGTGCCCGCGCACATCGTTGCCAAGCGCGCGCTCGAGTCGGCCGACCCGGCCGCCGCGAAGCAGGCCCTGATCGACGCCTTCCAGAACAACGACCGCGCGTCGCTGTCCAAGATCGCCAAGGTCTTCAACGAGGACTTCAACTTCAAGAGCATGCCGGCTGACGAGGAACTCGTCGTCGGTAGCGGCCCGTACGTGATCACGGAGCTCGTCGAGGAGCAGTACGTCACGGTCGAGAAGAACGAGAACTACCAGGGCATGCGCGCCCCGAAGATCGACAAGATCACGGTCCGCATCATCGCGGACGCCCAGGCGTCGGTCCAGGCGCTCCAGAACGGTGAGGTCGTCGTGACCCAGCCGCAGTCGACCGCCGACATCCTCACCCAGCTCCAGGGCCTGGACAACGTCGAGGTCCTGACGCAGACCGGTGGCACCTACGAGCACGTCGACCTCGTGTTCAACAACGGTGGCCCGTTCGACCCGGCCAGCTACGGCGGCGACGCCGAGAAGGCCAAGAAGGTGCGCCAGGCGTTCCTGCACACGCTCCCGCGTCAGCGCATCATCGACAACATCATCAAGCCGCTCAACCCCGAGGCTGAGATCCGCAACACCTACAACGTCGTCCCCGGTTCGCCCGAGTACGACGCGACGGTCGAGGCCAACGGCATGAAGGCCACGTACGGCGAGGGTTCCAACGTTGACAAGGCCAAGGAGCTCCTGGCCGAGGCCGGCGTCACCAACCCGACCGTGCGCATGATGTTCGCCCAGAACAACACCCGTCGTCAGCAGGAGTTCCAGCTGATCAAGGAGACGGCCGAGCAGGCCGGCTTCACCGTGGTCGACGCCTCCAGCCTCGACTGGGGCCAGCTGCTGGGCACCAACGACGTCTACGACGCGTCGCTGTTCGGTTGGCAGTCCACCTCGGTCGGCGTCTCCCAGGTGCCGCCGAACTACCTGACCACCGGTCAGAACAACTACGGCAAGTTCAGCAACGAGCAGGTTGACACGCTGCTCAACGAGCTGAACGTGACGACGGACACCGACCGCCAGAACGAGATCGTGAGTGAGGTCGAGAAGATCCTGGTCGACGAGGCCTTCGGCCTGACCATCTTCCAGTTCCCCGAGATCACGGGTTACGACTCCACCAAGATCAAGAACGTGAAGTCGATCGCGCTGTCCCCGACCTTCTTCTGGAACTTCTGGGAGTGGGAGGTCGTGGCCTGATCGTCGTGGCCACGAACCGCTGAGTATCAACAACGTGGGGCGCCAGGCTAGCCTGGCGCCCCACGCGCGGGCTCAGCCCGCTACTATCACCCGGATGCACCTGACCGTCCGTCCGCCACAACCCGCTGACCCGGAGTAGTACATGGCACGCTTCATCGCTCGAAGGCTCGCGCTTGCCCTCGTCACCCTGTTCATCCTGTCGTTCCTCATGTACGGCCTGCTCGAGTTCGCGCTCGACCCGCTGGTGGATCTGCGGGAGAACCCGGCGCCGAACCGTGAGCAGCTGATCGCCAACCGCGTGCGCCTGCTGAACCTCGACGTGCCGTGGTACCAGCGCTACTTCCTGTGGCTGGGCAACTTCCTCCAGGGTGACTTCGGCATTGGCTGGCGCACCATGCAGCCGGTCGGGTCCATGGTCCGCGGCGCCATCGCCACGTCGATCCAACTGGTCTTCGCCGCGACGATCATCTCGATCCTGCTCGGTGTCACCATC
This sequence comes from Propionibacterium sp., assembly GCA_012838755.1. GTDB lineage: Bacteria > Actinomycetota > Actinomycetes > Propionibacteriales > Propionibacteriaceae > Propioniciclava. The sequence goes on along the minus strand of DUOQ01000310.1, from coordinate 10,469 downwards.
GGTCTGGTCTCGGCCCTGCGCCAGTACACGACGTTCGACTACGCCATCACCTTCGTGTCGTTCCTGCTCTACTCGCTCCCCATCTTCTGGGTCGCCGTCCTGCTCAAGCAGTTCCTGGCGATCAGCGCGAACGACTACCTCCAGAACCCCACGATCAACTGGCCCTTGGTGATAACACTGAGCCTGGTCTCGGGCCTGTTCTGGGCCGGTGCCCTCGGCGGGCGGCGCGAGAAGAAGATCAAGGTCTTCCTCACCGCGCTCGTCGTCACGCTGGCCGTGTTCATGGTCACCCTGATGACCGGCTGGGTGGAGAACCCCAGCATCGGCATCATCGGCGTGGGCGTCCTGTCGATCGCCTTCGCGCTCGGTGTGACCGCGATCTTCGCCGGCATGAACAACAAGCGGGCCCTCTACTCGGCCCTCACCACCGCGGTGCTGGGCACCATCGTGTGGTGGCCGCTGCAGTGGCTGTTCCACTACTGGCAGATGAGCTGGCCCTGGATGCTCGGCCTCCTCGCCATCGCCCTCGCCGTCGCCGCCGTGATCGGCTGGCTGTTCGGCGGGCCCGACCGCAACATCTCGATCCGCGGCACGATGCTGGCCGCCCTGTTCACGAGCGTGCTGATCTTCGTCGACCGGGTCCTCCAGACCTGGGGCCCGTACAACGACACGCCCCAGATCCGCGGCCGGCCGCTGGCCACCATCGGTGCCGCCACCCCGGGCCTGCACGGCGACTTCTGGATGCAGCAGCTCGACCGCGCGACGCACATCATGCTCCCCACGCTGGCGCTGGTGATGATCTCGTTCGCGACCTATGTGCGCTACCAGCGCGGCGCGATGCTGGAGGTCCTGAACCAGGACTACATCCGCACGGCCCGCGCCAAGGGCCTCTCCGAGCGCGTCGTCATCGTGCGCCACGCGCTGCGCAACGCGCTCATGCCGCTGGCCTCGATCGTCCCGGTCGACTTCATCACCCTCATCGGTGGTGCGGTCATCACCGAGACCATCTTCGGCTGGGCCGGCATGGGCCGACTGTTCCTGACCTCGCTGGGCGGGCAGGAGGTGGACCCGGTCATGTTCTACATCATCCTGACCGGTGGGCTGGCGATGATCGCCAACCTCGTCGCCGACTTCCTGTACGCCGTCATTGACCCCAGGATCCGGGTGAACGCATGAGCAACGACAACTACGAGAACATCTCCGACGACGCCGACCGGATCGAGGAAGCGGTCCCGGACGCGCCGGCGCACGACACCGAGATCCCCGTCGACACCAACGACGGCGGCGAACTCGCCGTCGAGCGCCCGACCGACGAGGCCGACGAGGCCTACGGTCGTGGCGAGGGGGTGGGCGAGGGCCAGGAGGTCCTGGGCCTGTCGCAGGGCCAGATCGTGTGGAGCCGGTTCATCCGGCACCGCGGTGCCATCTTCGGCCTGATCACCATCACCTGTGTCCTCCTCCTGTCGCTCCTCAGCATGGGCATCGGGCCGATCGACGGCCTGTGGCGCGTGCAGGAGATCAGCTCGGGCGACGTCATCAACGGCGGACGCCCCACGCTCAGCCTGCCGGGCATCGGCGGCAGCGAGTTCGCGATCGGGCTCAACCCGTTCGGCCAGGACTCGCTCGGGCGAGACTACTTCGCCCAGGTGATGAAGGGCGTCCAGACCTCGCTGCTGGTCGCCGCCATCCTCGGGGCGGTCGCCATCACCATTGGTGTGACGGTCGGCTCCCTGGCCGGCTTCTACCGCGGCAAGGTCGACATGGCGCTCATGCGCTTCACCGACCTCATCATCACCCTCCCCGTGATCGTGCTCGGCGCGGTCCTCGGTGCCCTGGTCGGCCGGCTCCCGTTCCGCCTCGGTGCGGGGCCCGAGCTGACCGCGGCCATCCGCGACCAGATGCCGGTGCTCCTGGCGGTGGCCCTGGGCCTCGTGCTGTGGACGGGTCTGGCCCGTCTGGTCCGCTCCGAGTTCCTCACCCTGCGTGAGCGCGAGTTCGTGGACTCCGCGCGGGTGGCCGGGGCGTCCGACTGGCGGATCATCACCAAGCACATGCTGCCGAACGCGATCGGCGTCATCGTCGTGAACGGCACGCTGCTGATGTCGGCGGCGGTCACCCTCGAGGCGGCGCTCAGCTTCGTCGGCTTCGGCATCGCCGAGCCGAAGATCTCGCTGGGCCGCCTGATCTCCGAGAACCAGGGTGCGTTCTCGACCCGGCCGTGGCTGTTCTGGTGGCCGGGCCTGTTCATCATCCTGATCGCCCTCAGCATCAACTTCATCGGCGACGGGTTGCGCGACGCGTTCGACCCGCGCACCAAGAAGATCCCGTCGGCCCGCGCCATGGCGAAGGCCGAGAAGCAGCTCGCCGCCAGCCGCGCGGAGTACCAGCGCAGCAAGGAGGAGGCCCGATGAGCCAGCACAACCCCGAGGCGGCGCGTTCGGTCTTCACCGACGCGATCAAGCTCTCCCGTGACACCGGCGGTCCCGTCGAGAAGGGCGACGTCATCCTCGACGTCAAGGACCTGACGGTCCGGTTCTGGGTGGGCCAGGAGTGGTTCACCGCGGTCGAGGACATGACCTACCAGCTGAAGGCCGGCGAGGTGCTGGCCATCGTGGGTGAGTCCGGCTCGGGCAAGACCCAGTCGTCGATGAGCCTGCTGGGCCTGCTCCCGCCGACCGGTCGCGCGACGGGGTCGGCCGACCTCAAGGGCACCGAGCTCGTCGGCATGTCGATCCAGGAGCTGCGCGAGGTCCGTGGCAACGAGATCTCGGTGATCTTCCAGGAGCCGATGACGGCGCTGAACCCCGTCTACACGGTGGGCTTCCAGATCGTCGAGACCCTGCGCACGCACTACCTGATGAACCCGTCGGCCGCCAAGGAGCGGGCCGTCGACCTCATGCGCATGGTCGAGATCCCCGACCCCGAGGACAGCTTCAACAAGTTCCCGCACCAGCTGTCGGGCGGTCAGCGCCAGCGCATCATGATCGCCCAGGCCCTGGCCTGTGAGCCGAAGCTGCTCATCGCCGACGAGCCGACGACCGCCCTCGACGTCACCGTCCAGGCCGAGATCCTGAAGCTGATGCGCGAGCTGCGGGAGCGCGTCAGCGCGGGCATCATCCTCATCACCCACGACATGGGTGTGGTCGCCGACATGGCCGACCGCATCATCGTGATGAAGGACGGCAAGGTCGTCGAGCACGGCACCAGCCAGGACATCTTCAAGCGGCCGCAGCACCCCTACACCCAGCAGCTGCTGGCATCGGTGCCCCACCTGGCCGAGCACGTGGGCGACGGTGAGCTCGAGGGCCCGCCCAACACGGTCATCGAGACCGAGGGACGCCCCGTGCCGCTGAGTGCCCCGCGCACGTCCAGCGAGCCCGCCCTCCTCATGGAGGACGTCGCGATCGTCTACCCCAAGCAGGGACGCCGGCCCGAGTTCCGTGCCGCCGAGCACATCAACCTGCGCGTCGAGGAGGGCGAGGTCGTCGGCCTCGTGGGTGAGTCCGGTTCGGGCAAGACCACGCTCGGTCGTGCCGCCGTGGCGCTGCTCCCCGTTCGCGAGGGCAAGATGACGGTGGCCGGGCACGACATCACCAAGGCGTCCATGAAGGAGCTCAAGCCCTTCCGCCGGACGGTCGGCATCGTGTTCCAGGACCCGGGCAGTTCGCTGAACCCGCGCCTGCCCGTCGGTGAGTCGATCGGCGAGCCGCTGCTGCTGCACGAGGGCCTCAAGGGCGCCGAGCTCAGCAAGAAGGTCGAGGACCTGCTCGACTCGGTGCACCTGCCGCGCTCGATGCGCAACCGCTACCCGCACGAGCTGTCCGGTGGCCAGCGCCAGCGCATCGGCATCGCCCGCGCGCTCGCCCTGAACCCGAAGTTGCTGATCGCCGACGAGCCCACCTCGGCGCTCGACGTGTCCGTGCAGGCGCGCGTGCTGAAGCTGTTCAAGGAGCTGCAGGAGGAGTACGGCTTCGCCTGCCTGTTCATCAGCCACGACCTCGCGGTCGTCGAGCAGGTCTCCAGCCGCATCGCGGTCATGCACCAGGGCCACCTGGTCGAGGTCGGGGACACCCTCGACATCGTGACCCGCCCGCAGCACGCCTACACGCAGCGCCTGCTGTCCGCCGTCCCGGTGCCCGACCCCGACGAGCAGCGCAAGCGCCGCGAGTTGCGCGACGCCATCATCGAGCGCGAGCACCTCGTCTCCTGACCGCGTCCCGGCCCCCGTGGGGCCGGGGTACGCTGGCGCCCATGTCCACTGGTCGGCGGCACATCGCCCACGTCGTGACGGTCTCCGACCGTTGCGCGAGTGGCGAGCGCGAGGACGTCTCCGGGCCGACCGCCCGGGGTGTGCTCGAGGCGTCCGGCTGGGTGGTGCACACGAGCCTGGTGCCCGACGGCGAGGCCTCGGTGGCGGACGCCGTCCGTGCGGCCGTGGCGTCCGGGGCACGGTTCGTGGTCACGTCCGGTGGCACCGGGGTCGGCCCGCGGGACCGCACGCCGGAGGGGACGCGCCGCGTCCTGGACCGGGAGGTCCCGGGGATCGCCGAGATGCTCCGCAGCGCACCGGGCAAGCCGCACGCGTACCTGTCGCGGGGGGTGGCCGGGGTGGCGGGCCGGGCCCTCGTGGTGAACCTGCCCGGTTCTCCCCGCGCGGTCTCGGAGGGGCTCGAGGCCCTGCTGCCCGTGGTCGGGCACCTGCTCGACCAACTCGATGGAGGGGATCACTGATGGCGTTGGTGCATGCGGCGGTCACGACCGACGTGCTGGACGCGGCGGCGCACGCCGCGCTCGTCACGGGGCCGCGGGCCGGGGCCTGCGCGTCCTTCGTCGGGATGATCCGCGACCACGACCCCGAGGCCGCGGGCACGGTGGTCGGCATCGACTACTCCCACCACCCCGACGCCGGTGCGATCCTGCTGCGCCTCGTCGAGCGGGTGCTCGCCGAGCGCGACCCCGAGGGGGTGGCGGCGGTCGCGGTGTCGCACCGGGTCGGCCACCTCGAGGTGGGGGAGCTGGCCCTGGTCTGCTGCGTCGCCACGCCGCACCGCGCGCTCGCCTTCAGCCTGTGCGAGGAGATCGTCGAGGTGGTCAAGGCCGAGCTGCCCATCTGGAAGCACCAGACCGAGGAGTCGGGGCGCCGCGTGTGGTCCCAGCTCGGGCTGGACCCGGCCGGGGGCGAGGACGCGTGAGGCCCCTGCCGCTGCTGGTCGACTCCCACGGGCGCGAGCACCGCGACCTGCGGATCTCGCTGACCGACCACTGCAACCTGCGCTGCACCTACTGCATGCCGGCCGAGGGGGTGCCCTGGCTGGCGAAGGCGTCGCTGCTCACGCTGCCGGAGCTGCTCGCGGTCGCCGGCGTGGCCGTGCGCGCGGGGATCACCGAGATCCGGCTGACCGGCGGCGAGCCCCTGCTGCGCCGCGACATCGTCGAGATCGTCGCCGGGATGGCCGCGCTCGAGGGCCCCTCGGGCCACCCCGAGGTGTCGATGACCACCAACGGCATCGGGCTGCGGAAGCTGGCGGTCCCCCTGGCCGAGGCCGGGCTGGCCCGGGTGAACGTCTCCCTCGACACCCTCGTGCGCGAGCGCTTCGCCGAGCTGGCGCGACGCGACCGGCTCGACGACACGCTCGCCGGCATCGAGGCCGCCATCGCGGCGGGCCTGGGGCCCCTGAAGCTCAACACGGTGCTGATGCGCGGCACGAACACCGACGAGGCCGTGCCGCTGCTCGACTTCGCGCTGGCACGGGGTGCCGAGCTGCGGTTCATCGAGCAGATGCCGCTGGACGCCGGCCACACCTGGACGCGCGAGGGCATGGTCACCGCCGACGAGACCCAGGCGATCATCGAGGCCGCCCACCTGCTCACCCCGCTGCCCGGACGCGGTGCCGCCCCGGCGGAGCGCTTCGCCGTCCGCCCCCTGGGGGAGCCGGACGCCGAGCCGCTCGGCACCGTCGGCATCATCGCGTCGGTGACCCGCCCGTTCTGCGGCAACTGCGACCGCCTGCGGCTCACCGCCGACGGCCAGCTGCGCAACTGCCTGTTCGCCACCGGGGAGACCGACCTGCGCACGCCGCTGCGCGGGGGAGCCCCCGAATCCGCGTTGACCGCGCTGATCCATGCCTCGCTCGCGGCGAAGCTCCCGGGTCACGGGATCAACGACCCGGGCTTCCTGCAGCCGCGGCGTCCGATGAGCGCGATCGGGGGCTGAGCCCCTCCGCGACCCGGGCGGCGGTGCCTCCCCCCAAGGCGTGACGGAGCGTTCGAGGCCTCAGCCGCCCGCGAACGGGGGCAGGATGTCGACGACGACGCCGGGTCCCAGCGGCGTCGCCGGGTCCTCGGTGCGCACGCCGTCGACCAGGGTCGAGCAGCGGGCCAGGACCCGCTCGAACTCCGGGCCGTGGGCGTCCAGCAGGGCGGCTTGCAGCCCGCCGAGGGTCTCGGCGTCGACCTGGGTCGTGTTCGTGCCGGCGGCCTCGGCGGCGGCGGCGAAGAAGCGGACGGTGGTGGTCATCGGTCCTCCTCGGGGACGGGGGCGGTGGCGATGGCCTCCTGCAGCACGGCGGTCACCGCGACGGGGTTCGCCCCGGGGTTGGCCCCCAGCGCCAGGCCCAAGATGTAGGTCGCCACCGGGGCCATCGGGCGCGCCCCCTCGTGGGCCACGCGGCGGGACAGCCGCAGGATCGCGTGCTCGTCCACGAGGCCGGCATCCAGGCCGAGCCGGGCGCAGGCGTCCTCGACGAAGGCCCGCCAGCCCTCCTTGTCGTCGTCGGCCCCCCGGTTGGCGGGCGCGGCCGGGTGCGAGGCGATCCAGCGGGCGAGCTGGTCGGGGGTGTCGAGGTCCTCGACCGAGGCGTCCCCGGGGTCGACGGGGAGCAGCGCCAGCGAGGCCATCACCCCGCGCACCGAGCGGTTCGCGGGGTCGCCCCACACGTCGAACGCGTGGCGCAACGCGGGCGTCCGGTACAGGGCGGCGAGGTGCTGCAGTTCGCCGCCCGCGTCCCGCAGGCACAGCCCCTCGGCCTCGTCGGGGGCGGACGCCGCGGCCCCCAGCACCTGCCCCACGGCCTCGGGGGCGCCCGGGAGGTCACAGGCGAGCACGAGGGTCCACGGGGCGGGGTCGGTGATCGCATCCAGCCCGGCGAGCACGCCCGCGGCCGGCCCGGTGCCGGGCGGGTCCTCGCGGGTCAGCAGCACCCCGTCAGGCACCGCGACGTCGCCGACGACCACCGTCGTCGCCGCGCCGGACGCCGCGCGCAGGACGATGTCCAGCAGCCGCTCGCCGGAGATGTCGAGGTCCGCCTTCGAGACGTACCCCATCCGCGAACCCTGGCCACCCGCCACGACCACCGCATCGAACGCAACCATCACTGACCTCGCTTCCACGACCCGGAACGACCGCCCTCCTTGGCCAGCAACCATACGTGCCCGATGTGGGCCGAACGGTCCAGGCCCTTCACCATGTCGATGACGGCCAGCGCCGCCACGCTCGCGGCGGTGAGCGCCTCCATCTCGACGCCGGTGCGGTCGGCGGTCCGCACCGTGGCGCTGATCTCGACCCCGTCCTCGACGAGCTCGAGGTCGACGGTGCACCCGTGCACGCCGATCACGTGGGCCAGGGGCAGCAGGTCGGGGGTCTTCTTCGCCGCGGCGATCCCGGCGATGCGGGCCACGGCCAGCACGTCCCCCTTGGGCACCTCGCCCGAGCGGAGCAGGTCGACCACGGCGGGGGCGACCTTGACCGAGGCGGCGGCGGTGGCCGCGCGGACGGTGGGTTGCTTGGCGGTGACGTCCACCATTCGCGCGCGGCCGGCGGCGTCCAGGTGGGTGAAGGGCATCTCGCTCACGGCAGCCTCCTCACGGCGACCAGGTCCCCCGGGGTGACGGCGGCCGTGCCCTCGGCGACGGCCGCGAGCGCGTTGGCGCCCACCAGCGACGTGACCATGTGGGACGCCGAGCCGCGCCGGTGCGCGGGCTTGACGACCTGCTGTCCCGACTCGTCGACGTCGAGGAACACGGGGATGACCTGCCGCCGCTCCTGAGGACCGGACCAGCCCTGCGTGACCCGGGCGACCGACCAGCCGGGGGTGGGGCGGTCGTGCAGCCGGTCCACCAGCGGGGCGACGAAGGTCTCGTAGCTGACGGCGGCGCTCAGGGGGTTGCCCGGCAGGGCGACGACCGGGACGCGGGCGTCCCCCCAGCGCGCCCAGCCCTGCGGTTTGCCGGGCTGCATGCGCACGTGGCGGAAGCCCGCCCCGGCGGCCTCGAGCACGATCCGGGTCACGTCTGCGTCGCCCACCGAGACCCCGCCGGAGACCACGATCACGTCGCAGCGGCCCGCGAGATCGTCGAGGGCGGCGGTGAAGGCCTCGGCGGTGTCGCGCACGGCATCGGCCACGACGGCCTCGCCGCCATCGCGCGTGATGGCGGCGGCCAGGTAGGTGGCGTTCGACTCGTAGATCTGGCCGCGTTCCAGCGGCAGCCCCGGCGCGACGAGTTCGTCGCCGGTCGCCACCACCCCGACGACCGGACGCCGCACGCACACCACGCGCGCCGCCCCGGCCGCGGCGGCCGCGGACAGTTCGCGGGCACCGAGCCGGACCCCGGCCTCCAGGACGACGTCGCCGGCCCGGACGTCCTCACCGGCCCCGCGGACGTGGCGGCCGCGCGGGACGACCTCGTCGATGCGCACCCCGCCCTCGACGGGGGTCGTCTGCTCGACGGGCACGACCGCGTCGGCCCGCGACGGCACGGGGGCGCCGGTCATGATCCGCACGCAGGCGCACCGGCCGAAGGCCGGGTCCTCACCCGAGCCCGCCAGCACCTCGGCGGCGACGTGCAGCACGATGCCGGGGACGAGGTCGTCGGCGCGCACCGCGTAGCCGTCCATCGCCGAGTTGGCGAAGGCGGGCACGTCGCCGCGGGCCAGCACGGGCTCGGCGAGGGTGCGCCCGGCCGCCTCGCGCACCGGGACGGCCTCGGTGTCGGGCAGCGGTCGCACCAGCGCGAGCACCTCGGCGAGGTACTCCTCGACGGACAGGACGGGTCGGCTCACGGGATCCTCGGATCAGTAGGGGGTCTGGGTGGGGTCGACGTCGGCGATCCACGCGAGGATGCCGCCCTCGAGCACCCGCACGCGGGTGAACCCGGCGGCCACGAGCTTCCGGGCCGCAGCCTCGGAGCGCGGCTGGGCCTTGCAGTGGACGACCACATCGTCGTCGGGGGAGAGGCCGGTCGCGGCGGGGTCGGCCAGGACCTCGCCCAACGGGACGCGGACCGATCCCTCGATGGCGACGATCGCCACCTCGGCGGGCTCGCGCACGTCGAGCACGACCGGGGGTGTGGCCGAGCCCAGCTCGGCGGCGAGCTCGGTGGGGGACAGGGAGGGCGTCACGGGTTCCCCCGGGGCGACGTCAGGGGCCGGCGGCGGGGCGCTGCGGTCGGCCGGCCGCAACGGGATGTGCTGGACGCTGGCGTCCAACAGGTCGACGAACGCCACCCGCCCGAGCAGGGGCTCGCCCACGCCGCAGATGAGCTTGATCGCCTCGGCGGCCATCATCGAGCCGACCTGGCCGGTCAGCGCGCCGAGGACGCCGGCGTCCCCACAGCTCGGGACGGTGCCGGGGGCCGGCGGCTGCGGGAAGAGGTCGCGCAGGTCGGTGCCCACGAACCCGGCGGGCGGGTCGGCCCAGAAGACCGACACCTGGGCCTGGGTGCGGTACACCGACGCCCAGACGCAGGGCAGGCCGAGCGCGGCGCACGCGTCGTTGACCGCGTAGCGGGTCTCGAAGTTGTCGGTGCCGTCGAGCACGAGGTCGGCCCCGGCGAACAACTCGGCGGCGTTGTCGGGCACCAACCGGACGCCGTGGGTCACCACCTCGACGGTCGGGTTCAGGGCCCGGACTGCGGCCGCGGCGGAGGCGACCTTGGGCGTCCCGACCGCCGCGTCGGTGTGGATCACCTGGCGGTGGAGGTTGGTGATGTCGACCACGTCGTCGTCGATGATGGTGACCTTCCCGACACCGGCGGCGGCCAGGTAGAGCAGGGCGGGCGAACCGAGTCCGCCTGCGCCCATCACCGCGACGTGGGCGTTGCGCAGGCGACGCTGCCCGACCTCGCCGATCGCCGGCACCAGCAGGTGCCGGGCGTAGCGGTGCGTCTCGTCGCGCGACAGCGGGGGGCCGGGCTCGACGAGCGGCGGCAGGACGCTTGGTTCCACTCGTTCACCCTAGCCCGTTCCCTCGGTCAGGTTCTGGGTCGCGGATCACGACCCGGCCGTCGAGGATTCAGGCGGGTTCACCAGCGGACTCCTACGGCGTGTCGTAGCATGGTTGGGACAGGTGCTCGGCCTGCTCGTGTCGATGTTGCACATGCACGACCTCACGCACACGCTCAACGTGTTGCGCCACTGGCAGAGCTCGTGGCTGAGTCGCGAGATCATCTTCGGCATCCTCTTCGCCGGGGCG
>DUOQ01000309.1 GCA_012838755.1 Propionibacterium sp. | reverse complement strand
TGTTGAGCATCTCGTCGGCCTCGTCGAGCACCAGGTACTGCAGGTGCGTCAGGTCGAGGGTGCCGCGGTCGAGGTGGTCCATGACGCGGCCGGGGGTGCCGACGACCACGTCCACGCCGCGGGCGAGGGCCGACAGTTGGACGCCGTAGCCCTGGCCGCCGTACACCGGCAGCAGGCGCACCTTGAGGTGGGCGGCGTAGGTCTCGAACGCCTCGGCGACCTGGAGCGCGAGCTCGCGGGTCGGGGCGAGCACCAGCGCCTGGACGTGCTTGGCGCGCGGGGTCAGCCGCTCGAGGATGGGCAGTGCGAACGCCGCCGTCTTGCCCGTACCGGTCTGGGCGAGGCCGACGACGTCGCGGCCCGCCAGCAGCGCGGGGATGGTCTCGGCCTGGATCGGGCTCGGGCGCTCATAGCCCAGGTCCCGCAGCGCCTTGAGGATCTTGCCGTCGAGCCCGAGGTCGGCGAAGGTCACGCCCTCCGGCTCGGCGTCGGTCTCGGGCTGCGCCTCGGGCCGTGCCTCGGGGGCGGGGGTGTCGTCGGTTTCGGTGTCAGGTGCGGTGTCGCCGGGGGCCTCGGGTGCCTGATCGGTCGTCTCGTCGACCACGGCGTCCGGCTGCTGGATGTCTTCGCTCACCACCCAACCGTAGACTGCCCACCCCCTCGGGCACGAGTGGGGTTGGGCAACCGTCAGGCAAAGCGCACCCAGTTGGGGCCCTCGGCGGTGTCGCACCGGTCGAGTTCGGTGAGGACGCCCTCCTCCGACAACGCGTACAACGCCACCCCTCCGGAGCGCTCGCCGGCGACGACGACGTGGCGCCCGTCGGGGGCGACGGCGAACCCGCGGGGCTGGGCCTCGGTGGTGACGAGGTCGAGGATCCGGCCCAACTCGCCCTGCGCCTTGACCTCGACGGCCGCGAGCGTGCTCGCGGTGCGCTCGGAGGCGAGCAGCACCTCCCCGTCACGGGCCAGGTGCACGTCGGCACCCCAGATCAGGTGCTCCTCGAGCGGGTCGGCGTCCAAGCGGCTCACCGACAGGCCCTGGTCGGGGTGGTGGATCCGGACGGACTGCTGCGGGGTCAGCACGCCGGTGCCCTTGTCGCGCTCGTACCGGATGACCTCGCCGGTGAACTCGGTGATGAGGTACGCCGACCGCTCGTTGCAGGACAGGACGAGGTGGCGCGGGCCGGCCCCGGCGTCCACAGCGACGGTGGCCGGGTCAAGGGGCTGGATCGCGCCGCCGTCGGTGATCGCGGTCTGCGCGACCAGGTCGTCGCCCAACGCCACCCAGTAGGCGTGGCGGCCCGCGGCGTCCGTGATGACGCAGTGCAGGCGGCTGTGCTCGACCCGCCCGACCGGGTCGCCGAGCACCCCGTCGGCCACCGGCCAAGTGGTGCCCCAGCCGCCGGCATAGGACGCCCCCAGCAGCAGCCCGCCATTCCGGGCGAGTGCCAGGTAGGCGACGGGGTCGTCGAGGGTGGTGCGGGCGGTCTCGGTGAGGCGCCCGGAGTCACGGTCGAGGGCGAGGGTGACGACCGCGGGTTCGGGCTCCTTCACGGCGGAGTACACCAGGCCCCGGGCGTGGTCGAGGGCGAACGTGCCGCAACCGACCCCGACGGCGTTGTCGGCACGGTGTTCGAGGCTTCCCTCGCGCAGGGCCAGCACCGAGATGGTGCCCCCCTTGGCGTTCCCGACAAGGACCAACGTCGTGTCGTTCATGTCGCCATCGTAGGTGGGGCTCCTTAAGGTGGGGCCATGAGCATCGGCAAGCCCCTGGTCACGATCTTCGAGACGTACGGGTCGGGCGCCTCCGAGGTTGGTCCGGCGGTGGCGCTGGCCCTGGGTGTCCCGTGGGTCTCGCACTTCTACTCGTCGGAGGACCTCGAGGCCGCCGAGGGGCGGGGCCCCGAGGATGAGAACTTCCTGTCGCGGCTGCTGGCGACGCTGGGGCGTTCGGCCTCGGCGACCGACCTGGGCGTGTACCCGGGGCAACTCGACGCGCTCGACGCCGAGGACGCCGTGCGCGAGCTCCGCGACCAGTGCCGCGACGGCGCCGTGGTGCTGGGCCGCAACGGGACGATGGTCCTGGCCGACGAGCCCCTCGCCCTGCACGTGAAGCTCGACGGCCCGGTCGACCAACGCATCGCCCGGGGCGCCGCCGAGGCCGGCATCGACCTCACCCGGGCCCGCACCCGCCAGGTGCGCGAGGACTCCGCCCGCGCCGCCATGAGCCAGCGCCTGTTCGGCTGGGACCCCCGCCAGAACGACCACTTCGACCTGGTCATCAACACCGGGTCGGTCCCGCCCACGATGGCCGTCGACCTGATCTTGGCGGCCTACCGCCTCAAGACCGGCGCCTCCTGATGTCGACGCCCTGCGCGGAGCTCCCGCACCTCAGACGAAAGCGCTCCCGCTCTGATGCACGTGTGCATCAGAGCGGGAGCGTCGTCGTAGGGGCCCCGGCCGGCTAACCGACCGCCGGGGCGACCAACGCGGCCAGCATCACCAGGGGCAGCGACACGAAGGAGGCGATCGACGTCACCGTCGTCATGTCCACCTGGAGCGCGAACAGCGCGCCCGAGGCGATGGCCAGGGCCAGGATCACCGGCGACACGCCCAGCTGCGGCGCGATGGGGGCGATGATGCCGGCGGCGGTGATGGCGGCCACCGACACCGACCCGATGGAGGTCAGCCACTCCTCCGGTCAGCGCCGGCCGAGGGCCGCCAGCAGGTCGGCGCAGGCCTTCTCGCAGCGGCGACACTGCTCGGCGCACACCTTGCAGTGCTGGTGGTGTCCGGCGTGCTTCTCGCACTCGACGGCACAGGCGGCGCAGGCGGCACGGCACGCCTCGAGCAGTTCGTCGAGCACCGACAGGTCGGTCCCGAGGCGGGACAGCACCTGGCCGGTCGCCAGGCAGATGTCGGCGCAGTCGAGGTTCAGCCGGATGCAGTCGCGCAGGTCGGCGACGCTGTCCTCGGCGAGGCAGGCGTCGGCGCACAGGGTGCACGACTGGGCGCAGGCGAAGCAGGCCGCGATGCACTCGGCGAGCACCGCAGGGTCGAGCGATCCCGTGTCGCGCGGATGGGTCTTCAACATGGACATCACGTGGTTCATGACGGTCTCCTTCCTCACGTGTCCTCCCTGTCTACGCTGCGGGGGGACGCCACAGGCTCACCCCGAGGGGTGATCGAGGCACCCGATCGGGGCACCGACACGTCGTCGCGCCGCCACGCGTTCATCGACCGTTCGGTCGACTGGATCGTGGACGCCGCCGGCCTGGCCGCCGGGGACTCGGTCCTCGACCTGGGGTGCGGGCCGGGCCTGTACGCGACGCGCACGTCCGCCGCGGCGTTCGCCGGGTGCGTTGAAGCTGACCGCGCGTTCGACGCGTCCGACACCGACTTCCGACGTCGCGGGAGCGCCCGACGATCCGATCTCCCCCGCGTTCACCGTGCTGGCCGTGCGACAGATCTGAGTGCGGAGTCTCCCCACCTGTGCGACAGATCTGAGTGCGCTTCATGCCTTCAAGTCGAGGAAGTCGTCACTCAGACTTGTCACACGGGGCACAGACCCCGCACTCAGATTTGTCACACGCCGGCCTAGCGCAAGCGGCGGTCCCCCGGCAGGAGGAGCCGCAGCCACTGGTGGCCGTAGGCTGGCACGGTGACGGTGAGGCGTCCGCCCTTCTCGACCGTGCACGTGTCGTCGGCGAACAGGTCGGTGACGACCGTGCCCTCCTCGACGTCGGGCAGGGTGACGGTGATCTCGGTCGCCTCGGGGCCCAGGTTGTGCACCAGCACCGAGGAGGCGACGCCGCCGCCGAACTGGTCCCAGGTGCAGCGGTGCGCCAGCACCGACGGCGCCTCGTGGTCGAGCACCTCGAACTCGCCCATGCCCACCTCGGGGCACTCGCGGTAGCGGCGGGCCAGTTCCCCCATGAAGGACAGCAGTGAGTCGGGGTCCTGCCGCTGGTCCTCGGCGTTGACGTGCTCGGGCGCGTACGCCCCCTCGGGGGGACGCGACGTCAGCCGGCTCGGGGCGGCCTCGGAGAACCCACCGTTCTTCCCAGCCGTCCACTGCATCGGCGTCCGCACCGACAGGCGGCCCGGGATGTCGAGGTTCTCCCCCATCCCGATCTCCTCGCCGTAGAACAGCACGGGCGTACCGGGCAGGGCGAACATCAGCGAGTAGACCATCTTGATCCGGCGCGGGTCGCCTTCGAGCATCGGGGGCAGCCGGCGGCGTAGGCCGCGGTCGAACAGCTGCATGTCCTTGTCGGGGCCGAAGGCGTCGAACACCTCCTGCCGCTCCGATTCCGAGAGCTTGTCGAGGGTCAGCTCGTCGTGGTTGCGCACGAAGTTGGCGAACTGGTTGTGCCGGGCCAGCTTGGGGCGCTTCTTCAGCATCTTCTCCATCGGCGCCGCCTCGCCGCGGGCGAGGGCGAGGTACATGCGCTGCATGAGTTCGAAGTCGAACATCATGGTCAGCTCGTCGCCCTCCTCCTCGCCGAAGAACTTCACCTGCTCGTCGTAGGTGACGTTCACCTCGCCGAGGAAGATGGCGTCGCCGCGGCGGCGTCCCATGAACGCCTTGAGCTCGCGCAGGTACTCGTGCGGGTCGCCGTACTCCTGGACCCACTGCTGGTCGATGCCGACGGTCTCGATGAAGAACGGCACGGCGTCCACCCGGAAGCCGTCGACGCCCAACTGCAGCCAGAAGCCGATGATCTTGGCGACCTCGGCCTGCACCGCCGGGTTGGCGATGTTGAGGTCGGGCTGCTCGGCGTAGAAGTTGTGCAGGTACCACTCGCCGGTCTTGTCGTCGAGGGTCCAGATGGAGTCCTCGGCGTCGGGGAACACGACCTTGTCGGACGTGTCGGGCGGCTCGGTGTCGCGCCACACGTACCAGTCGCGGTATGGGTTGTCCTTCGACGAGCGGGACGCCTTGAACCACGGGTGCTTGTGCGAGGTGTGGTTGACGACGAGGTCGACGATGACGCGCATGCCGCGGTCCTTGGCGGTGCGCACCAGCTCGACGAAGTCGCCGTGCGTGCCCAGCTTGGGGTCGACGCCGTAGTAGTCGGTGATGTCGTAGCCGTCGTCGCGCTCGTCGGTCGGGTAGAACGGCATGAGCCACAGGCACGTGACGCCGAGTTCGGCGAGGTAGTCGATGCGCTGGGCCAGCCCGGTGATGTCGCCGGTGCCGTCGCCGTCGGTGTCGAAGTACTTCTGGATGTCGAGGCAGTACACGACCGCCGACTTCCACCAGAGGTCTGAGGTTTCGCTCTTCAGCATGGGTCTCCTGAGCGTTGGTTGGTCAGGTGGTCAGGTGGTCGGGTGGTCAGGTCAGCCGGGTCACGGGGACCCGCTCACGACGTCAGCTGCGGCAGCAGCCGATCGCCGGCCGCCTCGAGCCACGGGCGCTGGTCCTGGCCGACGTGGTGCAGGTAGACGGCGTCGAAGCCCAGCTCGGCCAGGGCGTGGATGCGCGAGGCCAGCTCCGACAGGTCGGACGAGACCACCACCGAGCGGTGGATCTGCTCGGCCGAGATCCCCTCCTTGCTGACCGCGTCGAAGGCGGGCACCGTCAGGTCCCAGCATGCCGGCGGCGAGAACACGTTCGAGCGCCACTGGTCGTAGGCCAGCTCGTACGCCTCGGCGTCGGTCGGCGCCCACGACACGTGCACCTGGAGCACCTTGTGGTCGGCGCCTCCGGCGTCGTCCCAGGCGCTGAGCATGTCGCGCAGGGTGCCGGGGTCCTGGTTGATCGTGGCCAGGCCGTCGGCCCAGGCCGCCCCGCGCACCGCGGTCGGCACGCTGATCGCCGGCGCGATCAGCTTCGGCTTCGGGTCGGCGACCTCCCACAGCGTCGCCTCGTGCACGGTGACCAGGCCATCGTGCGACACCGTCTCGCCGTCGAGCAGGCGGGAGATCACCGAGACGCACTCCTCCAGCCGCGCCTGGCGCACCTCCTTGCGCGGCCACGCGTCGCCGGT
>DUOQ01000308.1 GCA_012838755.1 Propionibacterium sp. | reverse complement strand
CCTCACGACGAGCACGGGCTCTCGGCGCACGGAACACGGGCTCTCGGCGCAGGGAACACGGGCTCTCGACGCAGGGAACGCTGGCTGTCGGCGCCCGGGGGGCGCCCGGGGACCGCCCTGCCTGGAGGGAATCAGTGCAGGCGGCGGTCCCCGGGCAGGAGGAGGCGCAGCCAGTGATGGCCGTACCCCGGAACGGTGACGGTGAGGCGTCCGCCCTTCTCGACCTCGCACTCGTCGTCGGCGAACAGGTCGATGACGCGGGTGCCCGCCTCGACGTCGGGCAGCTCGACCGTGATCTCGGTCGCCTCGGGCCCGAGGTTGTGGACGAGCACCGACGAGGCCACTCCCCCGCCGAACTGCGACCACGTGCACCGGTGGGCCAGCACCGACGGCGCGTCATGGGAAAGCACCTCGAAATCGCCCATCCCCACCTCGGGGCACTCGCGGTAGCGCCGGGCGAGCTGGCCGACGAAGGTGAGAAGCGATTCCGGATCCGACCGCTGGTCCTCGGCGTTCACGTGCTCCGGCGCGTAGGCACCGGACGGCGGCAGCGACGGCAGGCGCGAGGGCGCGGCGTCCGAGAAGCCGCCGTTGCGGCCGGGCGTCCACTGCATGGGCGTCCGCACGGCCAGGCGACCGGGAACGTCGAGGTTTTCGCCCATCCCGATCTCCTCGCCGAAGAACAGCACCGGCGTGCCGGGCAGGGAGAACATGAGCGAGTAGACCATCTTGATCCGGCGCGGGTCGCCCTCCAGCATCGGGGGCAGCCGGCGGCGCAGGCCGCGGTCGAAGAGCTGCATGTCGGGGTCGGGCCCGAACGCCTCGAAGACCTCGGCCCGCTCCGAGTCGGTGAGCTTGTCCAGCGTCAGCTCGTCGTGGTTGCGCACGAAGTTGGCGAACTGGTTGTGCCGGGCGAGCTTGGGCCGCTTCTTCAGCATCTTCTCCATGGGCGCGGCCGATCCGCGAGCCAGGGCGAGGTACATGCGCTGCATGAGTTCGAAGTCGAACATCATGGTGAGCTCGTCGCCCTCGTCGCCGCCGAAGAACTTCACCTGCTCGTCGTAGGTGACGTTCACCTCGCCGAGGAAGATCGCGTCGCCGCGGCGGCGTCCCATGAACGCCTTCAGCTCGCGCAGGTACTCGTGGGGGTCGCCGTACTCGGCGGTCCACTTCTCGTCGATGCCGACGGTCTCGATGAAGAACGGCACGGCGTCCACGCGGAACCCGTCGACGCCCAGCTGCAGCCAGAACCCGATGATCTTGGCGACCTCGGCCTGCACGGCCGGGTTGGCGATGTTGAGGTCGGGCTGCTCGGAGTAGAAGTTGTGCAGGTACCACTCGCCGGTCTTGTCGTCGAGGGTCCAGATGGAGTCCTCGGCGTCGGGGAACACCACCTTGTCGGAGGTGTCCGGCGGCTCGGTGTCCCGCCACACGTACCAGTCGCGGTACGGGTTGTCCTTGCTCGAGCGCGACGCCTTGAACCACGGGTGCTTGTGCGAGGTGTGGTTGACGACGAGGTCCACGATGATGCGCATGCCGCGGTCCTTGGCGGTGCGCACCAGCTCGACGAAGTCGCCGTGCGTGCCCAGCTTGGGGTCGACGCCGTAGTAGTCGGTGATGTCGTAGCCGTCGTCGCGGTTGTCGGTCGGGTAGAACGGCATCAGCCACAGGCACGTCACGCCGAGTTCGGCGAGGTAGTCGATGCGCTGGGCCAGCCCGGTGATGTCGCCGGTGCCGTCGCCGTCGGCGTCGAAGAACTTCTGGATGTCCAGGCAGTACACGACGGCGGACTTCCACCACAGGTCGGAGGTCTCGGTCTTCAGCATGCTTCTCCTGGTCGTCGGTTGGTCAGGTGATCACGGTGGCCAGTGGTCGGCGGGCTCAGCTGGTCAGTTGCGGCAGCACGGACGCCCCGGCGGCTTCCAGCCACGGCTTCTGTTCCTGCCCCACGTGGTGCAGGTAGACGGCGTCGAACCCCAGCGAGGCGAGGTCGTGGATGCGCTCGGCGAGCTGCCCGAGGTCGGAGGAGATGATCACCGAGCGGTGCACCTGCTCGGGCGTGATGCCCTCGCGGCTCACGGCGTCGAAGGAGGGCACGGTGAGGTCCCAGCAGGCGGGCGGCGCGAACACGTTCGAGCGCCACTGGTCGTAGGCGATCGCGTACGCCTCGTCGTCGGTCGGCGCCCACGACACGTGCACCTGCAGCACCTTGTGGTCGGCGCCGCCGGCGTCGTCCCAGCGCGCGAGCATCTCGCGCAGCACGGCCGGGTCCTGGTTGATGGTGGCCAGCCCGTCGGCCCAGGCCGCCCCGCGCACCGCCGTCTCCACGCTGATGGCCGGCGCGATCAGCTTCGGACGCGGGTCCGCGACCTCCCACAGCCTCGCCTCGTGCACGGTGACCAGGCCATCGTGCGACACCGTCTCGCCGTCGAGCAGGCGGGAGATCACCGAGACGCACTCCTCCAGCCGCGCCTGGCGCACCTCCTTGCGCGGCCACGCGTCGCCGGT
>DUOQ01000307.1 GCA_012838755.1 Propionibacterium sp. | reverse complement strand
GAGGACTCGTATGCGATAAGCCTGTTCGTCAGGGAGGGGAGTCCCCCGGAGGTCCGCTCGCTGGTCGAGCGGTGCTATGGCGGCGATGGGGTCAGCTGGCGCTTTCCGTTCACGATCGATGGCGACCGGCTCCGGTGGCCTGTCCTGACCGAGGAGCTCGACGCACCGTATACGGAGGACGTGTCGCTGTTCGAACTCGGCCTGACCGAGCGCGATCCCCAGCCATCCGAGGGAGGACCTCCTCGTGTTCGGTCGTGGCTTCGATTGGCGCGTGTTCGACCGGACCACGCTGGAGGAACTGCCGATCCGTGACCTGCCAGACATGCGGAGCATCCCCGGGGTGGGTCTCACCTCCCGGAACTCGATCGAGTTGATGGATGACAACGCTTCCAGGGGCATACCCGGAGGCCCCTACTTGGGGCGTGAGTTCCTCAGTCGCTCCGCGGACGGCAGCAACGGCGATCCCGGGACCTTCGTGCGGCTGGACACGCTGCCGCAGTCGACACCCAAGTGCTGATGAGGGCATTGCGCGCCGAGCATGGTGCTTCTCGTGGGTAGGAAACGCTGGCATAGTGCCCGCATGGGTGAACCGCGGCGCGTACAAATGCTGGACATCATGCGCTACGACCGCACATACTCGCCGGTGCAGGTGCGCTTAGGTGATTACTGGAACTTCTGGTGGGTGCAGGACGCCCCGGGCAGCGTCTACAAGAGAATCCAGTTGGAGTCGGGGATCAACCCAGTTGCCGTGGTCTCGGGTTCCGATGGAGCCAGACGCCCTCTGATCGCACTCCGCTCCAGCCCCTGGAAGGCGGGCCAGGAATCGACCCCTTGGCACGACGAGTTCGACCTCAACCACGGGCACGTGCGCTATTTCGGCGACCACAAGGTCTCAACGCTCGGCCCTGTCGGCACTACGCCAGGGAATCGCGCCTTGTTAGAGGCCTGGAACCTCCACGGATCGGGAAACCGCGAAGACCGACTTCTTGCTCCGCCGCTGATTCTCTTCCGCGCTGTCCCTGTGTGGCGGGACGGGAGGCGTGTGGATAAGGGGCACGTCGAGTTCTGCGGCGTCGGCATTCTAGAACGCCTTGAGTACATCGTGCAGCGAGATCCTGGTCCCGCTAGGGGAGGGCAAGGGGCAGCGACATTCCCTAACATCGTCGTTGACATCAACGTGATCAAGCTGGACGCGAACGACGAATTCGACTTCAGCTGGCTCGACCATCGGCGGGACAGCTCCCTGTCTGCCGAAGAGGCACTGGAAGGCGCGCCTGAGGCGTGGAAGCGATGGGTGAATCAAGGCAAGGTGGCGTTGCCGCGCATCCGTAGGCGGGTGCTGAGCAGCAGGGTCCAATCCCGTGATCAGCAGTTGCCGGAACCGGGCACTCTGGACGAAGAAATCCTTACGCGCGTGTACCGCGCATTCGACGACAACAAGCACGCCTTCGAGTGGTTGGCGAGTCGGGTCGCGGAGCAGGTGCTCTCGGATTCGGGAGCTCGCTACAGCGAGGGCTGGCTGACTCGTGCAGGCGGTGACGGCGGCATGGATTTCGTCGGTCGTCTGGACGTGGGAAGTACGCGCGCACAGACTCCTCTGGTGGTTCTGGGGCAGGCGAAATGCGTTGCCCCATCCAGCTCGATCAGCGCCGATCAGGTTGCTCGGGTCGTTGCTCGTCTGCGTCGGGGATGGCTCGGGGTTTTCGTGACCACAGGTCACTTCAGTCAACAGGCGCAGATTGAAGTTGTCGACGACGAGTATCCGCTCGTGCTCGTCCCTGGTCGTGTGGTTGCCGAGGTCATCCACAAGCTGGCCGAGGAGTCATTCAAGGGAGATGTCCAAGCCCTCTTGGACACTGCGTTAACGGACTACCCGGGTGCGGTCACGCATCGGCGACCGGAGGAAGTTCTCACTGCCGGATGAGCGCTGCACGACGGCGGCGGCTTCCAGGTGACCACGCCCCGGGTACGTTCGTGACGTGACGAAATGCACCCGCACGATCCTGATCGCCGCGCTCAGCGCGGCGGTGGTGCTGGCGATGGTCATCGGCGCGGCGGTGTGGCTCAACCGTCCTCAGCCGCTGCGCCCGGTCGATTCACAAACCCTGCGCGACGCGATCACCACAGAGAGGCTGACCCAGCACCTGAAGGCTCTCCAGGACGCGTCCGACGCGAACGGCGGCAACCGGCAGGCGGGCAGGCCGGGGCATGCGGCGTCCATCGACTACGTCGAGGCCCAGCTGAAGGGGGCCGGCTACGAGACCCAGCGGCAGGAGTTCACCTACGAGCGGCGTGACCCGTCGCGGGCGACGCTCGCGGACGAGGGCGCCCCCTCGACCTCGGGAACCGTCACGAGCCTGACCACCTACGAGGTCGAGACCGACTTCCGTCCCTTCGCCCGCTCGGCCACGGGCTCAGCGGCGGGCAACGTCACGGCGGTCGACGTGAACCTCGACAACGACCGGGACACCACGAGCGGGTGCGAGGCGTCCGACTTCACGCACTTCCCGCGCGGGGACATCGCGCTCCTCCAGCGCGGGACGTGCCGCTTCGACACCAAGGTCCAGCACGCCACGGACGCCGGGGCCAGCGCGGTCATCGTCTTCAACCACGGCGGGCGCGAGGGGCTGTTCCGCGGCGACCTGGGCGAGGATGCCGCCATCCCCGTGCTGGCCGCCACCGCCGAGCGCGGGGCCGCGTGGGCGTCCCGCCCGACCCGGCTGACGCTGGACGTCGACACCCTCGAATCCGTCACCACCGAGAACCTCATCGCCGACTGGCCGGGCGAGTCCGGTGAGACGGTCGTCGTCGGAGCCCACCTCGACGGCGTCGCGGACGGTCCCGGCATCAACGACAACGGGTCCGGCGTCGTGACCGTCCTCGAGACCGCGATCCAGCTCGCCAAGCTGCGCGCCCAGACCACCCACGGCGTCCGGTTCGCGTTCTGGAGCGGCGAGGAGGACGGCCTGCACGGCTCCTACCACTACGTCGAGTCCCTCGAGGACGCCGCCCTCGAAGCCACGGAGCTCTACCTCAACCTCGACATGGTCGGGTCACCGAACCCCACCCCGTGGGTCTACGGCGGCCTCGGTCGCGAGGGCTGGCGCGGGCTCGACCACCCGGTGGGGGAGACCATGGCCGACTTCCTCACCGAGCAGGGCGCCGAGCCCGACAACGCCACCTTCGAGGGCAGCGACCACCTGCCGTTCCTCGAGGCCGGCATCCCCGTCAGCGGGCTCTACACCGGCGCCGACGAGGGCGAGGACGGCCCGGCCGACCCCTGCTACCACCTGGCCTGCGACCGCACCGACAACATCGATCCGGACATGCTCGGCCTGATGGCGGACGCACTGGCCCATGGCGTCCTCGCGGTGGCCTCCTGAGGCGAGCCCCGATCAGCCCGTGAGGTCCGAGCGTGTCGCTGGCCACGTTCGCACGGTGGTTGGAATCAGTGGACCGCTGGTGTGGTGGTTCAGTCAATGGAAGCCGGCGGGTCCCGTTGGCCGGGTGGCGCACAATGGCTGATCGGGCCTCGACAAGGCTCGACCTGAGCCAAGGTTCGACAAGGGGGAGTGAATCCACATGGGAGTGCGCGCGCACAGCGTGACGGCCGCTGTCGATCCGAAGATCGTCTGGGAACGCTGGACCGACCCCGACCTGTGGGTCACCGACGACCCGCTGCTCGCGAAGGCCAAGCTCAACGGCCCGCTGGCGAAGGGCGCGGTCGGCATGGTGCGGACGACCCGCGGGGCGCGCTCGGCGTTCAAGATCGTCGAGGTCGACCGCCAGCAGATGCGGTTCGTCACCGAGTCCAAGCTGGCCCTGGCCACCGTCACCATCGAGCGCGAGCTCACGCGCCCCGAGGTGGACGCCGATCCGGTGGGTGGCGCGGACGCCCCGGCCGAGCCGGTGGAGGTGGACCCCAACCTGCGCGTGCTGACGCACCGCATCATCATCAAGGGACCGCTCGCCAAGCTCTGGGACCGCCTCATCGGCAAGCGCATGTCCACCGGCCTGCCGGAGCAGCTCGCGAACATCACCGCCGCGGCCGCGCTGGAAGACTGACCACTCGGCGCCTCCCCTGCGCCGACCCGGGCGCGGGGCGTCCGGGAGAGTGCCCCGCGAGTGGTCACTTCTCCGCCGGGCGGTTGTCCACAGGCTGGCCCTGCAGTTCCTCGCCCCCGGGGGCGCCCCCGCGATGGGGTGGTCCCATGCAACCCGACCTGTTGGCAGCACTCGGCACCCACGACGTCCTGCGCCGACGCGACCACCCTGACCTCGCCCGCGAGGTCGACCGAGCGTTCGCCGCGGGGGAACTCGTGCGGCTCCTGCCGGGCAGGTACGCGACGCCCCGGGCCGCCATGAGGCTCGAGGGCAGGGCCCGCGCGGTCCACCTGCTCGACCCGGACGCCGTGGTCACCGGGACGTCCACGACGTCCCCGGGGCGTGGGAGTACGCCCTGCGCAAGGGCGTGACGGCGCTCGAGCTGGAGTTGGCCCTCACCCGGACCCGCGGGCGGCGGGGCAACGCGAGTCGTCGACGCTTGAGCGCTCGGTGCACGCCCGGCTGCGCCGGGGGCGGGTGCGGGGCTGGAAGGCCAACGCCGCCGTGTTCGACCGGTTCGGGGAACTGCTCGGCTACGGGGACCTGGTCTTCCACGCGTACGGGCTGATCCTCGAGGTCGAGCCGACCTCGCGGGGGACCGCCCGGAGGAGTTCGTGGCGATCGTGCGCGACCTGCTCAACAGTCGGGCGTCCCGGCTGGGGGAGAAGTGACCTCAGCCCTCCCGGGCCGGCAGGTCGGGGAACGCAGCGATCACGCCCGGGTGGGTGAGGCGTCCGGCCTGCGTGTTCAGCCCCTCGGCCAGGGCGGGGTCGGACGCCGCGGCCTCGGCCCAGCCGTGCTCGGCGATCCGCCGCACAT
>DUOQ01000306.1 GCA_012838755.1 Propionibacterium sp. | reverse complement strand
CTGGCTGGCGCCCGCCGGCCTGAGCCTGCTCGCGGGCGGCGCGGCGACCGGGGCCCTCCTCTGGGTGGAACGCCGCCTCACCGCACGGCGTGAGCTCGACGAACCCTTCCGCCCACCCTCCCTGCCGCTCACGGGGGGACGCCCCATCCCCGGCCCCGAGGACCTCCCGCCCCCGGAACCCTGGTCGCAGCCCTAGCCGGAGCCGCCCGCGCCTAGGGTGGAGCCATGGGACTCCGCCGCCGCCTCGTGCGGGCCGCCGCCGTGCTGGCGGTGCTGCCGCTGGCGGCGTGCGGCCTGCGCGGGGAGGTGCGCGTGCAGCCCGACGACCTCCTGGTCGACCTCACCCTGCAGTTCCCGTCCAACGGGCCGATCGCGTCCCTGCGCCTGTGCGTGCCCGAGGACTGGGACCCGGCCACCGTGGCGGTGACACCCGTGAACGCGCCTCCGGGCCAGACCGCGTGTCGCCTGGCGGGGACCCTCTCCCACGACGCCTTCGGCCCCTGGGTCCACGTCGCGTCCTCACCCGATGTGGTGTTCGTCCGCATCCCCGAGCAGGTCCTCGAACTCGCAGCACGGGACGGCGAGCGCCTGGAGGACTTCGACGTCACGTTCCACTTCCCCGGCGAGGTCATCGCGACCTCGGGGGAACCCGAACTGTTCGGCACCAGCGTCCGGTGGACCGACCTCGAACTCGCCCGCCGCACGGGGATGAACGCCACCGCACGCCTCACCCCGGCCGAGCCGGTCTGGTTGGTCGCCTCCCTCGCCGGGCTGGTCTGGGGACTCACCCTCACCCGCGTGGCCGGACGGCTGCGCCGCCCGCTCGGGCCCGGAAGGTCCGAGCCCGGGTCCGTGGGTGACGGGGAGCCGGAGCCCGCGTCCGTCCCCGACGACCCGAGTGTCTGGGCCCCCGATGCGTGAGCGCGGACGCCGTACCCTCGCACTGGCCGCCGCCTCGGGGCTGCTCCTGACCGGCTGCACGCTGGAGGGCGACATCCGCATCGATCACGACACGGTGACGTTCGACCTCGCCGCACGGCACCGCCCCGACGTCTCGAACGGCCCCTGCGGCGGCGGTCTGCCCGATGGCCTGCGGGTCGACGACGTGGCTACCGAGGGCGGCGAGGTCCGGTGCACGATCACCGGGACGCTCCCCCGCGACGGTGCCGACGGGGGCGAGGAGCCGTGGGTGCAGGGCCTGCTGTCGGAGGTGGACGGCACCCTCTTCCTCGTCGTCCCGAGCGCCTACTTCGCCGGGACGGCCCACCCCGCCGACCTCGACATCACCATGCACTTCCCCACCCGCATCCTCGCCGCGTCCACGGGCGGGGTCGTCACCGGCAGATCCGTCCGCTGGACCGATGCCAAGGCCCTCGCGGCCACCGGGATGGCGGCCACGGCGTCCGACCCCCGGCCGGCCGTGCCGCGCTGGCTGGCGCTGGCAGCCCTGGCCGGGGCCGCCGGTGTGGGGCTCGGGTTCGCGGGCCTGAACGGACGCCGCGGGCCCGCGGGGCCGGACGCAGCAGGATCACCAGGCCCGGCCGAACCGGTCGAGCCAGTCGAGCCGGTCGATGAGGGCCCGGACGTCTGGTCGCGCCCCTGACTCAGGCGCCGCGGCCGATGCCCTGGGGGAGGCGGTCGGGGTCCCAGCCGAGGAGGTGCTCGGCGGCGTCGAAGGCGAACCGGTCGGTCATGCCGCCCACATAGGTGACGGCGGTGCGCACGAGGTCCTGCTCGGCGCCGGCGTGGTAGTCGCCGGGCATCGAACGCGGGTGCTCGCAGTAGTACTCGACCAGGCCGCGCAGCACCTCGATGACGGCGTTGCTCTGTGCCACGGACTCGGGCCGGGTGTAGATGCGCTCGTAGTTGAACGTGCGCAGCCCGGCCAGGGCGGCCGCCACCTCGGCCTCCATGCCGACCACGCCGGTCTCGGCGACCGTCCCGATGATGGACCGGATGAACGTGGCGAGCTGCTCGCGACGCGTCCGGCCGGCCACGTCGGCGATCTCGCGGGGGAGGTCGTCGAGGGTGACGATGCCGGCGTGCACGGCGTCCTCGAGGTCATGGGCGCAGTAGGCGATGCGGTCGGCCCAGCTGACCAGCTCGCCCTCGATCGTCATCGGTGCCGGGCGCGACCACGAGTGGTTGCGGATGCCGTCGAGGGTCTCGACGCACAGGTTGAGCGGGGTGAGGACGACGTCGGCGCCCCACGGGCCGTGGTCGTAGCTCTCGGGGATGAAGGTGTCGAAGGCATCCTCGGACGCGTGCCCGCCGGGCCCGTGACCGCAGTCGTGGCCCAGCGCCATCGCATCGGCCAGGTGAACGTTCACGCCGATGCCCTTCGCCAGCGAGGTCGCGACCTGCGCCACCTCGATGGCGTGGGTGAGCCGGGTGCGCTGGTGGTCGGTCGGGTAGACGACGACCTGCGTCTTGCCCGCCAGCCGGCGGAAGGCCGTCGAGTGCACGATCCGGTCGCGGTCGCGTTCGAAGCAGGTGCGCTCGATGTCGGGCTCCTCCTCGATCATCCGCCGGCCGGCACCCTCGGCGAACGTCGCGCCCGGACGCCACAGCTTTCGCTGGAGTTCCTCCCGGGCCTCGCGGCCGATGGGGGCGGGCAGGTCGAGCCGCGCCGAGGAGTCGCGGTGGGCGCGCACGACGTCGCCCTCGGCGTGTCCGTCCATGGTGCGGGCCCAGGCGACCGTGCGGGGGTTCAGCGCGTCCGTCATGCGTTCATCTTCCCGCCGTTCGTAAGATGGGACCACCACCGACACGAGGACGGACCATGAGCGACCAGAACCCCACCCCCGACGCACCGCGCCGCGACGAGGCCTCCGAGGTCCCCGAGCAGGCCGCGGAGCAGTACGCGGCCGAGCACCCGTCCGACGCGACGTACAACCCGCCCCAGTACGGCGACCAGGGCTCCACCGCCTACGGCCAGCAGGCGTACGAGGCGCCGCGCTACGACCAGCAGGGCTACCAGGCGCCGCAGTACGGCCAGCAGCCGCAGCAGTCCTACGGCCAACACGGCTACGAGCAGCAGTCCTACGGCCAACGGGGCTACGAGCAGCAGGGCTACGGGCAGCAGTACCCCGCGCCGCAGTACCAGCAGTACCCGGCCGGCTACGACCAGCAGTGGCCCCAGGAGCAGGCCCCCCAGAACAAGACGCTCGGCTTGGTCGGCTTCGGGATCGTGGCCCTGTGCACCGTGATCCTCGCGGTGGTCGGTTACCTCATCGGCTCCACCATGGGCCAGTTCATGCTCGACTACGGCATCGAGAGCATGCAGAACCCCGACCCCAACGACCCGCTGATGATCGCGCTGGGCCAGCAGGTGTCGGGGCTGGTGACCGGCGGCATGTTCGCCACCGTCGGCGGCATCGTCGGCTGGATCATCAGCATCATCGCCACCTCGCGTCGACGCGGGCGCACCTTCGGCATCTGGGGCATCGTCCTGGGCATCCTGGCCCCGATCATCGGCTTCATCGCGATGATCGTCGGCATGATGCCCGCCGCGCAGGTGCTGGCGGGCTGACTCAGCCCCCCGAGACGTCGGACTCGGCGGCGGAGAGGTCCTCGTCGCCGAGCCTCCGGCTGTCGAGCCAGCCGTGGGGCAGCGTGACGTGCGCCCGGGGCGTCCCTTGACGGCCGCGGGGCGTGCCGACCTCGTGCTCGGGGTAGCGCGCCGTCGGGTCGAGTTGCGCGATCAGGGCGTCGAGCCCGGCCAGGCTCGACACCGTCGCGAACGAGCGCCGCAGGTCGCCTCCCACAGGGAACCCCTTGAAGTACCACGCCATGTGCTTGCGTAGGTCGGTCAGGCCCCAGCGCTCGCCGTGCAGGTCGGCCAGCAGCGCGGCGTGGCGGCGCAGCATCGCCGCGACCTCGCCGAGGCTCGGGTAGGGCTGCACCGGACGGCCGGCGAACGCGTCGGCCAGGTCGCGGAACAACCACGGGCGCCCCAGGCAGCCGCGCCCGATCACCACGCCCGCCGCGCCGGTCTGCTCGACCATGCGGAGCGCGTCGGCACCCTCCCAGATGTCGCCGTTGCCCAGCACCGGGATGTCGACGGCGTCGACGAGCGTCGCGATGTGTTCCCAGCGGGCCTCGCCGGAGTACGACTGCTGCACCGTGCGGGCGTGCAGGGCGATCGCGGCCACCCCGGCGTCCTCGGCGATGCGCCCGGCGTCGAGGTAGGTGAGGTGGTCGTCGTCGATACCCATGCGCGTCTTCACCGTGACCGGGACGCCGTGGGCGTCGGCCGCCTTCACGGTGGCGCGGAGGATCGACGCGAGCCGGTCGGTCTTCCAGGGCAGGGCTCCCCCGCCGCCGCGCCGCGTGACCTTGGGCACCGGGCAGCCGAGGTTGAGGTCGATGTGGTGGACTCCGAGGTCCTCGCACAGGATGTGGGCGGCCTTCGCCATCACCTCCGGGTCGACGCCGTAGAGCTGCACCGAGCGGATCGTCTCCCCCGGCGCGAACTGCAGCATCGAGAACGTCTTCGGGATGCGCTCGACGATGCCGCGGCTGGTGATCATCTCGCAGACGTAGAGGCCCGCCCCCTGCTCGAGGCACAGCTGGCGGTAGGCGGGGTTCGTGATGCCGGCCATCGGCGCCAGCACGACAGGGGTCGCGACCTCGACCGCTCCCCCGGAGGGGGCGGCGAAGCGGAGTGGGGTTGCATGGGCGTCGGGCACGTCGGCCAAGTTTACGCCGATCAGCGGCGCCAGTCGCCCAGGGCCCCTTGGAGGGCGCCGAGGGCCGCCTCGACGAGGGGGTGACGGTCGTACTCGGGGCAGCCGTCGTCGGCCCAGGCCGCGCCCGCGGCGTCCAGCAGGCCGAGGAAGCCGAGGAGCGCGAACCGGTCGCGCGCACCGCCGGTGGGCTGGAGGACCTCGGTGAGGAACGCGATGTCGGCCTCGTGCGCCTCGCGGCGCGTGGCGGCAGCGGCGGCGGGTTCCTCGCTGGGGCGGGTGGCCCGCTCGCGGGAGGCGACGTGGTCGAGGTGGGT
>DUOQ01000305.1 GCA_012838755.1 Propionibacterium sp. | reverse complement strand
GTGAAGCCGTCCCCGATGATGGCGCGCCAGCCACCCGTGCCGAACTGGATCATGGCCCTCAGCGTAGTGGTCCCCGGCGCTTTTTGAAAGAGTCTGACTAAATCGAATTCCGGTCTGGGAGCGGTAGGCTTGCCGGGAGCGAAGCCCGCCGAACGAGGAGGTCCCCGGTGCGCACGCCGTCCAGCGCCGACCCGTCGTCGGTACGCCAGTGGAACGAGCGCGCCGTGGTCACCGTGCTCCGCGGGGCGGGCACCGTCCGGGTCGCCCAGGTGGCCGAGCAGGTCGGGCTGAGCACGGCGTCCACGCGCGAGGTGCTGCGCGGACTCGTGGCGAAGAAATGGGTCGTCCCCGAGGCGCAGAGCAGCGGCAGCGTGGGGCGGCCGGCGAGCATGTTCCGGCTGGCCGACCCGCCCGTGGGTCTGCTCGGGCTCGACGTGGGTGGCCACCGCGTCCGCGCGATGCTCGACCCGGGGTCCGGCGTCGCACGCGAGCTGGGGGAGGTGGCGATCGACCGGGGGCGTCCTGGCGTCGAGGCCACCCGCGCAGCCCTGGTCGCGTTGCTCGCCGATGTCGACCCCGAGATCGTCTGGATGACCGGCCTGGCCGTGTCGGGCGCCCTCGACCACGGCGACCGGTTGGCCCGCTCGATCGCGATGCCCGACTTCGTGGGGCTGCGGCCCGCCGAGGCCCTGGGCGACGTCCTCCCCGGCGCGGTGCTGACCCTGCACGACACCAAGGCGGCCCTGTGGGCCGAGGTCACGGAGGGCGCGGCGACCGGCCGCCGCGACGTGCTCTACGTGCACCTCGGACGCCGCCCCTCGCTCGCGCTCCTGCTCGCCGGCGAGCTCTACCGCGGCGCGCACGGCTCGGCGGGGGAGCTGTCGCTCAACGAGTTGCTGCCCGCCTCGGGTGGGTACGACTGGGTGGGAGCGACCGGCGAGGGTGCGGGTGAGGGCGATCGTGCCCCCGGGGACGTCGAGGGGCGCGCGCTGGCGGCCGCGGTGGCCGGCGACCCGGTCGCGGTCGAGGGCGCGCAGCGCTTCGTCATGGAGATCGTCCCCCAGGTCGCGTTCGCCGCGGGCCTGGTCGACCCCGAGCTGCTGGTGCTGGGCGGGGCGCTCGGCCCGGTCATCCGGCCGGTGCTGGGCCAGGTGCGCGACGAGCTGGGGCGGCGGCTGCAGACCCCGCCCGAGGTCGCCGTCGGCGACCTCGACGAGTACGCGACCGCGCGCGGCGCGGTGCACCTGGCCCGGGATGTGCTCTGGAAGCGCCTCGTCCAGACGTCGGGCCCCCTCCCACACCTGGAGCGCGCGGCGTTGCTGGTCTGAGCCCCCAAGGGGTGCAGTTCGAGGCGGCGTTTCTATCGCTCCAGCGATAGAAACGCCGCCTCGAACTGCACTCCCGGTGGGTGGTGCCTACTTCACGGCGCCGGCGGTGAGGCCGCCGATGAGGCGTTTCTCGATGAAGCCGAACAGGATGATGACGGGGACGACGGCGATCAGTGCCGTGGTGAACAGGTACTGCCAGTCCTGCACGTAGAGCCCGAGGAAGCGGGGCATGGCCACGGTGAGCGGCTGCAGGCTGTTGTCCCGGACGAGGATGAGGGCCGCGGCGTACTCGTTCCACGAGTTGACGAACACGAAGATGATCGCGGTCACGATGCCGGGCCACACCAGCGGGAGCGAGATGCGGAACATCGTCTCCAGGCGACCCAGCCCGTCGATCTGCGCGGCCTCGTCGATCTCCTTGGGGATCGAGGCGAAGAAGGCCTGCATCATCCAGATCGCGAAGCTGAGGTTGAACGTGCCGTTGATGATGATCAGCGCGACCCACACCCAGTGGCCCTGCCAGCCCTTGAACTCCTGGAACAGGCCGACGCCCAGCACGGTGGGCTGGAGCATCTGCGTGCAGAGCACCAGGAGGAGGAACACCAGGCGGCCCGGGAACCGGAAGCGTGCGATGTAGTAGGCGGCGGGCGTGGCGATGAGCAGCACCAGCAGGGTGGCGCCGCTGGCGATCACGACGCTGGAGAGCAGCGCGGAGGCGGGGTTGACCTCGGACGACCAGACCTCGACGTAATTGGACCACTGGGGGTTGCCGGGGAAGTACGCCGGCGGGATGTCGGTGACCTCGAGGCGGGTCTTCAGCGACGTGATGAACATCAACAGGTAGGGGAACCCGAAGAACAGCACGATCGCCGCGGAGCCGAGGGCGACGCCGATGAGGTTCGGCTGCTTGTGGATGCCGCCCTTCAGCGTGTGCTCGAGGGGGACGTCCTTCACCGTGCGCCGGCGTGCGGTTGCGGTGGTCGCCATGGCTCAGGCCACCTCCTTCGTGGGCTGCACGATCATCAGGTAGACCGCGATGATGACGAGGCAGAACAGGAAGTTGAGCACTGACAGCGCTGAGGAGACGCCGGGGCCGAGGGCCGTCTGGTACTCGTACATCAGCGTGGTCGTGATGTGGCCGGTGTGGTAGCCGGGCGTCTCCTGCAACAGGCGCAGGATCGGCAGGGAGTTGAAGACGTTGATGATGTTGATCAGCGCGGCCACGGCGATCGAGGGCCGCAGCAGCGGGAGGATGATCGACCAGTAGCGCTGGGGGCTGTTGGCGCCGTCGACGTGCGCGGCCTCGAGCACGTCGACCGGGACCGACTGGAGCCCCGCGAGGATCGTGTAGGTGGTGAACGGCAGGGAGACGTAGACGGCCACGAACACGGCGATCCAGAACGCGGACGTCGGGTCCTTGGTCCACGCGACCGCCCGGTCCAGGAACCCGATGTCGACGAGGAGGCGGTTGAACAGCCCGGTCTCCTGCTGGAGGCCGTAGCGGAAGACCGTGGTGGTCATGACGACGGAACAGGCCCACGGCAGGATGATGAACAGGCGCAGCAGCTTGCGCCCGCGGAACGGCTTGTTCAGGAACTGGGCGATCAGCAGGCTGAGCAGCACCGTCACGAGGACGACCACGAGCACCCACACCACCGTGTTGAGCAGGATGCGTTCGATGGGGACGCCCGGGAAGGTCAGCGCGCCGGCCCGGCCGATGTAGTTGTCGAGACCGACGGGTTCGTCGCTGCGACGGATGCCCATCGCGTTGTACTTGAAGAAGGACGTGTAGATCATCAGGCCGGCCGGGTAGAGCACGACGGCCACGATCATGATGAGCGTCGGCAGGAGCCACGGGAGGGCGCGCACCGTCTCACCCCACGCGGAGGTCTTGCGCTTCCTGGTCTGGTCCACCATCTGGGGGGTGGCTGTCAGCGACACCGTCGTCGTCCTTTCTGGGTTCGCTCATGGTTGCGGGGGTGGAACGGGATGCCCGTACCACCCC
>DUOQ01000304.1 GCA_012838755.1 Propionibacterium sp. | reverse complement strand
GGACGGTCCGCCGCCCTGCCCGCCGATCGGGCCGGACGGGCCACCGCCGGGGCCACCGCCCGGTCCGGAGGCCATGACGGCGGAGCGGGGCCGCTCGGTGGTCCGCATCGCGGCGACGATCGCGGCGCCGATGACCAGCAGGTAGACGATGCCGGTCATGATCACCCCGGCGCCCATGCTCACGCTGTCGTCCCCGAGAGGGGAGGAGGACGAGTCCGAGCCCGGGCTGTCGTCGGTCATCACCGCCGCGGCGATCGCGCCGATCGCCACGACGAGGATCTGCGGGATCACACCGAGCAGCGCGAACGACGCGCCGAGCCGGCGCGCCGTGGTGAGCATGAGCAGTCCGCCCACAAAGACGAGCAGGGCGGAGAGCAGCAGCATCGACCCGACGGGCTGAAGCATCGCGGTGAACATCAGCTCGAGGAAGGTCAGCTCGGTGGCCTCGGAGGCGGAGAGCATCCGCTCGACGGCCGAGTCGACCCCCAGCGAGCCGGTGGCGGAGACGCTCACCTTGCCGTCGACCACATCGAACGACCGGTCGACGAACCACCCGAGCGAGCGGGCGATGAGCAGGAGCAGGCTCGACACCAGCGTGACGATCGCGGCGCCGAGGGCGACGGGGTCACGCCTGAGGAAGGCGAGAAGGCGGGAGCCCACGCCCGGTCCCTGCCGCCGGGGTCGCTGCTGCCGCTGCGGACCCTGGGGCCCGTAACCGCCGGGACCCTGGGGGCGCTGCGGTCCGTAGCCGCCGGGGCCCTGGCCGTAGCCGCCGGGACCGTAGCCACCCGGACCCTGCTGGCCCTGGGGCCCGTAGCCGCCGGGGCCGTAGCCGCCCGGCCCCTGCTGGCCCTGAGGGCCGTAGCCACCGGCACCCTGTCCCTGCTGGGGATAGCCGGACTGCGGACCGGACTGCGGGCCGCCGCCGGACGGGA
Source organism: Propionibacterium sp. (assembly GCA_012838755.1). Taxonomy (GTDB): domain Bacteria; phylum Actinomycetota; class Actinomycetes; order Propionibacteriales; family Propionibacteriaceae; genus Propioniciclava. The sequence goes on along the minus strand of DUOQ01000304.1, from coordinate 2,279 downwards.
ACCACTGGTCGGCGCGCTCGTTCGACGGTCCGGTCGGGTGCGGCTGTCCCTGGTGATCCTGGGGGCCGGTCATGCCATCCACCTCCTGATACGAATCGTCTCCCGGTACGCGATCATCCCCACAAAGATGAGGATGCCGATCGTGGCGAGCACCAGCGCGGCGGTGGACAGGCCCAGCCCGAATCGCGCCTCGGGGAGTGCCGACGCCGCGAGTTCCCCGATGATGCCGAACTCGTTGGAGAGCATCGACGTCGCGTCGGACGCCGCCTCCACGAAGTTCCCGATGATCTGCGAGGGGACGCGGGCGTACCCGAGGAGGACGGCGCCGAACACGACCAGGGTGATCGCCACGACCTGGGTCCGGGCCAGGGCCACGAGGACCCCACCGATGATGAGGCACAGCGCGGCGATGAGCAGCACCGACCCGATGGTGATGGTGATGGAGCGGAAGGTGTCGAGCTCGTCACGCGTGAAGGTGTTGAGCGCGGCGAGGTCGCCGAACCGGTTGGCGGACGACACCCGCAGGCCGCGGAACGGGGCGATCGAGTACTCGTAGACCCCGCTGCTGTCCCGCTGGAACATCGACCACCAGGGGAACAGGCAGCTCAGGAGGGCGAGGAAGCCCGCGACGACGGCGAAGACGCCGGGCAGCCGCATGACGCGCTCCTGCCACGGCATGGACTGGACCCGCTTGGCGGTCTGGCCGGCGAAGTTCGCGGCCGAGGACATCATCTGCTGGCCGGTGCCCTGGTGGCCGGGGCCGTACTGGCCCTGGTCGTAACCACCCTGGTCATAGCCACCCTGCTGGCCGTAGCCGCCCCGGGGGTAGCCGCCGTCCTGGGGGTACTGCCCCTGCCCCTGGGGATAGCCGCCCTGCGGTCCGTAGCCGCCCCGGGCGCCGGGGTCGTAGCCACCCTGCTGCTGGTCGTAGCCGCCCGGACGGTCGTAGCCGCCCTGCTCGGGGTGTTCGGCCCGGGGCAGTTTCGCGGTGGGATCGTCCGTCGACCCCGGGCCCGGGTCGACGGGCTTGTCGCCTTCGGTCATCTGGGATGTTCCCCCTCCGCCGTACCTGTTCCGGACGGCTGTTCACGATGTGCGCATCAGCCACCGATCCTAAGGCCTGCCGAAAGAATGTGGGAGTCTGTTCATGGCCGGGGCCCGCGACGGCGAGGCGCCCGGACCCGGAGAGGTGGACATGTATCCAGGACAGGGCGACGGTGACCGTGCGTGGGGCGGGTCGGGGTGGGACCCGGAGTACGACGGTGGGGCCGACCGGACCCAGCGCATGGGGGAGGTGCCGGGCCAGGGCGGTTACCCCCGACAGGGTGGCCCCGACCAGCAGCACGGCGGCTACCAGGGCGGTTACCCGCAGCAGGGCGGGTACGGGCAGCAGCAGGGCGGGTACGAGCGACAGTACGGCGGTTACCCGCCGCAGCAGGGCGGCTACGGCCCCCCGCCGGGCGGTGACGACTGGGCCGGCTACGACCAGGGGTCCGGCGGTGGTGGCGGCAACGGCGGCGTGATCGCGGTGGTCGCGGTCGTGGTGGCGCTCCTGCTGGTGGGCGGCGTCGCGGCCTTCCTGTTCCTGCGGCCGGGCGGCGAGGGGGGCGCGCCCGCCGCCGGCGGCGAGGAGGTGGTGACGATCACCTCGACCGCGCCGGTCGAGACCGAAGCGCCGGCCACCTCCACGCGGCCGACCAGCCCCACCACGACGAGCCGGGCGCCGCAGCCGATGTCGGTCCTCCAGGAGTGCAGCGACTCCGGCGGCGACCTGTACCCCCGCTCCGGCCGGGGCACGGACAACACGACCTGCCCGTTCGCGCGGTCCGTCCGGGACGCCTACCTCGGGGCCGGCCACATCGGTGGCGCCGCGACCATCGAGGCGGACAGCCCCGTGACGGGACAGACCTACACGATGCGCTGCAACGGCACCGACGAGTTCGTGGTCTGCCGGGGCGGCAACAACGCCGTCGTCTACCTCTACTGACATGGCGGGCCCTACGGGAGTGGCGGGTCGGGCACGGGCGCGGAGGCGCCTCCTCGCGGGGTTGACGGCCCTCGTCGTCGTCGCGGCGGGGTGCGGACCGGAGGGGGTGGAGGTCACGGGCCCGACGACGACGGTGACCACGGTCGTCGACGCGCCGGTCCAGGGCGGGACCGGTGACGCCGGGGACCAGCAGCCGCCCGCGGAGGAGCAGCCGCCGGCCGAGGCCCGGCCGGACACGGGCCGCGAGGCGTTCGACCGGATCGTGGCGTCCCTGCCCGCGGGGACGGGCGTG
>DUOQ01000303.1 GCA_012838755.1 Propionibacterium sp. | reverse complement strand
GGCGGCGCTTCTATCGCTCCAGCGATAGAAACGCCGCCTCGAACTGCACACCAGCCGGTGCATGGTAAGACTGCTCGCATGCGTTTGTCGGGGGTTTTCGGGCCGGAAGCCGAGTGGCCGGACCAGGACCTCATCGCCCTCTCGCTCGAGTTCGACCCCGACCTCGTCGTCGCGGCGTACCAGTCGGGCGTGTTCCCGATGCCGCTGCCCGAATCGGGCTGGCCGGACGCCATGGGCTGGTGGTCGCCCACGCACCGGGGGATCCTGCCGCTGGACGACCTGCGGGTGACCCGGTCGCTGCGCAAGTCCGCGAAGCGGTACGAGCTCACGATCGACCGGGCGTTCGGTGAGGTGATCGATCGCTGCGCCGACCCGCGGCGTCCGATGGGGTGGATCGATGGGCGCATCCAGGAGGTCTACGGCGAACTGCACCGGCGCGGCATCGCCCACTCGATCGAGGCCTGGACGCCCGCGGGCGACCTGGCCGGCGGCCTCTACGGCATCTCGCTGGGCGGGCTGTTCGCCGGCGAGTCGATGTTCCACGAGCCGGGGATCGGGCGCGACGCGTCCAAGGTGGCGCTGCTCGGGCTGGCCCGCGTGCTGGACGACGGGCACGAGCGGTTGCTCGACGTGCAGTGGGTCACCGACCACCTCGCCACCCTCGGGGCGGTCGCGGTCGAGCGGGTCGACTACCTGCGCCTGCTGTCGGAGGCCCTCGACGTGCCCGGCCCTGACTGGACGCGCCCGGCCCAGGCCTAGCGGCGCTTGTCGAGCTTGACCGTGTGGCCGCCCATGAGGAGCATCCCGCGGATCACGAGGGTCCCGTTGCTGCCGTCGCCCTGCGCCGCGCGGCGGATGCTGTTGCCGCCCATGATCCCCTGCGTCTCCTCGACCACGCGGACGCCCTCGGGGACGTGGAGGTTGTGCCCGCCCAAGATCGCCGGCACGTCGATGGTCAGCACGACGCCGGGGCCGAGCGCGTCACGCAGGTAGACATCGTCGCCCCCCATCAGCGCGAAGTTGCGCAAGGTCTGGCCGGGGCCGAGGTCGATGCGCCGGCCCGACAAGACCGTCGCCGTCCAGGCGCCGCCGGACGCCGTGGCCGGCGTGGCCGACCAGGCCTGGGCCGCCGGCGCGACGCCACCCCACCCGCGGACGAGTTGGGCGCCCTCGGGGCAGTCCTCGACGAGTTCGGGGAGTTCGTCGATGTAGCGGGCCGACAGTGCTGCCTCCTGGCGGTCGGCGAGGTCGGAGGGGGTGAGGCGTCCGGCCGCGAAGGCGGCGTGCAACACCTCGAGCACGGCGTCGCGGTCGGTGTCGCCGGCGCGCAGTCGCTTGCGTCGCTCGATGTTGGACATGCGGTCAGTCTAGGCTCGGCCCATGCCGGAGATGCCCGAGGTCGAGGCGCTCCGCTCCTTCCTGGCCGACCAGGTGGTGGGGCGGACCATCGTGCGCGCCGACTTGGCCGCGTTCGCCGCGCTCAAGACCTTCGAGGTCCCGCTCAGTGCCTTGCACGGCCTCGAGGTCACCCGCGTGGAGCGGCACGGCAAGTTCCTGTGCCTGGACGCCGACGGCACCTGGTTGGCCTTCCACCTGGCCCGCGCAGGCTGGCTGACCTGGCACGACACGGTGCCTGCGACCCCGGTGCGGCCGGGCAAGGGGCCGCTCGCCCTGCGCGTGGTGTTCGAGGGGGACGCGGCAGGCTCGACCGACGACGGCGAGGTCGGCTTCAGCCTCACCGAGGCGGGCACCCAGAAGCACCTGGCCATCCACGTGGTCGCCGAGCTCGCCGAGGTGCCCGGCATCGCCCGGCTGGGCCCCGACCCGCTCGCGCCCGACTTCACCCGCGACGACTTCGCCGCCGTGATCCGGGCCAACGCGCGCACCCAGGTGAAGGGCCTGCTCAAGGACCAGTCGGCCCTCGCCGGGATCGGCAACGCGTACTCCGACGAGATCCTCCAGGCCGCCCGGCTCAGCCCGTTCAAGGTCGCGGGCTCGCTGAGCCACGACGAGGTGACGGCGCTGTTCGAGGCGATCCGCGGCGAGCTCGCCACGGCGATCGAGCGCGCGGTCGGCAACCGGCCCTCCGACCTCAAGGACGGCAAGCGCACCACGATGCGCGTCCACGGGAAGAAGGGCGAGCCGTGTCCCACCTGCGGGACGCCGATCGCCGAGGTCAGCTTCGCCGAGACGTTCCTCAACTATTGCCCGGGGTGCCAGACGGGCGGCAAGCTGCTGGCCGACCGCCGCATGTCGAAACTGCTCAAGTGAACCAGCGCCCGCCGACGCGGGCCACGACCAACCGGGGAAACCATGATTCGCACCAGCGCAGCCACCGCCCTCGCCGGAGCCCTGCTCGCCACCGGAGCCGCCCTGCCCGCCCTCGCGGCCCCGCCCGGGGTGCCCGTCCCGGTCGCCACCGCCGACCGGGCCGAGCCCGCGGCGTCCGT
>DUOQ01000302.1 GCA_012838755.1 Propionibacterium sp. | reverse complement strand
GAAGCGGCCCAGGCGGGCCAGCCCGGCGCGGGCGAGGACGACGGCGTCGAGGTCGCCCGGGGTGGCCACGTCGCCGTGCACGCGCGCGAGCCGGGTGCCGACGTTGCCGCGGATCTCCACGACCGTGAGGTCGGGACGCCGCGAGCGCAGCTGGGCCGCGCGCCGGGGGGACCCGGTGCCGACCCGGGCCATCGGGGGCAGGTCCTCGAGCGTGAGCCCGTCGCGGGCGCAGAGGGCGTCGAAGGGCAGCTCGCGCTCGGGCATCGCCGCGATCGTGAGCCCCTCGACGGGGGCCGTCGGCAGGTCCTTCAGCGAGTGGACCACCAGGTCGACCTCACCCTCGAGCAGCGCCACGCGCAGGGCGGCGGCGAACACGCCGAGCCCACCCGCCTCGAGCAGCGAGCCCGACGTGACGTCCCCCTGGGAACGAATCGTGACCAGCTCGACCTCGTGGCCCAGGTCCTCCAGCGCGGCGGCGACGTGGCCCGACTGGGTGCGGGCCAGCTCGGACCCGCGCGTGCCGAGGCGGAGCTTCACGCGAGCTCCTTCGCGACGCGCTCGCCGTGCGGGATGACGGCCGCCAGGCCGGTGCCCGCGAACCAGGCACCCGTGACGGCGAAGCCGGGCAGCCCGGCGATGCGTTCGGTCAGCTCGGCCACCCGGACGCGGTGCGCCGGGGTCTGCGGCGGCAGCGAGTTGGGGAAGTGGATGACCGCGTGGCCGACCACCTGCTCCTCGGACACCGGGAGGCCGAGCAGCACGGACGCGTCGGCGAGGGCGCCGGCCAGCGTCGGCTCCGGGGTGGGGACGCCGGCGCGCCCGTAGGACACGCGCAGCACGTGCTTGCCCGTGCCGGCGACGACGCCGGGCCACTTGATCGAGTAGTGCGTGATGGCCTTGCAGGCCACGCGCCGCTCGGCGCCCTCGGCGTCGGGCGTGACGAGCAGCCCGGAGCCGATGGGGCCGGCGTCGAGCGCCGGGTCCTCCAGGACGATGCAGACCTGGGCGAGGTCGGCGCCGCGGGGGAGCTCCCAGTCGCCGATCCCCAGCTCGGGGACGGTGCGCAGCAGGTCGAGCGCGGCGCGTCCGTCGAGGGCGACGACGAGACGGTCGGTGGTGACGACCTCCGGCTCGCCCACGGGCACGGGAGGGTCAGCGGGGTCGGGAGCGCGCCCGGCCTCGTGGTGGGTCACGCGCCAGGCGTCGCCGTCGCGGGCGATCGCGGTGACGATCCGGCGCCCGGCGACGGTGCCGCCGAGCTCCTCGATGCGGGAGACGAGGGCACGGGGCAGCGTGAACAGGCCGCCGACGGCCGACGACACGACCGCACCGGCCGGGGCTGACGCGCGCAGGGCCGCGGCGGCACGCACCAGCGAGCCCTCACGGGCCAGGGCGTCGCGCAGGCCGGGGGAGACGACGTCGACCGACAGTTCCGACGGGTGCGCGGAGTGGACGCCGCCCGCGATCGGGTCGACCAGCCGGGTCAGCACCTCCTCGCCGAGGCGGGCGACGACGAGGGAGGCCAGGTCGGCGGCGTCCGCGCCGGGCCCGGGGCCCATCTCGAGGTCCTGGCGGGCTCGGGCGAGGCCCTCCTGCGACAGCAGCGAGCCCACGATCGGGTCGTCGAGGTCGGTGGGGATCCCCAGCACGCCGTGGGGGATGCGGATCGCGCGACCGCCGTCGCGGTGCGACCACAGCCAGGAGTTGCCCGACGGGTCGACGACCTTCAGCCCCAGGTCGCGGCACAGGTCGGCCGTGGCCACCGAGCGCTTGGCGAACGACTCGGCGCCCAGGTCGACCCACACGCCGCCGATGGGGGCGCCGAAGATCAACCCGCCGCAGGTGCCGCGCGCTTCGAGCAGGAGGGGTTCGAGGCCGAGCTTGGCGAAGCCGTGGGCGGCCTGGAGGCCGCCGATGCCGCCGCCGACGACGACGGAGGGGACGTGCTGGGGGGAGCTGTTCATGAGGCGTGGATCAATTCGACGAGTCGGGTCAGGATGGTCGGGTCGGTCTCCGGCGGGACGCCGTGGCCGAGGTTCACGACGTGGCCCGGGGCGGCCTTGCCCCGTTCGATCACGTCGAGCGCGTGGGGCTCGAGGGCCTCCCAGCCGGCGAGGAGCCGGGCCGGGTCGATGTTGCCCTGGAGCGGGATGCCGGGCAGGCGGGCGGCAGCCTCGTCCAGCGGGGTTCGGTAGTCGACGCCGACGGCGTCGCTGCCCTTCGCCATCTCCTCCAGGAGGTGGCCGGTGCCGGTGCCGAAGTGCAGGCGGGGGACGCGTCCCTCGACGGCGGCCAGGGCCCGCCGCGACCAAGGGGCGACGTGCTCGGCGTAGTCGGGCAGGCGCAGCGAGCCGGCCCACGAGTCGAACAACTGGACGGCCGAGGCGCCCGCGTCCACCTGCACGGTGAGGAAGCCCGCGGACAGGTCGGCGCACCAGCCCATGAGCGCGGCCCACGACTCGGGGTCGGCCAGCATCATCGAGCGGGCGGCGAGGTGGTCGCGGCTGGGGCGTCCCTCGACGAGGTACGCGGCCAGGGTGAAGGGGGCGCCGGCGAAGCCGATCAGGGGCGTCCAGCCGGCCTCCCCGCTGGGCGTGGTGGCGAGCTCGGCGCGGATCTTCTCGATCGCCGCGGTGATCATGCCCGTGTCGCCGAGTTCGTGGCTGACCAGGCGACGCACGTCGGACGCCGTGCGCACCGGTTCGGCGACCACCGGGCCGACCCCGGCGACGATGTCGACGTCGACGCCGGCCAGGGTGAGCGGCACCATGATGTCGCTGAAGAAGATGGCAGCGTCGACCCGGTGCCGGCGGACCGGCTGCAGGGTGATCTCGGCGGCCAGGTCGGGCATGAGGCAGGACTCGATCATCCCGGTGCCCCGACGCACCTCGCGGTACTCGGGCAACGACCGCCCGGCCTGGCGCATGAACCACACGGGGTTCGTCGAGGGGCGCTCACCGGAGAGCGCCCGCAGCAGCGGGGGAGTCGTAGCAGCGGTGGTCACGCGTTGATGGTAGGCCACAACGCCGGGGGGCGGCCGGGTGCTCCGTCCCTCGTCGGGTGGGCTTATCATGGCCGGTGACGACGATGTCAGCGAACGAAGGAACATCACCCATGCCGGATTCGCCGCAGGACCCTGCCGTGGGCCAGGAGCCCGCCGTCAGGAAGAACTCGCTCGGCTCGTTGCTCATCGGCGTCCTGCTGGTGGCCGCGGTCGTCGGCGCCTTCATCTTCTTCCGCCCGCCGTCGCTGGCCGGTGACCGGGCCAAGCTGGACGCCCCGCTCTCGGCCGCCCAGCAGCAGCAGGCCGATGCCCGCACCATCACCATGGCCGAGGTCGAGGCCAACGACGGGCTCGAGGGTCGCCCCGCCTGGATCGCCGTCAACGGCATCGTCTTCGACGTCAGCGAGTCCGCGGGCTGGGAGGACGGCGAGCACCGCGGCGTGCGGGCCGGCACAGACGGGACGGACCTGTTCGTGAGCTCGCCCCACGGGTACGACTTCATGGCGCGCACCCCGATCCTCGGCCGGCTGGCGGGGTGAGCGTGCGGGCGTTCCGATGGGCAGGGGCTGAGTGGAACCACCGCGCGAGCGGTGGTTCAATGGGGCGGTCATGGCGCTGCACCTGATCTCCATCCACCACGCCGAGCACGGGCTCGACGCGGTCGAGTCGGTGACCCCTGCGGTGCCCGGGCTCGGACGCCGCGTCGTCGACGCCGCCGACACCGTGCACGGCGCGGTCGTGCTGGCGACCTGCAACCGCGTCGAGGTCTACGTCGACGCAGACGAGCCCACCCACGAGGTGGCCGACCTCGTCCGTCACTCCCTGGGCATCACCGCCGGGTTCGTGCCGATGACCGTCCGCGAGGACACCGCGGCACTGCAGCACCTTTTCGACGTCGGCGCGGGCCTGGACTCCATGGTGGTCGGCGAGCGCGAGATCGCCGGGCAGCTGCGCCGTGCCCTGCGCGAGGCCCACGAGGACGGGCTGGCCACGGGCCTGCTCACCGAGACCATCGAGCAGGCGTTGCGCACGTCCCGCAAGGTGTCCCACCTGACCCGCCTGGCGGCGACGGGCCGCTCGGTCGTGTCGGTCGGCCTCGACCTGCTGCGCCGCGACTGGCCCTCGTCACGCGTCCTGTTGATCGGGACCGGCGCCTACGCCGGTGCCGTCGTCGCCGACCTGCGCTCCCGAGGCTTCGCCGACCTGACCGTCTACTCCGGCTCCGGGCGCGCCCACGCGTTCGTCGCCTCCCACCCCGGCACGCGCGACGCGGGTGCCGACCTGCTGGAGGCCGTCGCGTCCGCCGACGTCGTGGTGAGCTGCCGCGGCCTGGGCGCCCCGATCCTGGGCCGCGACGACCTCGCCGACGTCATGGCCCGCCGCGGCGGGGCCGAGATCGCCCTGGTCGACCTCGCGGTCGCCCGCGACATCGACCAGACGGTCGCCGCCGTGCCCGGCGTCGTGCTGCTCGACCTTCCCACCATCCAGCGCCACGTGCCGGACGCCTCGCACCGCGAGATGGGGCGCGCGCGCCGGCTCGTCGACGACGGCGTGCGCGACCTCGTCGGGCGCCTGCGGGGGCGCGAGATGGACCCGGTCGTCGTCGCGCTGCGCGACACCGTCAACGAGATGGTGGCCGACGAGGTGGCCCGCCTGCCGCAGGGGCGCCCCGTCACCGGCGACGAGGCCGCCCACGCGCTGCGCCGGCTGGCCGCCCGCCTCGTCCACGTGCCCAGCGTGCGCGCCCGCAAGGCCGCCAACGAGGGCCGCATCGACGCCTACCTGACCGCGCTCAACGAGCTGTGGGGCCTCGAACCCCAGGTGCGCCCCGTGCTGCGCAACCTCGAGCTGGAGCCGGGCGACCACCTGCTCGACGCCGACGAGCAGGGGGCGATCGTGCCGCCCGACACGCTCGACTGCGACACCTGCCCGATCACAGGCCTGCGCCTGTCCGACTTGGGTGAACCCCGCCGACTGGAGGCCCTGTGACGTTCGAGTACGACGCGGTCCTCGTCCTCTCCTACGGTGGCCCGCGCCGCCCCGAGGACGTCCTGCCCTTCATGCGCAACGCCACCCGCGGCCGCGGCATCCCCGACGAGCGCCTCGTCGAGGTGTCCGAGCACTACCTGCTGTTCGGCGGGGCGTCCCCGATCAACGACCGCAACGACGAGCTCAGGGAGGCCCTGCGCGCCGAGCTGTCCGCGCGTGGCGTCGACGTGCCGGTCGTGATCGGCAACCGCAACTGGGACCCGTACGTCCACGAGGCACTGGCCGAGCTGGCGGCGTCGGGGGCGGCGCGGGTCGTGGCGCTGGCGACGTCGGCCTACGCCTCCTACTCCGGCTGCCGCCAGTACCGCGAGGACCTGGCGGCCGGACTGGCCACGGCGGGGGTCGAGCTCGACCTCGTGAAGGTGGGGCCCTTCGCCGAGACGCCCGGGTTCGTGGCCGCGAACGCCGATGCGGTGCGCAGCGCGCTGGCCGAGCTGCCGGGCGCCCGGGTGCTGTTCGTCACCCACTCGATCCCGACGGCGATGGACGCCGGATCGGGTCCCGGGCCCTCGGCCGACGGCCGGGGGAACACCTACTCCGCGCAGCACCAGCGCGTCGCCGGGGCCATCGCCGACGAGGTCGGCCTGGCCGCCGACGCGTGGGAGATCGTGTATTGCTCGCGCTCGGGGGCCCCGCACATCCCCTGGCTGGAGCCCGACGTCAACGACCGGCTGGCCGAGCTGGCCGGGGAGGGCGTCGGCTCGGTCGTGACCGTCCCGTTCGGCTTCATCAGCGACCACATGGAGGTCGTCTACGACCTCGACACCGAAGCGCGGGCCACGGCGTCCGACCTCGGGCTGGGCTACGTGCGGGCCGCGACGGTGGGCGTCCACCCGGCGTTCGTCGGCATGCTGGCCGACGCCGTGCTCGACCCCCGGCCCGGCGAGGTGGGCGGCGTCCGCACCTGCCACGCCACGTGCTGCCTGCCCGGGCGCCCCGGCGCACCCCTACTGCCGGCGGCGTGCTCGGCCGACTGACCGTTCCCATTCACCCAGAGGAAGACGGAGAGACCCATGTCCCAGGCCCCCCACGGCAAGACCCCCGGCGCGCCCTTCAGCGGAGACCCGCGCGACACCTACGTCGCCCCCGAGGACGTCAACACCGGCTCCCACTACGTCATGTACTCGGTGTTCACGATGGCCGGGCTGATGGCCGGCGAGGCCTCCGAGCGCGCCGAGCACGCCGCCGAGCTGGTGTCCGCCGTCGACGCGACGGGCGTGACGATCCGCGGCTGGTACGACATCGGCGGGTTCCGCGCCGACGCCGACCTGATGGTGTGGCTGCTGGCCGACGACCCGACGAAGCTGCAGGCGGCCTACCACGCCATCCGCCGTTCGACCCTGGGCGAGGTGCTGGAACCGCGGTGGAGCAACGTCGGCGTGCACCGGGCGGCCGAGTTCAACAACGCGCACACGCCCGCCTGCTTCTCGGGGATCGCCCCCCGGCCGTGGTTGACCGTCTACCCGTTCGTCCGCTCGTACGAGTGGTACTACCTGGAGGACGCCAAGCGCTCCCACATGCTGCGCACGCACGGCATGGCCGCCAAGGAGTTCCCCGACGTGCTCGGGTCGACGACGTCGGCGTTCGCGCTGGGGGACTACGAGTGGCTGCTGGCGTTCGAGGCCGACGAACTGCACCGCCTGACCGACGCCATGCGCGCCCAGCGCGCCGTCGAGGCGCGGCTGCACGTGCGGGAGGAGACGCCGTTCTTCACTGGCCCCCGAGTCGACCTCGCCGACTGGGTCGAGACCCAGCCGGCGGAGTGAGGGCGTCGGGCTGGGAGCGCCTCTCGGCGCGTGGCCGCTCGTAGCGGCGAAATTTGGAGCCCGGGGCTACCGCAGCCCGACGCGTGTCGAGGATAGGTCGTCGGCCGCCCCCACACAACCTCGGCGCGGGGGCCCGCTCACTCCAAGGTGCCGGCGCGCCACAGGCGGGCGTTCGTGGTGAGGTCCCGCGCCAGGTGTTGCAGGCGTCCGGCACGCCCGAGGTCGGTGCTCCGGCGGGCGAGCTCGGCGCGTCCGGACACCACGACGTGGCAGAAGGCCGCCGCCCGCTCCAGGGCCAGGGCGAAGTCGCCCGTGAACGCCCCCCGCAGGATCTCGTCGGCGACGCGTCGCACCTCGTCGGGGCCGGGCGGTTCCGCCCCCGCGACGGCGTGGTTGGGCTCGGCCGTGCGGATGCCGGCGGCGTACTCGCGGGCCACGGCGTCCGGGTCGGAGCGGATCCACTCGCGGACCAGGTAGAGCCGGTACAGCGCGCCCGGCAGCGAGTGCGCGGGCCGGGCCGCCCACAGGTCCGCGACGGTCGGCAGGCCGATGTCGTCCACGAGGGCGACGAGGCGCCGGGTGACCTCGGGGTCGGTGGCGGCGTGCCCGGCGTGCAGCAGGGCGGCGGCCGTCTCGTGGGCGGCGTGCAGCTCGGCGATCGGGTCGGAGCGTTCACCCAACGCCTCGAGGGCGGCGGGCTCCTGGTAGCTGGGGCGGCGCGGCATCCGTCGTTCGGTCACGTCGGCAAGGGTAGTGGGCCGATGTTCGGTAACTTGGGGCCGAGTTGGAGGGCTTAGCACGAATTGGGGGCGAGGTTCGCATGGGCGAGGTCCGGCCATACCACCACGGAGACCTGCGGCGACACCTGGTCGCGGCCGCGCGGGCCGAACTGGAGGAGCACGGCGTGGCGAACGTCGTCCTGACGCGGCTGGCGCAGACGTGCGGGGTGAGCGTGGCCGCGCCGTACCGGCACTTCCCGAGCAAGGAGGCCCTGCTCGCCGAGGTGGCCAACGGCGGGTTCACCGAGCTGGCCGCCGCACTCGGCGAGGCCGCGCGCGACGGGGCGTCGCCCCGAGACCGGCTGCTGGACGCCGGCGTGGCCTATGTTCGGTTCGCGATCGCGAACCCGCACCTGTTCCGGCTCATGTTCAACACCGACGTGCGCACCCCGGTGGGGGAGGAGAGCCGGGAGTCCCGCGGCGTCCTGGTGTCGCTGGTCCAGGAGTGCGACCTCGCCGTCCCCGTGACCCGCGCGGTGCGGGCGTCCTGGGCGATGGTGCACGGGCAGGCAGCCCTGTGCGTGGGCGCGATGGGGAAGTTCGAGGACCTCACCGACGAGACGATCCGCGAGGACCTCGAGGTGCTGCTCGACGGGATGATCCTCGCGGGCTGAGGCCTAGCGACCGCGGCGTGGGCGGGTGACCCCGGCCCGCGCCAGTTCCAGGGCGGCGAGCTTCTCGACGGTGTCGGGGTCGCCCCGCCGCCACTGCTCGACGGGGTCGGACGCCACCGCCTGCAGCTGGGTGAGGGGTTGCGTCACCAGGGCGCGGAGGGCGAGCAACTGGGTACCGGCCGCCGAGGACGTGAGGGCCAGCGTCGCCCCGGCCTGCCGGGCGAAGCGCAGGCGGCGGGGGAGCCACACCGCGACCATCAGCACCACCGGGATGAGGAACACGACCCAGCCGAGGAAGAAGGCCGCCCGGTCGATCGCGGCCACCTGGGCCTCGGCGTGGCGCGTGATCTCGTCGACGCTGCCGGCGAGGTGGGTGAAGGGCCGGCTGAGGCCGCCCCCCACCACCGGGACGCCGCCGGCCCGGCTCGCGACGTCGGCCAGTTGCTGCTCGACGTCGGTGCCCAGCTGCGCGGCCTGCCGCGCCGGGTCGGCGATCGCACGGACCAGCCGCTCGACGAACCGGCCCAGGAACCACCACGTGACGAGCCAGGACGCGACGAACACGTCGGCGACCACCTGCCAGAACATCCGCCGCGAGGGGCGCGCGTACCACCGCATGGCCCCCATCATTCCCGAGTGGGGGCCATGCGCGGGGGATCGGGTCAGGCGACGGCGGCGGCCAGCCGGTTGAGGGATCCTCCAGGCCGGCTCCGGGACCGCGGGGAAGACCCCCAGCGGGTCCTGGTCGGTGACGCCCGACCAGTCGTAGGTGAGCGTCACGTTCGTGCTGTCGGGGCCCCACCCCCTTGTCAGGAGCCCCTCGCCCGGCCGGGTCAGATCAGGAAGCGGTAGAACGGGCTGTCGGGGTCGACCGGCTCGGCGTTGATCGGGCTGTGGTCGAGGCGGTGCATGAGGTCGGGCAGGGTCGCGGGGTCGCCGAGCTCGATGCCCACGAGGGCGGGGCCCATCTCGCGGTTGCTGCGCTTGACGTACTCGAAATGGGTGATGTCGTCCTCGGGGCCGAGCACCTCGTCGAGGAAGCGGCGCAGGGCGCCGGGTTCCTGCGGGAAGTTCACCAGGAAGTAGTGCTTGCGGCCCTCGTAGACCAGCGAGCGCTCGACGATCTCGGCGTACCGAGAGACGTCGTTGTTGCCGCCGGTGATGACGACCACCACCACCTCGTTCTCGTGCGGGGGCTTCTGCCGCAGCGCCGCGGTGCCGAGCGCCCCGGCCGGCTCGGCGATGATGCCCTCGGTCTGGTAGAGCTCGAGCATCTCGGAGCAGATCGCGCCCTCGGGGACCGACACCATGAGCGGACCCAACTGCTGGGCGATGTGGTAGGTGACGTCACCCGCGCGGCGCACGGCGGCGCCGTCGACGAACGTGTCGATGCGGGCCAGCGTGGTCGGACGCCCCGCGTCCAGCGCGGCGGCCATCGAGGCGGCGCCCGTCGGCTCGACCGCCAGGACCTGCGTGTGCGGGGAGAAGGCGTCCAACCAGACGAGGCAGCCGGCGAGCAGCCCACCACCCCCGACGGGGATGATCATCTGGTCGGGCTCGCGGCCGAGCTGTTCGACGACCTCCTTGGCCACGGTGCCCTGGCCGGCGATGGTGCGGACGTCGTCGAAGGCCGACACGATGACCGCGCCGGTCTCCTCGGCCGCCTGCTTGGCGGCGGCGGAGGCCTCGTCATAGGAGTCCCCCACGACGACCAGTTCGATGAACTCACGCCCGAAGTGACGCATGCGGTCGCGCTTCTGGCGGGGGGTGGTGGTGGGCACGAAGATGCGGCCCTTGATGCCGAGGGCGGCGCACGCCATGGCCACGCCCTGGCCGTGGTTGCCGGCCGAGGCCGCGATCACCCCCGCGGCCCGCTCCTCGTCGGTGAGCTGGGCGATGAAGTTGTAGGCGCCACGGATCTTGTACGAACGGACCGGCTGCAGGTCCTCACGCTTCAGCCACACCTGCGCGCCCGTCGCCGCGGACAGGCGCTCGGCGTACTGGAGCGGCGTGTGGTTGATCACGCCGGACAGCCGGGAGGCTGCGGCGTCCACGTCGGACGCCGTGACCGGCAGGGGGCCGCGAATCGCGTCTACGGGTAGGTGGCTCACCCGGACATTGTGCCGCGCGCGTCAGGATCCTGCGCGGGGCGTCCGGCAGCGACCTCGTCGACCACGTCGGTCAGCTCGGGCTGGCCGCGCACGAGCTCGGACGCCTCGGGCAGCGCAGCCCTCGCGTCGCGCCCGATCAGGGTCGGCACGTTCGTGGCGTCGGCGACCAGTTCGGGAGCCGCGATCTGGCGCAGCGGCTCCTCGACCGGGGAGAGCTCGCGCAGCTCGGACTCGGTGACGTTCAGGTCGCGGAACTTGCGGGCCGTGACCATGACGCGGCCCTCCAGCGAGGCGATCGAGGCGTTGTAGGCCTTCACGGCGCTGCCCAGGGCACGGCCGACCTTGTCGACGTTGTTGCCCATCGTGCCGAGGCGGTCGTAGAGCTCACGCCCCAACTGGGACACCTGGGCGGCGGACTCGGCCAACTTGGCCTGCTTCCAGCCGTAGGCGATCGAGCGCAGCATGGCGATCAGGGTCGACGGGGTGGCGACCACGACGTTGCGGGTGCTGGCGTACTCGTGGAGGTCGGGGGACAGGCGCAGCGCCTCGAGGCCGAGCGACTCCACCGGGATGAACATGACGACGAACTCGGGCGTGCCGGGGTCGGCCTTCCAGTAGTTCTTGGCGCCCAGCGCGTCGACGTGCCCGCGCACGTTCTTCACGAACTGTCCCAGGTACTGCTCGCGGTCACGCTCGTCGGTCGCCTCCTGGGCGTCGAGGAACGCCGAGAGCGGGACCTTCGCGTCCACGTACACGAACTTGCCCTCGGTGAGCGTCACCTTCATGTCGGGACGGATCACCCGGTCCTCGCTCGTGGTCGACGTCGTCTGCTGCAGGAAGTCGCAGTACTCGCCCATGCCGGCCATCTCGGCGACCTTCTTCAGCTGCAGCTCACCCCACGAGCCGCGGACGTGCGGCTTGCGCAGCGCCGTCGACAGCGCGGTGGTCTCGCGGCGCAACTGCTCGCCGGTGTACTGGACCGAGCGCACCTGGTTGGCCAGCTCGGTCGACATCTCGACCCGGGCCTTCTCGACCTGGTTGAGCCGGTCGTTGAACTGGGCGAGGCTCTCGCGGATCGGGGCCATCAACTGCTCGGTGGCCTTCAGCCGTTGCTCGGCGGTCGCGTCGGCCTTGCGGCCCTGCTCGTCGAGGGCCTGGCCCGACAGCAGCTTGAACTCCTTGGTCAGCGCGTCCCGGTCGGCCGCGATCTCGGCGGCCCGCGCGATCGCGGCCTCCTTCTCGGCCGTGGCGGCGACGACCTTCGCCTCGAGCGAGGCCACCCGGGCAAGGTGCGCCGCGGCGTCCGCCTGCGCGTCGGAGGCCTCGGCGCGCGCCTCGGCGATCGACCGGTGGGCCCGCTCGGCCTCGGCCCGGGCCTCCTGCACCCGGATCTCGGCCTGGCTCACCCGGAGCTCGGCGGCCGAGATGTCGGCCCGCGCCCGTTCCGCGTCGGCCCGGGCGGCCTGCTCGGCCGCACGCAGGCGGTCGGTGGCCGCCGCGTCCTCGACCATCACGGTGTCGGCGGACCGGCGCAGCACGAGCCACGCCCCGACCGCGCCGAGCGCGACCCCGACCAGCAGGGCCACCAGGAGGATGCCGATGTTGTCCATGGTTCGATCCTGTCAGGGGGCTCCGACAATTTGTCCCAGCCCCCGCCGGGATGGCCCGGACAAGCAGCCGGGATGCGGCAGGATGAGGGGGTGGACGGTCGTGGTGCAGGCAGGGAGCAGGGACGCTCCTGATGCTGTTCGCGCTGTTCGTCTCGATGCTGGCAGGCCTGGCCACGGCCATCGGTGGCGCCGTGGTGATCACCCGCAAGACCCTGCCGCGGCCGGTGATGGCCGCCGCGCTCGCCTTCTCCTCCGGGGCGATGATCATGGTGAGCATGGCCGAGATCCTCCCCAAGGGGGTCGACTCCCTCGCCGCCGCGCTGCCGGAGGGCCAGGCCATGGGGCTGGCGTACCTGTCCTTCTTCCTCGGCATCGGGCTCGTCCTGTCCATCGACCGGTTCCTCCCCGCGCCCCTGAACCCCGGCGAGACGGAGGGGCGGGAGGACGAGTTGGCGTCCCCCTCGGGCCAGCGGCAGACCACCAGCCTGCTCCGCTCCGGCCTCCTCGTCGCGATCGTGCTGGGCCTGCACAACTTCCCCGAGGGCATGGCCACGTTCTTCGCCACCTACACCGACCCGACCATGGGCCTGACCCTGGCCACGGCCATCGCCATCCACAACGTCCCCGAGGGAATCGCTGTGGCGGCCCC
Source organism: Propionibacterium sp. (assembly GCA_012838755.1). GTDB lineage: Bacteria > Actinomycetota > Actinomycetes > Propionibacteriales > Propionibacteriaceae > Propioniciclava. Next base: position 5,737 of record DUOQ01000302.1, on the reverse strand, counting down.
GGTCCTCGCCGCCACGGGGTCCCGGGTGAAGGCGTTGTGGTGGGCCACGGCGTCCGGCCTCACCGAGCCGCTCGGCGGGCTGTTGGCGGCCGCCCTCGTCGCGTGGGTGCTGCCCGAGTCCCTCTTCGGCATCCTCTACGGCCTCGTGGCCGGGATGATGGTGTTCCTGGCCATCGACGAACTCCTGCCGGCGGCCTGGCGCTACCAGACCGACAAGCACCAGACCGTCTACGGCATGATCGCCGGGCTGGGCCTCGTCGCGTTCAGCCTGGTGCTGTTCGCGCTCTGACACCGCCTGGCGTGGCCTTCGTCTGGGCTGTCGGAGGGGTCGGGCAGGATGGGGACATGTCCGCCGCACACACCGCTGACCTGGCCCGCTTCGTCACGGCCTCGCCGTCCTCCTTCCACGCCGCAGCGGAGGTGGCCCGTCGCCTCGACGTGGCCGGCTTCACCCAGCAGGCAGAGGACGCGCCGTTCGCCATCGAACCCGGTGGGGGCTACGTCCTGCGCGACGGGGCGCTCATCGCGTGGCATGTGCCCGGCAGCGCGGACGCCGCGCACTCCGGCTTCCGCATCGTGGGGGCCCACACCGACTCGCCGTCGCTGAAGCTCAAGCCGCAGCCGACCGCGTTCAGCGTCGGGTGGCAGCAGGCGGCCGTCGAGGTCTACGGCGGTCCGCTGCCCAACCAGTGGCTCGACCGCGAGCTCGGTCTGGCCGGCCGGGTCGTCACGCGCTCCGGCGAGCAGGTCCTGGTGCAGACGCCCGCGTGGCTCCGGGTACCGCAGGTCGCGCCCCACCTCGACCGGTCGGTGAACGAGAGCCTCAAGCTCGACCGCCAGCAGCACCTCAAGCCGATCTACTCGGTCGGACGCCCGGACCTCGACATCCTGCAGCTCGTCGCCGAGCACGCCGAGCTCGACCTGGCCGATGTCATCAGCCACGACCTCTACTGCTACGTCACCGAGGCGCCGGCGGTCTTCGGCCCGACCGACGAGTTCTTCGCCTCCTCCCGCCTCGACAACCTCTCCTCGGTGCACGCCGGTCTGGTGGCCCTTCTCGACGCCGAGGCGGGCGACGACATCACCGTGCTGGCCTGCTTCGACCACGAGGAGGTCGGCTCCTCATCGCGCTCCGGTGGCGCCGGGCCGCTGCTCGAGCAGGTCATGCGCCGCCTCGCCGGCGCGCTCGGCGCCGAGGGGGACGCCTGGCACCGCATGCTCGCCCGCAGCTCGTGCATCTCGGCCGACGCCGGCCACGCCGTGCACCCGAACTACGTGCACCTGCACGACCCCGAGCACCGGCCGCTGCTCAACGAGGGCCCGCTGCTCAAGCACAACGCCAACCTCCGCTACACCTCGGACGCCGCGAGCTCGGCCCTGTGGCGCCGCGCGTGCGAGGCAGCCGACGTCCCGACGCAGGACTTCGTGTCCAACAACGCCGTGCCCTGTGGCAGCACGATCGGCCCGATGACGGCCGAGCGCTTGGGCCTGGTGATGTGCGACGTGGGCATCCCGCTGCTGAGCATGCACTCGACGCGCGAGTTGGCCGGCGTCAAGGACCCGGGCTGGCTGGCCGACGCGCTCACCGCGTACTACGCCGGGGCCTGAGGGCGCTTGGGTCAAAGAGTGCACCCGACGGCCGCGGCGGGCGCTCCGTCAGCAGTAGGGCACTCGCACCTCCCGTGTCCGTGGAGTGAAACCGGGTTTGGGCGATTCCTCAGGGCCGGATAGTGTCGTGGGTAAGTTGAACATTGGAGGACTTCATGCGTCAGGAAGCGCGTCGGCACACGCTGCCCGCCTTCGACGTTGCTTCCCCCGTGGTGCCGCTGGCCGGCGCCTGCTGCGGTTGTCGCACGCTCTGACCGCGTAGCCTCCCGCCCGCTTGAAGGGCGGACCCCTCCCTTTCTTCCACGGCACCAGCCAGCGCCTGCGCGCGCGTCCACCACCGCTCACCAGCGTGTTGACGTGTTCGCGTGAGCGTTGGGTGCGGTGCCCAGTCCTGGAGCCCGTGTTGATCGAACTCAGCCACATCACCCGCGTCTTCACCGCCGGGGCGCGCGACGTCCGCGCGCTCGACGACGTGTCCCTCACCATCCCCGACGGCGAGATCTTCGGCCTCATCGGCAGCTCCGGGGCCGGCAAGTCCACCCTGCTGCGGTGCATCAACCTGCTGGAGCGGCCCGACTCCGGCGAGGTGCGGGTCCACGGCGTCGACATGCTCGGGCTCGGACGCGGTGCGCTGTCGGCCGAGCGCCGTGGCATCGGCATGATCTTCCAGCAGTTCAACCTCCTGGACAGCGCCACCGTCTTCGACAACATCGCCATGCCGATGCGCCTGGCCGGGGTCCCGACGGACCGCATCAGGGCCCGGGTGGACGAGTTGCTCGGGTTCGTCGAGCTGTCCGACAAGGCTACGACCTACCCGCCCCGGTTGTCGGGTGGGCAGAAGCAGCGGGTCGGCATCGCGCGGGCGCTGGCCAACAACCCCAGGATCCTCCTGGCCGATGAGGCCACCAGCGCACTGGACCCCGAGACCACTGATTCCATCCTCGCCCTGCTCAAGCGCGTCAACCGGGAGCTCGGGGTCACGGTCGTCATCGTCACGCACGAGATGCAGGTCATCGCCAAGACCTGCCACCGGGTGGCCGTCATGAGCCACGGGCGCATCGTCGAGGAGGGTCCCGTCCTCGACGTGTTCTCCGACCCCCGGGAGCGCATCACGCGGCGCTTCGTCCGGACGATCATCGACGACCGGGTGCCGGAGGCACTCGTGGAGAAGATCCGGGCCACGCCGGAGAACTACGAGACGTGGCGCCTGACGTATGCCGGCGAGGCGTCGGCGGGGTCGTCCCTGGCCGAGGTGAACAAGACCCACGACGTCACGACGTCGCTGTTGTACGCGTCCGTCCACGAGATCGACGGGGTCGTGCTCGGCGTGCTCGTGGTGCAGGCCAAGGGGACACCCGAGGTGCTGGACGCGGCGAAGCAGTACCTGCGCGACGCCGGCGTCGGCGTCCGCCAACAGGACCTGGACGAGATGGCCCACGACGAGGGGAACGCAGCGTGACCGACTTCATCGAGACCTACTTCGCCACCACCCCTGAGGTGCTCCTCGAGGCGGCTGCGGACACCTTGTACATGGTGGGCATCTCGCTGGTGCTCGGCACCCTGCTCGCGATCCCGATCGCGATGGGGCTCGTGCTCATGCGCCCCGACGGCATCAAGGGCAATCGCGTGGGTTACGCGGTCCTGAACGTGGTGGTCAACATCGCCCGGTCGCTGCCCTTCATCATCCTGATGGTCGTCCTCATGCCGCTGACGCGCTTCATCGTGGGCACCCGCATCGGGACCACCGCCGCGCTCGTGCCGCTCACTCTGTTCATCGCCCCCTTCATGGCGCGCCTGTTCGAGGCGTCGATCCTCGAGGTGCCGAAGGGGATCGTGGAGGCCGCCCAGTCGATGGGCGCCACCACCTGGCAGATCATCCGCTACTTCCTCCTGCCGGAGGCGTGGGGCTCGATCCTGCTCGCCATCACCACCGGCACGGTCACCCTCGTGGGTGCCACCGCGATGGCGGGAACCATCGGCGCCGGTGGCGTCGGCGACCTCGCCCTCACCTACGGCTACCAGGCCTTCAACACCCCGCTCATGGTCCTCACCGTGATCGTCCTCATCGTCTTCGTCCAGGCCATCCAGTCCTTGGGCAACACGCTCGCCCGGCGCACCCGCAACCGGGCCTGACCAGAACCTCCACCGAAAGGAACCCCCATGTCCGTCAAGAAGTGGGCCGCTGCCACCGCGGCCACGTTGTCCCTCGCCCTCGTCCTCACCGGGTGCGGTGCGGGCGGCAACGCCGAGCCCGCGGCGTCCGACCCGGCCGCCGCCGCGGAGAAGACCGAGATCCGCTACGGCAAGGCGCAGGGCCCCTACACGGTCCTGTTCGAGGACGCGATCATCCCGATCATGGAGGAGGACGGCTACACCTTCGCCAAGACCGACTTCTCCGACCTGTTGCAGAACGACCTGGCCCTCAATGAGAAGGCCATCGACGTCAACGTCGAGCAGCACCAGGCCTACGCCTCGAACTTCAACGAGGCCCAGAACGGCAACCTGGAGCTGATCGGGGCCATCCCGACCGTGCCCGCCGGGCTCTTCTCCGGCCGGCACGACTCCCTCGACGACGTCCAGGACGGCATGACCGTCGCCATCCCGAACGACGCCGCCAACACGGCGCGGGCCTACGCGCTCATCCAGAAGGCCGGCTGGATCAAGCTCGACCCGGCGAAGGACATCGCGACCGTGACCAAGGCCGACATCGTCGAGAACCCGAAGAACCTGGACTTCCAGGAGCTGGTCAACACCACGGTGGCGGCGACCCTGCAGGACTTCGACTACGCCGTCATCACCGGCTCGATCGTCTACAACGCCAAGATCGACCCGGCGACCGCCCTGTTGCAGGAGGACATCCTGCCGCACCTCGTCCTCGGCGTCGCCGTTCACACGGACAACGCGGACTCGCCCTGGGCGCAGGACATCGTGGCGGCCTACCAGTCCGACGAGTTCAAGGCCTACATGGACGAGAACAACACCGGTCTGTGGTGGATCCCCGAAGAGCTCCAGTGATCTCGCTGCGCTGACCCGCCCCCCCAAGGCTGCACTTCGAGGAGCAGATAGGATGACCTCTCGTGGCACTCACCATCGGAATCGTCGGGCTCCCCAATGCGGGCAAGTCCACGCTGTTCAACGCACTCACCCGCAACAACGTCCTCGCGGCGAACTACCCGTTCGCGACGATCGAGCCGAACGTGGGCGTGGTGGGGGTGCCCGAACCGCGGCTGGCCACGCTGGCCGAGATCTACGGCTCCGAGAAGCAGCTGCCCGCGACCGTGTCGTTCGTCGACATCGCCGGCATCGTGAAGGGCGCCTCGCAGGGTGAGGGCATGGGCAACGCGTTCCTGGCCAACATCCGCGAAGCCGACGCGATCTGCCAAGTCACCCGCGTGTTCGAGGACGCCGACGTCACCCACGTCGACGGCACGGTGAACCCGGGCAACGACATCGAGACGATCACCACCGAGTTGATCCTCGCCGACCTGCAGACCCTCGAGAAGGCGCTCGTGCGCGTCGAGAAGGAGGCCCGGATCCGCAAGGAGGCCAAGCCGAAGCTCGAGGCCCTGCAGGCGGCGGCCGAGGTGCTGAACGCGGGGAAGACGATCTTCTCCTCGGGCATGGACACCGAGCTGCTGCGCGACCTGTTCCTGCTGACGGCCAAGCCGTTCCTCTACGTCTTCAACTGCGACCAGGACGAGCTGGGCGACGAGGCACTCAAGGAGCGCATGAGCGCCCTCGTGGCCCCCGCCGAGGCCGTCTTCCTCGACGCCAAGTTCGAGTCGGAGCTCGTCGAGATGGAGGAGGACGAGGCGCGCGACTTCCTCGCCGAGATGGGCGTGGAGGAGCCGGGCCTCGACAAGCTGGCCCGCGTCGGCTACGACACCCTCGGCCTGCAGAGCTACCTGACCGCCGGCCCCAAGGAGGCCCGCGCCTGGACGATCTGCAAGGGCGCCACCGCGCCCGAGGCGGCCGGCGTGATCCACACCGATTTCCAGAAGGGCTTCATCAAGGCCCAGATCGTCTCCTACGACGACCTCGTCGCAGCCGGCTCCGAGGCCGCCGCCAAGGCCGCCGGCAAGATGCGCCTCGAGGGCAAGGACTACGTCATGGCCGACGGCGACGTGGT
>DUOQ01000032.1 GCA_012838755.1 Propionibacterium sp. | reverse complement strand
TTTCTATCGCCGGAGCGATAGAAACGCCGCCTCGTTCTGCACCCCCTTGCGGGGTGGTGGCTCAGGCGTCCAGCATGTTCCCGGACAGGAAGTCCGAGTAGGCCGGCAGGTCGAGCTGGCCCGAACCGGACACACCGATCACGATGACCGGCGTGGTGCCGTCCTCGGTGGCCTGGCGGGCGGCCTGGAGGGCGCCCGCGATGGCGTGGTTCGACTCCGACGCCGGGACGATGCCCTCGGCGCGGGCAAACTCGACGCCCGCTGCGAACGCGTCGCGCTGCTTGACGGCCACGGCCGACAGCATGCCCTCGTGGTAGGCGTGCGAGACCAGCGGCGCCATGCCGTGGTAGCGCAGGCCGCCCGCGTGCACGGGGTCGGGCACGAAGTCGCTGCCGAGGGTGTACATCTTCAGCAGGGGCGTCATGCCGGAGGAGTCGCCGAAGTCGTAGCGGTACTCGCCCTGGGTCAGCGAGGGCGCCGCCGCCGGCTCGCACGCGGTGATCTTCACCGCCATGCGGCCCTCGATGTTCTCCCGCAGGAACGGGAACGCGATGCCGGCCAGGTTCGACCCGCCGCCCGCGCACGCGAACAGCAGGTCGGCACCGGACTCGCCGAACTTCTCGAGCTGCTTGATCGTCTCCAGGCCGATGATCGACTGGTGCAGGGTCACGTGGTTGAGCACCGAGCCCAGCGAGTACGAGGCACCCGGGTCCTTCGCGGCCTCCTCGATCGCCTCGGAGATCGCCATGCCCAGCGAGCCGGTCGTGTCGGGGAAGCGCTCGCGCAGCGCCCGGCCGACCTCGGTCTTGTCGGACGGGCTGGGCGTCACGGTCGCGCCGAAGGTCTCCATCAGGATGCGGCGGTAGGGCTTGGTCTCGTAGGTGTTGCGCACCTGCCAGACGTCACAGGTCTGCCCGAAGATCTGCGTCGCGAAGGCCAGGGCCGAACCCCACTGGCCGGCGCCGGTCTCGGTGGTGAGCCGCATGCGGCCCTCCTGCGCGTTGTAGTACGCCTGCGGCACCGCCGAGTTGGTCTTGTGCGACCCGACCGGCGACTCGCCCTCGTACTTGTAGTAGATGCGGGCGGTCGTGCCGAGGGCCTGTTCGAGGCGGCGGGCGCGGTGCAGCGGCGAGGGACGCCACAGCTGGTAGATCTCGCGCACCCGCTCGGGGATCTCGATCCAGCGCTCCTGGGAGGCCTCCTGCTCGATGAGCCCCATCGGGAACAGCGCCGTCAGGTCGTCGGGAACCAGCGGTTCCTTCGTACCCGGGTGCAGCGGCGGCGGCGGGGGTGTCGGGAAGTCGGCAACGATGTTGTACCAGTGCGTCGGGATGTCGTCCTCGTCGAGGAACACCTTCAAGGGTTCAGCCATGGTCGAACTCTAGAGAATGACCGGGCGTCGTGCGGGGCGTCTCGCTCGGCGTCACAGCCAGCCGCGGCGTCGGAAGAAGACCGCGAGGCCGATGATCGACAGCGCCATCACCGCCAGCACGATGTAGTAGCCGTACTCGCTGTGCAGTTCGGGCATGTTGTCGAAGTTCATGCCGTAGATCGCGCCGATCGTGGTCGGGACGGCGAACATCGCCACCGCCGCCGAGATGCGGCGCATGTCCTGGTTGTCGGCGAGCGACACCCGCGTGAGGGCCGACTGGATGATGGCGCCGAGCACCTCGTCGAGCGCGGTGGTCGACTCGCGGGCCGCGGTGAGGTGGTCGGACACCTTGCGGAAGTAGGCGCGCGACTCCTGCGGGACGTTCGGCAGGCCCGGCTCGTGCTGCTGCAGTCGCTGGAGCGGGACGGCCAGCGGGGTGAGGCAGCGCTTGAACTCGACCAGCTCGCGCTTGAGGTGGTAGACGCCGTCGACGTCGGGCCGGACCCCCGGGCCGAACACGGCCTCCTCGACGGCCTCGACGTCCTGCTCGATCTCGGAGACGGTCTCGGTGAAGTCGTCGACCACGTGGTCGAGGATCGTGTACAGCACCCGCCACGGCCCCTCGGCGAGTTCCTCGGGGTCGGCCTCGAGCCCGCGCCGGATGTCGTTCATGAACGGGCGCCCGCCTCGTCGCGCGGTGAGGATGAACCACGGCCCGAGGTAGGCCATCACCTGCCCGGTCGACACGATCTCCGCCGAGGCGGACACCGACTCGTGGGCGACGTAGTCGACCGTCGAGATCACCATGAACAGGGCGTCCCCGAACACCTCGAGCTTGGAGCGCGTGTGGCCCTCCACGGCGTCCTCGGCCGCGAGCTCGTGCAGGCCGAAGAGTTGCTGGAAGGTCTCCATCGTGGGGTCGTCGGGGTCCTTGAGCCCGCACCAGAGGAAGCCTTCGCCCGCCTGCGCGCGTGCGGCGGCGGTGGGCAGGTCATCCTCGGGCTGGGCGACCCCGTCGACGTACCAGTGCCAGCCGACGTTCGGACGCGTCGGGTCCTCGCGCGGCAGCTCCAGGCGCTGCCGCATCGACTCCCAGTCGGTGGCCATCGGAGGGCGTCGGGTGGTCAGCCGAGCAGGCCGGCCACCCATGCCTCGACGGCGTCGGCGTCCCGCGGGAACTCGGAGGACAGGATCCGTGCCTCACCCTCGGTGACCACGATGTCGTCCTCGATCCGGACGCCGATGCCGCGCAGTTCCTCGGGCACCAGCAGGTCGGTGGACTTGAAGTACAGGCCCGGCTCGACGGTGATGCACATGCCGGGGCGCAGCGTCCCCTCGCGGTAGAACTCGCGGCGGGCCTGGGCGCAGTCGTGGACGTCGATGCCGAGGTGGTGCGACGTGCCGTGCACCATCCAGCGGCGGTGCTGGCCGCCGGTGACCGGGTCGAGGGACTCCTCGACCGACACCGGCAGGAGGCCCCACGCGTGGAGGTACTCGGCGATGACCCGGATCGAGGCGTCGTGCACCTCGTGGAAGGTGGCTCCCGCGCGGGCCGCGTCGATGCCGGCCTGCTGGGCGGCGAGCACGGCGTCGTACACCGTGCGCTGGGCCGGGGTGAAGCGGCCGTTGATCGGCAGGGTGCGGGTGACGTCGGCGGTGTACAGCGTGTCGACCTCGACGCCCATGTCGAGCAGGATGAGGTCGCCGTCGTGCAGGTCGCCGTCGTTGCGGATCCAGTGCAGCGTGTTGGCGTGGTCGCCGGAGGCGCAGATGCTGCCGTAGCCGACGTCGTTGCCGAGGTGGCGGGCATGCAGGGCGAACACGCCCTCGCACCAGCGCTCGCCGCGCCCCTTGGCCACGGCGGTCGGGAAGTCGGTGATGACCGCGTCGAAGCCGACCTTGGTGGCGTCGACCGCGAGCTGCATCTGCTCGAGCTCGAAGTCGTCCTTGATCAGGCGCAACTCGGACAGCATGACCTCGAGTTCCTCGTCGACGCACGGGTCGAACTCGACCTCGTTGGTGCGACGCAGCTCGTCCAGCAGCTGCGTGATGCGCTCGTCGACGCCCCGGACCACACGCGTCGGGATGCGGTCGGTGTGGTTCGACAGGGCGCTGGGGAGCTCGCTGATAGCCTCGCAGGGCAGCCCGGTGATCGCGGACATCTCGTCGAGCGACTCGCGCTGCCCGACCCACATCTCGCCGTGGCGGGCGTCTGCGTAGAACTCGGGGTCGGTGCGGGGCGCGCGGGGCTTGAAGTAGAGGGTGGCGACGTGGCCCGCGTTCTCGACGTCCTCGTCGGCCTCCTCGTCGGCGTCGGTGAAGATCGGCTCCATGACGAGCACGGCGTCCGGCTCACGGTCGGTGCCCAGACCGGTGAGGTGGGCGAAGGCCGAGTGCGGGCGGAACGGGTAGTCGGTGTCGTTGCTGCGCACCTTCAGGCCGCCGGCGGGGATGACGAGTCGTTCGCCCGGGAAGGCCGAGCTCACGGCGTCCCGGCGCGGCTGGGTGTGCTCGGCCGCGGCCAGGCGGGCGGGGAGCTGGGTGGAGTACGGGGCCCAGTCCTCGGGAATGAACGCGACGAACGCGTTGGAGAACGGAACCTGCCGGTTGGGCAGCTTCAGGTCCTTCTGCTTCATGGGGTCCCCTCGGGTCGACGCCTGCCAACACTCCCACTCTACGTCGTGGTGCGCGTCAGCTGTTCCAGCGCAGGACGGCCCAGGATTCCTTCTCCCGGCCCAAGATCGACACCGAGGCCACCTCGACCGGGAACGCCTGCCCGAAGATGAGCGGGAAGTCGAGCCAGCACAGCGCCAGCACGCGCGACGCGTGCCCGTGGCCGAAGCAGATCGCCTTGTCGACGCCCGAGTCGCGGACGCGGCGCACCACCCGGCTGAGCCGCTCGCGCACCTCGTCGTGGGTCTCGCCGCCGGGCACGCCGTTGAACCACAGCCGCCAGCCGGGGTGGTGGTTGGCGCGGATCTGCTGGCTGGTGAGGCCCTCGTACTCGCCGTAGTGCCACTCCGCGAGGTCGTCGGTGACCTCGGCGTCGGGGAAGCCGGCCAGCGCCGCGGTCTTGCGCGCCCTCAGCCGGGGGCTGGTCAGCGCCAGGCCGAACTCGGACGGGTCGAGGCGGTCGCGCAGCGCGGTGGCCTGCTGCACGCCGACGTCGGTGAGGTCGAGGTCGGTGTAGGAGGTGTGTTGCCCGGAGCGGCTCCACTCGGTCTGGCCGTGGCGGACGAGGTACAGGGTCGTCATGACCCCATCCTGACACCGGCGGGAACCGGCCGCTGCGGTATCGTGCGGTGCACGCTCGAAGCCAGGGAGGACCCACATGAAGGCTGCCGCCGAGGCGCAGCGCCGGTTGCTCGACCTACAGGCCAGCGACACCGCCATCGCCCAGCTGGACCACCGCCGCAACACCCTTCCCGAAACCGCGCAGGCACGCGGCCTGCAGGCCGAACGGGCCCGGGCCGCCGAGCACGTGATCGCCGCCGAGACGGTGGTGTCCGACCTCGAACTCGAGCAGGCGAAGGCCGAGTCCGACCTCGTGCCGGTGCGCGAGCGGCTGGCCCGCAACGAGAAGCGCGTCAACGACGGCTCGGTCGGCGACCCCAAGGCGCTGCAGGGGCTGATCGAGGAGATCGACCACCTCGGGCACCGCATCAGCGACCTCGAGGACCTCCAGCTCGAGGCCATGGAGCGCCTCGACGAGGCGCGGATGATCGCCGGGCGCGCGACCGAGGCCAAGACCGGCATCGAGGACAAGCTGCGCGCCCTGCTCAGGGTGCGCGAGGCCAAGCTGGGGGAGCTCGCCGCCGAGCGGGAGCAGAAGGTGCTCGAGCGCGACGCCATCGCGGCCGCCGTCCCCGCCGACCTGCTGGCCCTGTACACCCGCATCGCCGACAAGTCGGGCGGCGTGGGCGCCGCCCTCCTGCGCCACGGCCGTTGCGGCGGGTGCCAGCTGGAGGCGACTTCGGCCGACCTGGAGCGGTATCGCTCGGCCCCCGAGGACGAGGTGCTCCGCTGCGAGGAGTGCAGCCGCGTCCTGGTCCGGACGAACGAGTCGGGGCTCTGACCCGTGCCGTCCGTCCACCTCAGTTCCCGTGAGGGCGTCCCCGCGCCGATCCGTCCCGGGTTGGGCCGGCTGCACGAACGTCTCGAGGTCCCCGACGGGTTCCCTCCCGAGGTGCTCGCCGAGGCCGAGGCCGCGGCGTCCGGGGTGGACCTGCCCGAGCGGGACCTGACCGACATCGCGTTCGTCACCATCGACCCGCCAGGCTCGACCGACCTCGACCAGGCACTGTTCATCGAGCGCGCCGGGGACGGCTACCGGGTGCTGTACGCGATCGCCGACGTCGGCCGGTTCGTGGTCCCGGGCGGGGCGATCGACCAGGAGGTGCACCGGCGCGGGCTCACGCTGTACGCCCCCAACGCCCGGACGCCCCTGCATCCTCCGGTGCTGAGCGAGGGCGCGGCGTCCCTGCTGCCCGGCGAGTTGCGGCCCGCGCTGGTCTGGGAGCACACGCTGGACGCCCGGGGCGAGGCCGTGGAGTCGACCGTCGCGGCGGCGCAGGTGCGCAGCCGGGAGCAACTGACGTACGCCGGGGTGCAGGAGGCGATCGACGCCGGGACCGCCTCGGAGTGCCTGCAGTTGCTGGCCGAGGTCGGCCGCCTGCGCGAGGTGCTCGAGGCCGAGCGCGGGGGTGTGAGCCTGCAGATCCCCGAGCAGGAGGTGCACGTCGCCGGGGACCACTGGGAGCTCGAGTTCCGCGCCACCCTGCCCGTCGAGGGCTGGAACGCGCAGATCTCGCTGCTCACCGGCATGGCGGCGGCGAAGATCATGATGGACGCCCGCATCGGCATCCTGCGGACGCTGCCGCCCGCGCGCCAGTACGGCGTCGACCGGCTGCGCCGGATCGCCAAGGGCCTGAAGATCACGTGGCCGGGGAAGATCGGCTACCCGGAGTTCGTGCGGTCCCTCGACCCCACGGACCCACGCCACCTGGCGATGCTCTACGCCTGCACGACGCTGTTCCGCGGCGCGGGGTACGTGTCGTTCGACGGGGAGTTGCCCGAGCAGCCGCTGCACGGGGCGATGAACGCGCCCTACGCGCACGCCACCGCGCCGTTGCGTCGGCTGGTCGACCGGTACGTCGGCTCGTTGTGCGAGGCGCTGTGCGCCGGGGAACCGGTGCCGGCGTGGGTGCGCGCCGAGTTGGACGAGCTGCCGAGGACGATGCAGCGGTCGACCCAGCGGTCGAACGCCTACGAGCGGGGCCTGCTCGACCTGGTGGAGGCGCTGGTGCTCCAGCACCAGGTGGGGGAGCGCTTCGACGGGGTCGTCACCGAGTGGGACGAGGGCGACGACCGCGGCGAGATCCAACTCGAGGAGCCGGCCGTCGCCGCGCCCTTGTCCGGACGCCGCGCCGACCTGGGTTCCGAGGTATCGGCCACCCTGGCCGAGGTCGACCTCCTCGAGGGCCGGGTGCGCTTCAGGGTGTGAGTGGTTCCTCCCCCGGGGGGGCGCCGACACTCACCGTTGTCACCTCCGAGACGCGTGAGGAAGCCACCCAATGGTGACAAACCCGCGTGTCGGGGCGGCCCCGGAAAGGTGAGGGGGACGAGGTGGCCTGTAAGCCGAATTCTGTGACTCCCTGACGGGAGCCGGTGACCATCCATCTGTGACCATCGTTGCCGATGGCCTCCGACGCCGACTTCCGCCGCCGTCGTGCAACCTACCCGGACACCTCGCGCGAGCCACGCTCGAACGGCATCCGCGGGCCGAAGCCCTTCTTGGTCTTGCTCCAGGTGGGGTTTGCCGTGCCGCCGATGTCACCACCGACGCGGTGGGCTCTTACCCCACCCTTTCACCCTTACCCCGTGAGGGGCGGTCTGCTTTCTGTGGCACTTTCCCGCGGGTCACCCCGGGTGGGCGTTACCCACCACCCTGCTCTGTGGAGTCCGGACTTTCCTCAGCTTGCGCCGCGGTCACCCGGCCACCTCGTCCAAGGCTCGATTCTACCCCAGGCACAGCCGATGGCTCGCCGGCGGGTGGTGTCACATGCGGTCCGCAGGACGCCTCGACACGCGGGTTTGTCACCCCTGAGTGGCTTCCTCACGCGTCTCGGAGGTGACGACGGTGAGTGTCGGCGCCCCGAGGAACGCCCGCCCTCAGAACCCGGCCAGGCCGCGCAGCAACGCGGAGGCCTCGGCGTCGGTGCGCAGCGGCTTGCCGTCGAGGGCGACGATGTCGCAGACCCCCCGCCCGGCGGAGATGAGCCAGGCCGCCTCGGCGCCGACCAGGCCGTCGGGCGTCAGCAGGCGGTCGACCATGGTGATCCCCTGCTCGGCCAGGCGCGCCCGCAGCGCACCGATGGTGACCGAGTCCAGGATGCCGGTGCCCTCCACCGGCGTCGTCACGTACACCCCGTCGACCAGCGCCAGCAGGCCCGAACGGGGGCCCTCGAGGCAGTAGCCGTCGGTCGTGGTGAACAGCACGTCGTCGACCCCGCGGCGCCGGGCCTCGCGCGCCACGGCGACGTTGACGCCGTACGACAGCGACTTCACCCCGCCCAGCAGCCAGGGCGCGTCGGCGAAGGCGTCCGAGGCGCGTCCCGTCCCGAGCGTGATGACCCGCAGCGGCGGGCACGGCGCGGTGTCGGAGGCCGTGATCGTCAGGAAGGACGCCCCGGGGGCGGCCGGCGCGTGCTCCAGGCCACGGGTCGCGATGAGCTTCAGCACCGCCTCACCGGGAACATCCCAGGCCGCAACGGCCTCGTCGACCAACGCCCGCCAGGCGTCGAGGTCGGGCGCGGCCATCGCCATCTTCTCGTGGGAGCGGCCGAACCGTGCCAAGTGCTCGTCCAGGAGGTCGACCCGGACGCCGTCGGCGTCCGACACCACGCGGGCGGCGTCGAACACGCCGTCGCCGCGGTTGATGCCGAGGTCGTCGGCGGTCACGACCGGGGCGTCCGTGGGTACGACACCCACGCCGAGGACCGCGACGAGCTGGGTCATCACGCCACCTCGTCGGGCGGCAGGGTGAGGATCTCGACGCCGTCCTCGGTGACCGCGACGGTGTGCTCCCACTGGGCCACGCGCGAGCGGTCGTTGGTGACGACGGTCCAGTCGTCGTCCCACACGTGCGAGCTCGGGTCGCCCAGGGCCAGCATCGGCTCGATGGTGAAGGTCATCCCGGGCTCCATGACGTCGCGGTAGACGTCGTTGTCGTAGTGCAGGATCACCAGGCCGGAGTGGAAGGCGGTGTGCACCCCGTGGCCGGTGTACTCGCGCACGACGCCGTAGCCGAAGCGCTTGGCGTACATCTCGATCACGCGGCCGATCACGTTCGTCTCGCGCCCGGGCTTCACCGCGCGGATGCCGCGCATCATGGCCTCGTGGGTGCGCTCCGACAGCAGGCGCGACTCCTCGTCGACGTCTCCGCAGAAGAACGTGCCGCAGTTGTCGCCGTGGACGCCGTTCTTGTAGGCGGTCACGTCGATCTTGACGAGGTCGCCGTCCTCCAGCGGCCGCGCGTCGGGGATGCCGTGGCAGATGACCTCGTTCACCGAGGTGCAGATCGCCTTCGGGAAGCCCCGGTACCCCAGCGGGGAGGGGTAGGCACCGTGGTCGAGCATGTACTCGTGCGCCACGGCGTCCAGTTCGTCGGTGGTCACGCCCGGCGCGATCGCGGCGGCGGCCGCGTACATGGCGTCCGACGCGATGCGGGACGCCTCGCGCATCAGCTCGATCGTCTCGGGTGTCTGCACGTGTGACCCGGTGTAGCGGTCGGGGGCAGGTCGATCCACGTAGGGGGGGCGGATGATCGAGCTGGGCACCGCACGGCGCGCGGAAACCGGGTGAGGCTTGATGGGAGTCACGGCCCGATCATAGTGTGGGGCTGCAGCAAGGGCTCACCGAGAGGCGGCAACATGACGCACGACACCGAGTGGTACTACAACCTGGTCACCGGTCAGGTCGAGCAGCACGAGGGTGGCAAGGCGGTGGACCGCCTGGGCCCCTACGCCACGCGCCAGGAGGCCGAGCAGGCGCTCGTGCACGCCCAGGAGCGCAACGAGGAGTGGGAGAACGACCCGCGCTGGAACGACGACGAGGACGAGGACGGCGACGACGAGGACCACTACGGCACCTCGGCGTTCGACACCTTCAAGCCCTGACGGCTGCGGACGCCCCCACGGGGGCGTCCGTAACCCCCACGTAACACCCCACCGGGCAGGATGGGCCCATGGACAAGCAGACTGATTTCGTCCTCCGCACGATGGAGGAGCGCGACGTCCGGTTCATCCGGCTCTGGTTCACCGATGTGCTGGGGTTCCTGAAGTCCGTGGCGATCGCCCCCGCCGAGCTGGAGGGGGCGCTGGCCGAGGGCATCGGCTTCGACGGCTCGGCGATCCAGGGCTTCGCGCGCATCTACGAGTCCGACATGGTGGCCCACCCCGACCCGTCCACCTTCCAGATGCTGCCGTGGCGGGGTGCCGCCGGCGGAACGGCCCGCCTGTTCTGCGACATCGGCCTGCCCGACGGGTCACCGTCCTACGCCGACCCGCGCGGCGTGCTCAAGCGCACCATGAAGAAGGCCGCCGACCTCGGCTTCACCTTCTACGTCCACCCCGAGATCGAGTTCTACCTGTTCAGGCGCCCGCTGGTGGCGGGGGAGGTGCCGACCCCCGTCGACACCTCGGGGTACTTCGACCACACCACCGACACGGCCGGCACCGACTTCCGCCGGACCGCGATCGACATGCTCGAGCAGATGGGCATCTCGGTCGAGTTCAGCCACCACGAGGGCGGCCCCGGCCAGCAGGAGATCGACCTGCGCTACGCCGACGCGCTCACGATGGCCGACAACATCATGACCTTCCGCGTCGTGGTGAAGGAGGTCGCGGTCATGCAGAACCTGTTCGCCTCCTTCATGCCCAAGCCCCTGGCCGACCACCCGGGCTCGGGCATGCACAGCCACGTGTCGCTGTTCGAGGGCGACACCAACGCCTTCTACGACGCCTCGGGCGAGTACAACCTCAGCCGCACCGGGCGCCAGTTCCTCGCCGGCCTGCTCCACCACGCCGCCGAGATCAGCGCCGTGCTCAACCCGTGGGTGAACTCCTACAAACGCCTGGCCGCCGGGGGCGAGGCCCCGGCCCACATCACGTGGGGCCAGAACAACCGGTCGGCGATGGTGCGCATCCCGATGTTCAAGCCCACCAAGGCGAGTTCGGCGCGCGTCGAGATCCGCTCGCTGGACAGCTCGGTCAACCCCTACCTCGCCTACGCCCTGATCCTGGCCGCCGGCCTGTCGGGCATCGAGAACGAGATGGTCCTGCCCGACCCCGCCGAGGACGACGTGTGGTCGCTCACCGACAAGCAGCGCGAGGCGCTCGGCATCAAGCCGCTGCCCAGTAGCCTCGACGCAGCGGTGCACGCCATGGAGAACAGCAAGCTCGTCGCCGAGACGCTGGGCGAGCACGTGTTCGACTTCGTGCTGCGCAACAAGCGCGCCGAGTGGGCCGAGTACAGCCGCCAGGTCACGCCCCTGGAGCTCACGAAGCAACTCCCGTCCCTCTGACGCCGGAAAGTGGGACGCCGCGGGGTGGGGCTCCGGGGTGTGCCAGTGTGGGTCCATCGTGAACACGCTCTTCGCCCCCTACCAGCCCGACGCCCACGGCGTCCCGTTGCCTGATGTGGTCATCCGCACGGCGTCCCGGGAGGACCTGCCGTCGACCGCAGCCCTGGCGGCACACCGCGAGGGCGGGGAGCTGGCCGAGTGGGCGGCCATCCACGGTCGCCAGTTCGACGACGAGAAGCGGTGCCTGCTGGTCGCGGTGCACCACGGCAAGGTCATCGGCTACGCGTGGCTGGCCTGGCTGACCCCGGTCGCGCACGGAGGGCGGAACGCGCCCGACGGCTGGTACCTGTCCGGTGTCGTCGTGCACCCCGAGTACCGCCGGCGGGGCATCGGACGCCGCCTCACCCAGGCGCGCGTCGACTGGGTCCTCGAACGGGAACCCTTCGCCCACTACGTGGTGAGCGCCTCGAACCGGGCCTCGCGCACCTTGCACGCCCAGTTGGGCTTCGTGGAGGTCGCGCACGAGGACTTCGTCGTGCCGGGCGTGGTGTTCACCAACCACGACGGCATCCTGTGCCGTCTGGGCGCGCGCCCCGACGCCGACGTCATCGACCTGGCGAGCCGTCGCCCCTGAACTCCGCCACCACGGGCGCCAGTTGCGTGGTGATGTCGGCGTGGACGCCGCTCGCCGACACGCGGTGGGACGCCACCGCGTCGGCCCACGCCAGGTGACCGGTGACCAGGGAGAGCCACGTCGCGGCGTCGGTCTCGACGACGTTGGGCGGCGTGCCCCGGGTGTGGGCGCTGGCCTGGCCCGGCACCCCGATCTGGACGGCCGCGAAGGGCGGCACCCGCACCTCGACGAGCTTGCCCGGGTGGACGACGGCGAGCTGGGCCAAGGTGGCTCGCACGGCGGCGGCGAGGTCGGCCCGGGAGGGCTGGCCGCCCTCGGCCAGGTCGTGTCCGATCCGCGCCGCGGACGCCAGGGCGTCGGTGTCGGGGCGCCTCATCGGGGCGGCTCCGGGCTCGAGGAGGCCCGTTGTGGCGGCTGGTACTGCCCGATCCCGCCGGGCACGGGCAGGCGGCGGTCCGCGAGGACGATGAGCTGCCCGTCGGCCAGGCCGGACACGATCTCGACCTTGCCGTCGCCAGTGCGCCCGGTCACGACGGTGACGGTCTCGGCGGTCTGGTCGAGCGCGCGCCCGACGACCTCGACGGTGGCCGTCGTGTCGGTGATCTTGGTCACCGCGGAGGCGGGCACCGTCAGGATGTCGCCGGCCTGGGCGAGCGTGAGCGTCACGTCGGCCCACGAGCCGGCGCGCAGGGTCTGGTCGGGGTCGTCGGCCACCACCACGGTCTCGTAGGTGGGGGAGCCGCTGCCCTGCGGCAGCACGCTCACCCCGGTCACCTGGCCGTCGAGGCTGGGTGGTGTGGCCAGCTGGCCCACGCGTGCCGGCACGCCGGGGACCACCAGGGCGCGCACGCCGAGGGGGACGTCCACGGTGACCCGAGCCGCGCCGTCACCGACCACGACGGCCGAGCGGCCGCGCGAGCTCTCGCCGACCGCGAAGTCGAGGGCACCGACGACGCCGCTGACGGGGCTGGTCAGGGTGGCGGCGGTGAGGTCGGCCTCGGCGGACTCCAGGGCTTGGCGCGCCTGGAGCAGGCGGGCCCGGTCGTTGGCGATCGTCGCATCGGTGACCATGCCCCCGAAGGACGCCGCCATCTGCGCCTCGAGGTCGGCCTGGGCCTGGCGGATCGCATCCTCGGCGGCTGCGCGCGCCGCCGCCGCGACCTGCTGCTCGGCCTCGGCCATGGCCTGCTGGAGCTGGGCCTGCGCGTCGGCGAGGGCGACCTGCGCCGCCTGCGTCTGCGCGGCGAACGCCTGGATCGCCCCGCCGATCGCTGCACCGGCGCGTCCCTCGGCCTGGGCCAGGCCCACCATCGCGTCGGAGCACGCCTGCACCTGGTCGGCCATGCCCACCAGCCGGTCGAGCTGGTCGTCGAGGTCGGGCAGCGGCGGCAGGCCCGGGTCGGCACTCGCCGTGGGCGAGGGGCTCGGGGACGCCGTGGGCGCCGGGGTGGTCGTCGGCCCAGGGGTGGCCGTGGGATCAGGGGTGCCCGTGGGTGCCGGTGAGCCGCTCGGCACGGGCGAACCGCTCGGTGTGGGCAGGGGCGTGGGCGGCCCGCTCGGCGTCGGCGTCCGGGTCGCGGACGCGGTGGGCTCGGGGGAGGGCGTCGGATCCGGCACCGGGGTCGGGTCGGGCGGGACGGTGGGCCGCGGTGACACCGGCGGGATCGACGTGGGCAGGGCGGTCGGCAGGGGGCTGGGCAGCGATTCGCGCAGGTCCCGCAGCCGCTGCAACGCGGCGAACACCGGCGTGCACTGTGCCTGCTGGTACTCGACCGCGGTCTGGAGGCCGGCCAGGGACGCGTTCAGCTCGGCCAGCTGGGCCTGGGTGTCGCCGCCGGTCGGGGGGCCGCCCGCACCGGGCATCCCCGGCATCCCCGGCATCCCGGGCAGGCCGCCCGTGGGCAGGCCGCCCGTGGGCAGGCCGCCCGTGGGCAGGCCACCCGTCGGCAGGGCTCCGGAGGAACCC
>DUOQ01000301.1 GCA_012838755.1 Propionibacterium sp. | reverse complement strand
GGGTCTCGTCGGCGATGATCTCGACCCGCTCGATGTTGTTGGCGTTCCACACCGGCTCGAAGATCCGGTTGCCGAACCGGATGCCGAGCAGGTTGAGCACGGTCGCCTTGCCCAGGTAGTGGTCGACCCGGAAGATCTGCTCCTCGGGCACGACGCTGGTGAGCAGCTGGTTGAACTCCTTGGCCGACTCGAGGCTCGAGCCGAAGGGCTTCTCGATCGCCAGGCGCAGGCCCTGGGGCAGGTCCAGGTCCGCCAGCACCGCGCACGCCTTCTGGCTGACCGCCGGCGGCAGCGCGAAGTACAGCACGATGGGGCGTCCGGGCTCGTCGATCTCGCCGAGGAAGGCGGCCATCGCGGCGCCGTCGGTCACGTCGAGGTGTTCGTAGCGCGTGCTGGACGCCATCCCCTCGGCGTGCTCGGACCGGCAGCCCCCCTCCGCGAGCGCCTCGCGGACGCGCTCACGCCAGGCTGGGTCGTCGAGTTCGTCGAAGGCGGCGCCGACGAGGTGGACGTCGAGGTCCGGCCGGGCGCGCAGCAGCGTGCCGAGGCCCGGCAGCAGGAGGCGGTGGGTGAGGTCACCCGACGCACCGAGGATGACGAGGGTCACGGGCCCGTTGGCCATGGGCGTTCCTTCCGACGAGACGGTGCCAACCCTAGTGGCGCATCAGCGGGTGCGGGAGTCGCCGGCGGTGCGGGAGGCGTAATCGCGCACGTCCCCGGACGCCAGGGCCGCGGCCAGGTCCGGCGTCAGGTCGGGGTGCAGGAGGGTGACGGACTGGCCGCCGCGGTTCCCGAACCCGGCCACCGGGACCATGAGCGTGCTCACGGCGTCCTGGCCGAGGGCCGCGAGCTTCGGGGTGAGGGCCAGGACCGCGTCGGGCGTCACCGGCCCGGTCACGCGGACGTGCTGGGCCGCCGCAGCGGCCAGGCCGGCCAGCGCGGTGGGGTCGGTGGTGGCCAGCTCGCGCACCCGGCGCAGCATGCCGAGCAGGATCGCCCGGTGGCGCGCGGTGCGGTCGAGGTCGCCGCGGGGGAGCTCCTTGCGCTGGCGGGCGTAGACGAGCCAGTCTTCCGGCGTGAGGGTGATGCGGCCCTGCGCGAAGTGGGAGGGGCGCCCGTTGTTGGGGTCGATGAACGTCGACCCGATCGCGTTGTCGACGTGGAACTTCCCGAGCGCCCGGACGATCGCCGTGTACCCGGTGAACCCGGTCAGCGCCGTCGCGTGGATCGGCAACCCGCCCAGCACGGCCGACACGGTGCGCGTCAGGCGCTCCACATCGCCGTGGTAGCCGGAGTTGACCTTGCCCTCGCGGCCGCCGTCGATCGGCACCCAGGCGTCCCGCGGCAGGCTGACCAGCGCCAGGTGGTCGCGGGCGGCGTTGAGCTGCGCGACGAGGATCGCGTCGGGACGGCCGGTGGTGGGGTCCTCCCACGTGTCGGTGCCCGCGAGCAGGGCGGTGAACGGGCCGGGCGGCAGCGGGTCGGTCGAGGTGGGGGTCGGGCTCGGCGTGGCGGACGCCGTGGGCGTGGGCCGGTCGGGGGCCAGCACGCGCGCCGGGGACGGTCCGGGCACGGGCGTGCGCTCGGGCGTCCGGGCGCACGCGGTGAGCGCCAGGGCCGCACCGGCGGAGAGCAGGCCGCGGCGGCTGAGGGGCGGCAGGGGCGAGGTCACGGCGTCCACGGTACGCGCGATGGGTGCGTTCCCGCGGGCGGCAACCCGGCTCGGGGTGGTGGACGGTTCTCGATAGGGTGTCCGGGTGAGTCAAACCCAGCAGCCCGCGGCGTCCTCCGCGCCCCAGCAGTCCGTGTCCGAGCAGGTGCAGGTGCGCCTCGCCAAGCGCGAGCGCCTGCTGGTCGAGGGCCGCGAGCCGTACCCGGTCGAGGTGCCGCGCACGCACACGCTGGCCGCCGTCCGTGAGGAGTGGGGGCACCTGGCCGCCGGCGAGGAGACCGACGTCGTCGTCAGCGTCGCCGGCCGGATCATGTTCCAGCGCAACACCGGCAAGCTGTGCTTCGCGACGCTGGCCGACCAGTTCACGCCCGACGCCGACGGCGAGCGCCTCCAGGTGATGCTGTCGCTGGCCGAGGTCGGCCAGGAGTCCCTCGACGCGTGGAAGGCCGACACCGACCTGGGTGACTTCGTCTCCGTGACCGGCCGCGTCATCGCGTCCAAGCGCGGGGAGCTCTCGATCATGGCGACCTCGTGGGTGCTGGCCTCGAAGGCGCTGCGCCCGATGCCGACGCTGCACAAGGACCTGTCGGAGGAGGCGCGCGTCCGGCAGCGCTACGCCGACATGGTGGTGCGTGACGAGGCCCGCGAGATGGTCCGCACGCGAGCGGCGATCACCCGGTCGATCCGCGAGACGATGCACCGGCTGGGCTTCATCGAGGTCGAGACGCCGACGCTGCAGCTGATCCACGGCGGGGCGGCGGCGCGTCCGTTCAACACGCACCTCAACGCCTTCGACATCGACATGACGCTGCGCATCGCGCTGGAGCTGTACCTCAAGCGCGCGATGGTCGGCGGCACCGACAAGGTCTACGAGATGGGCCGGATCTTCCGCAACGAGGGCATCGACTCGTCGCACTCGGCCGAGTTCACCATGCTCGAGTGCTACCAGTCGTGGACCGATGAGCGCGGGATCGCGGGCGTGATCCAGCAGGTGATCGTGGACGCCGCCGACATGCTCGGCTCGCGCCGGATCGAGACCGAGGCGGGCGTGATCGACCTCGACGGCGAGTGGCGCTGGCTCCCGCTGTTCGACGGGCTGTCGGAGGCCCTCGGCTTCGAGGTGTCGCTCGACACCCCGGCCGACACGCTGCGGGCGGTGGCCGATGAGCGCGAGATCGCGTACGAGTCCTACTGGGGTACCGACAAGCTCGCCGTGGAGCTGTTCGGCGAGATCGTCGAGCCCGGCCTGCTGCAGCCGACGTTCGTGTGCGACTACCCGGCGATCGCCCAGCCGCTGGCCCGCCCGCACCGCACCAAGCCCGGCCTGATCGAGGCCTGGGACCTGATCATCGGCGGCATGGAGCGCGGCACCGGCTTCTCGGAGCTGATCGACCCCGTCATCCAGCGCGAGCGGTTCACCGAGCAGTCGCTGTTGGCCGCCAAGGGCGACCCCGAGGCGATGCAGCTCGACGAGGACTTCCTCAACGCCCTCGAGTTCGGCTCCCCGCCCATGGGCGGCCTCGGGCTGGGCGTCGACCGGCTGATCATGCTCTTCACCGGCAAGGGTATCCGCGAGACGATCCTCTTCCCGCTGCTCAAGCCCCAGTCACACTGACCGCCGCCGCCCGCGGCGTCAGTCCGAGCCGGACATGAGGGGCGCCAGCCCCGCCGCGCGCGCGGGCGCCTCGGCGTCGCCGCACGCCGCCAGCCAGTTGGCGAGCATCTGGTAGCCACCCTCGGTGAGCACCGACTCGGGGTGGAACTGCACGCACTCGACCGGCAGTTCGCGGTGCCGGACGGCCATGATCACGCCCGAGTCGGTCGTGGCCGACACCTCCAGCACGTCGGGGACGGAGTCCGGCTCGATCGCGAGCGAGTGGTACCGCGTGGCGGTGAACGGGTTGGGCAGGCCGGCGAACACGCCGCGTCCGTCGTGGTTCACGGCCGAGGTCTTGCCGTGCAGCAGCTCGGGGGCCCGGTCGACGACCGCGCCGAACGCCGCGCCGATCGACTGCAGCCCCAGGCACACGCCGAAGATCGGGACGCGACCTGCCTGCTCCTGCACCACCCGCATGCTCACGCCGGCTTCCTCGGGGGTGCCCGGGCCGGGGGAGATCAGGATCCCGTCGAACCCGTCGGCCCAGCCATCGGCGTCGAAGCGCTCGTCGTCGTTGCGCCAGACCTCCACCTCGGCGCCGATCTGCGCCAGGTAGCTGACGATGTTCCACACGAACGAGTCGTAGTTGTCGACGACGAGGATCCGGGCCATGGGGACATTCTTGCCGATCGGGGCCCGGGCAGGCCTTCGGCGCCCACTCCGTGGGGTCAGCGCGCGACGCGGGCGTGCTCGAACTCGGCGGGGCCGCTGTAGGCCGGCATCTCGACCCGCGCCTGGCGGGACACCTCGTAGCCGAGGCGGTAGGCGTCCACGTACTCGCGGTAGAGGCGCAGGTACTCGCTCGAGCGCAGCGACCGCTCCAGGGCCGGCACGTCGCCGATGGCGGTGATCCGGTACGGGGGCGCGTAGGGGACGCCGTGCAGCACGACCGTGTTGCCGACGCACTTGATGCCGGTGCGCGAGGACACGCGCTGGCCCTGGACCGTCATGGCCTCGGCGCCGCCCTCCCACAGGGCGTTGACGACCGCCTGGATGTCCTGCTGGTGCACCACGAGCAGGTCGGGGTCGACGCCCGCCGGCTGCACCGAGGCAGGGGCGTCGGTCAGGGTGACGGTGAGGGCGGGGCCGGTGACGGCGATCGAGTCGGCCCGCTCGGCGGCGAGGGTGAGGTCGGGCAGGCCGGCGGCCTCGTTGCCGCGGGCGGTGAGGGCGTCCACCTCGGCCCGCAGGCCGGACGCCGTGCGCCCCAGTTGCTCCACCCGGTCGGCCTCGGCCTGGACGAGCGTGACGAGCTCGGTGCGGCGGTCGGGCCGCAGGTCGTTGCCGCGGGACGCGAGGGCGCTGGTGGCCATCATGAACCCGGCCACGACGCAGACGGCGACGGTGGCCACGCGCAGCGGGCCGCGAGTCGTGCGGGCGCGCTCGCGCGCCTGCTTCAGTGTCGAGCCGGTGTCCACTACTTCCAGAGCGTGGCGACGCCGAAGGAACCGCCCATGAACAGCATGGCGATCAGGAGGTTCCAGTTGCCCAGCTCGCTCATGCCGGGCACGACGATGCCGGTCGATGCGGTCAGGTACCACACCACCAGCCACAGGACGCCCACGAGCATCAGCGTGACGAAGGTGGGCACCACCCAGGTGCGGGTCTCCGCGAGGCCCGCCTTACCGAGGCGCTGCCTCTCGGCGCGCTCCTCGGCGACGGCCGACTTGCGGGCGGACTTCTTCTTCGCCGCGGCCTCCTTGCGGCCCCTGGACTCAGGCACGTGCACTCACTCCCGGTTCGTGGTGGAACTGCTCCAGCATAACCGCGGGGTCCAACCTCACGGCGTCGGCTCCGGATCGGGCGACCCGGGCGGTTCCACCGACTCGGTGGGCTCGGGGTCCGGCTCGACCGGGGGCTCCGGTTCCGGGTCGGGTGACGGCTCCGCGGTGCGTTCGGCCTGCAGGAAGATGGTGACCAGCGACTCGCGGTCGACGATCCCCAGGGCCTGGGGATCGGTGCGCACCACCCGGCCGTCGTCGGGGCCCTCGAACTGGTGGTTCGTGAACCCGTACCGCTCGAGCTCGGCCTCGGCCTCGTCCCGGGTCATGTTGATCAGGACGGGCAGGCGTCCCTGGCCGGTGGCG
Organism: Propionibacterium sp.; assembly: GCA_012838755.1. Lineage (GTDB taxonomy): Bacteria > Actinomycetota > Actinomycetes > Propionibacteriales > Propionibacteriaceae > Propioniciclava. The sequence goes on along the minus strand of DUOQ01000301.1, from coordinate 156 downwards.
ATCGTGAGGGTGACGGTCTCGGTGACCGCGACCTCGGCGCCCTCGGCCGGGGTGACCCGCAGCACGGTGCCCTTCTTGGCGTCGACGGGTTCGTCCGTCGCGGCCACGGACGCGCCGGTCAGGCCGGCCTCCTTGAGCCTGTCGAGCGCCTCCTGC
>DUOQ01000300.1 GCA_012838755.1 Propionibacterium sp. | reverse complement strand
GGGTTGCGCATCCTTTCCAACCTGCTGCTTTGGGGTTGTGCATCATCTGCGACCCCAAGAGGAAGCGCAACCGGGGAGGATGGACCCATGACCGCCCCGACTGGCCCGACCGACCTGACCGACCTGCCCGTGCTCGTCATCGGCGACTCCTTTGTCGCCGGATTCGGCGACGAGACCGGCCGCGGATGGACCGGCCGCCTCGAGGAGTACGGGGCCGACGCCGGCGGGCTGCTCCACGTGACCGAGGTCGGCGTGGGCGGCGACACCTCGGAGATGATCCTCGCGCGGTGGGCCGAGGTGGACCGGCGCCTGGAGTCGTGGCCGGGGACGGCGGTGATCGCCGAGTTCGGGGTCAACGACGTGATGCTGGTCGACGGCGAGGAGCGCGTCGACGAGGCGGGCACCATCGCGGCGCTGCGCGGGATGATCGACCGCGCGCCCGAGGGTCGGTTCCTCGTGGTGGGGCCGCCGCCGGTGGCCTGGGACGAGATCAACGAGCTGATCGCGGCCCGCTCGGCGGCGATCGCTGCGGTGTGCGCCGAGGCCGGGGTGCCGTTCGTGCCGACGTACGACACGCTGCGTGCTGACGAGACGTGGATGGACGGGGTGGCGGCCCGCGACGGGGCGCACCCGGACGCCGACGGGTACGCGGTGTTCGCCCGCGTCGTGGCTGGCCCGGTCCTGGACTGGCTCGGGGGCCTCGCCTGGGTGCACCACGAGGACTAGCGTGTGGGGTGTTCAGGTGACGGCGCTGAAGGTGAGCCGGAGTCCCAACGCGGAGGTGACCGCCATGATGGTGGCGAAGCTCGGGTTGCCGTCGACGGACAGTGCCTTGTAGAGACCTTCGCGGCTGATGCCCGTACGGCGCGAGAGTTCGCTGAGGTTTCCGGATCGGGCGATCACCCCCAGTGCGCGCGTGACTGCCGTCGGGTCGTTGGGATCCTCCTCGATCGCAGCCTCGAGGTAGGCGACGGCATCGTCGAGGTCGACCAGATAGTCCGCCGTGTCGTAGGTGCTGAACGACTCAGCCATGGTCGTGCTCCTGTTCTCTCCAGTCCCGGGCGAGGTCGTGCGCTCTCCGGATGTCGGTGGATTGGCTTGATTTGTCTCCGCCGCATAGGAGGAGGATGAGGCGAGCGCCCTGGCGGAGGTAGTAGACGCGGTATCCCGGCCCGTGGCTGATACGTAGTTCCGAGAGTCCACCGCCGATGGGCCGGGCGTCCCCAGGGTTTCCTGTGGCAAGTCGATCGATCCTGACCTGAATGCGTGCTCGGGCCTGACGATCCGGAAGCGCGCGCATCCACTTCCGGAAACTGTCGCTCTGAAGGATCTCCAGGTTGAATAGCCTTTGTGGTTGTTAACTGTAGTTGGCAACCCGAGGTGGCGCCAGGGTGCGGGGCCGACAGTATTCGCGGGGTCCGACAACGTTGCCCGCGTGTCGCTCGGCCTCCGTGAGGCGCCCGATCCGTCTGTGTCTCCCGGCTCGGGGGCCTCGCCTGGGTGCACCACGAGGACTAGCGTGGGAGGCGTCCGATTCTCCGATCTGCCTCAGAGGAGGACACCATGACCGATCCGCTCACCCCCGAGTCCGGCGACGAGCAGGCGCGGCACGACCACGACGACGAACTCGCCGACGAGTGGGGCCGCGAGTCCTTCCCGGCCAGCGATCCGCCGGCCGATTACTGACCTGCGTGCAGACCCGCTACGGCCGGGCCCGGGTCAGTGCGCGCCAGACTCGCCACGTCCTGTCCGAGAGCGCGATCAGCGTCATGAACGCGCGCTCTTCATGGCGGCCTTCACCGTGACCGCCGGGTCGGCCTCCAGCTCGGCCACGCGCTCGGATCCCATCGGCAGCAGGGCGATCTTCCCGTCGGGGTCGAAGTGGAGGGCCCAGCCGTAGGTCTTGGCCAGCGGCGACGTGCGCAGGCACGGCCGGCCCTTGGCGAAGAACGCCGTGCGTTCGGCGGCGCGGTCGGCCTCGGCGATGCCCTTGCGCTCGCAGTGGACGTCGAAGAGCAGGTCGTCACTCGTCCACGCGTAGTCCCCGGCCGACAGGCGCTCGTACTGCAGCTCCGCGACCGTCCGCTTCCCGGCCGGCGGGGCGACGGCCGACTCCGCCTTCGTGTCCGGCGCCGGGAGGATCAGGGTGTCGGCGTAGTTCGTGGTGTGCGTGGCCATGGCCGTCCTTTCGGTAGGGGTGAGCTCGTCGTCGTCACCCTCACCGCAGTATGTCGAACCGGTCCGACACCGACCGCAGGGCCGCGGCACTGGCGGCGAACTGCTCGCGCTCGGTGGCGTCGAGCTCCAGTTCCACCACGCGCTGCACGCCGGTCCGCCCGATCACGGCGGGGACACCGATGTAGAGGCCGTCCTGCCCGTACTCGCCCCGCAGCAGCGTCGAGACGGGCAGTGAGACCTGCTCGTTGCGCAGCACCGCGCGGGTGATGCGGGCCAGCCCCATGCCGATGCCGTAGCTGGTGGAGCCCTTGGAGTCGATGATCCGGTAGGCGGCGTCGCGGGTCTCGGCGAAGATCTGCGCCAGTCGCTCGCGCTTGGCCGGGTCGCCGTCGAGGTCGCGGCGCAGCGGGACGCCGGAGACGTTGGCGGAGGAGAACACGGGCAGTTCGGTGTCGCCGTGCTCGCCGATGATCGAGGCGTGGACGCTCATCGGGGCGACGTCGTAGAACTCGCCGAGCATGAACCGGAACCGGGCGGAGTCGAGGATCGTGCCGGAGCCGATGACCTGCGCGCTCGGCAGCCCGGAGAAGCGCCAGGTGGCCTGGGTGAGGATGTCGACGGGGTTGGTGGCGACGAGCAGGATGCCGTCGAAGCCGGAGTCCATGACCTGTCCGACGATCCCCTCGAAGATCGTCATGTTCCTGCCCACCAGGTCGAGCCGCGTCTCGCCGGGCTTCTGGGCGGCGCCGGCGCAGATGACGACCATCGTGGCGTCTGCGCAGTCGGCGTAGGCGCCCTCGGTGACGAGCGTGGGGGAGGGCGCCCACACGACGCCGTGGTTGAGGTCCATGACCTCGCCGACGAGCTTCTCGTGGTCGATGTCGATGATCGACAGGTGGTCGGCCAGGCCCTGGTTGACCAGGGCGTATCCGTATGCGATGCCGACGTCGCCGGCACCGATGAGCACGATCCGGTTCCCGATGGAGGCCTTCATGGTGGCCAGGGTAGGGGCGCCGGGTGTCCGTGCGGGTGGAGTGCCGGTGAACGGCCGGCGTGGGGTGGGGGCGGGAGGTGGTGACGACGACGAGGACCCCGTCTCGAACAGGTGTTCTTGCGCGGTGTCGTACCCGTGGTGTTCACTGTTCGGCGTAGTCGAAAATCGGTTCGATTGCGGGCGGGGCGGCGTGTCGCCCGTGACGGGAGGTGCTGGTGATGGTACAGGCGGCCTCTGCTGTCGATCCGCGGGCCGAACGCGTCGCGGAACTGCGCCGGCGCCTGGCCGCGATGCCGGGCGGGGGGCCGTCGGCCGCGGCTGCCCCC
>DUOQ01000299.1 GCA_012838755.1 Propionibacterium sp. | reverse complement strand
TGCACGAGATGGCCGACGAGGACTGGATCGCCTCGATCTTGTACGGGCGAGCCTCGCAGGACCGACACAAGTTGATGCGCTCGATCAATGACCAGATCGCGGAACTGTTGGGCTGGTGCGAGCCGATCCGCTGGTATCCGGCGGCGATCGTGCGCGACTCTGACCGTTCGGCGTCTCAGTGGCGCAAGAAGGAGCGGGAGGGCTTCGATGAGGCGATGGCTCTGATCGAGGCGGGCAAGCATGGCGGCTTCGCCACCTGGGAGCCGTCACGGGCCGGACGCGATCTGGAGATCTACGTGCAGCTGCGCAAGGCGTGCCAGCGCGCTGGTGTCTTGTACCTGACCCACGGGCGTGTCTATGACCTGTCGCGTAGCGATGACTCGTTCATGATGGGGTTCGAGTTCCTGCGCGCCGAGGCAGACGCGAACACGATGCGGGAGCGCCAGCTCAGGACGGCGAAGCTGAACGCGGAGAAGGGCCGACCGCACGGGCGTCTGCCGTATGGGTACCGGCGGGTCTACGACGAACGCACGGGTGTGTTGCTGCGTCAGGAGCCCGACCCGCGCAAGAGCCAGATCGTGCGGGATGCGGCGCGGGAGGTGCTGGCGGGCCGGTCGCTGCACTCGGTGGCGATGGGGTTGCAGGATGCGGGCGAGCCGACGCCGATGAAGGCGTGGGTGGAGTGCCCTCGCGGATGGGACACCAAGACGCTGCTCCAGGTGCTGCGTAATCCGACGATCGCGGGTAAGCGGGTCTACCGGGGTGAGGTCATCGGTGAGGCGCAGTGGGAGCCGCTGATCTCGTGGGAGGACTTCCAGCGGCTGCAGCGCATGTTCGCCGACCCAGGCCGGCGCACCAAGGGTGGTGGCGGTGCTCCTGCCAAGACGCTGATGGTGCATATCGCGCGTTGCCACTATTGCGGTCGTCCGCTCCGTCGGGCGATCCTGCGTCGTAAGAACAAGGCGGACGCGATGAAGTACATGTGCATGTTCCGGGGCTGCTACAAGACCACGATCGCGCAGCCGGGTCTGGACGCGTACGTGGAGGAGGCAGCGCTGGCGTGGTTCGAGCAGCCGGAGAATCTGGCACGGTTGTCGGCCGGAGACGATGGTTCGGAGTGGCTGGCGAAGGCCCAGGCGGCAGAGGATTGGTGTGCTGAGTTGCAGACCAGGCTCGATGACGCGATCGCGAAGTACGCTGCCGGAGCGTTGAACCTGGACACCTTGACGAAGGTCGAGCAGACGCTGCGCCCTCAGATCGCTGATGCGAAGCGGGCGCTGATCCCACCCATCACTGACGAGCGGATCCGGGCCTTGGTGACGGCGAGCGATATCCGCGCGGCGTGGAAGGAGTTGCCCTTGAGTGAGCAGCGCAAGGTCATCAAGGCTGCCTTCGATGTCCGCATCCAGCAGACCAAGAACCGCGGCCAGAACGCCTTCGAACCCGAGCGTGTCCTGATGGAACCCCGCGCCCGCTGATCCCGCCACTCGGTGGGCACGGGTCACGCCCGAGCTCCGTGTTCGCACGGATGCTCGGGCGTGCTTGTGGCGGCCTATCCGACCGCAGGTTCCTGTCCCCGCAGGATCTATTTGGTTGTGCTGTTCCGCAGGATGTTGCGGACCAGCTTGACGAGTTCACCGCTCATCGGAGGAAACCGCCGTGCCGCTTCCCGGGCAGCGGCCCGGACCTGCTCCAGATCGGTGTGCTGACGGGGTTCGATACCGGCGCAAGCCGACGTGGGTGCGGTGGGATCGGTCATCAGCGGTCCTCGCTGTCGAGGATCTGCTGCATGACGTCGTCTTGCTCGGCACGACGGGCGGCGACTTGTTCGTCGACGAAGGCGAGGAAGTCATCGATGCGCTCGTTGACGGGCTGCTCGCTGGTATCGGGTGGCGTCCAGTGTTCTTCTTCGCCGCCGGGCCAGGCGGTGATGCGGGTGGCGCGGTCGCGGTCGAGACGGGTTCCGCAGATGGACACCCAGTCGCGCAGGCGCTCCCGGGCAGCAGCGAAGTCGTTGTGCCAGACCACGCCCATGTTGCCTTTGGCTTGCTGGTCGTAGCAGGTCAGCCAGTGCTGCCGCAGGGCGGATAGTTCCCAGATCAGTTCCCAGTGGCGGTGCCACATGGGCGGCACGACCTGCGGCGGTAGCCCGTATTCGTGACGGAGCCAGTCCACCCACGCGTTGAGTTCGAGCAGGTCCGCTTCGAGGTCTTCGGGGGTGAGCGCACGCCAGTTGATGGTGCGCGGCACGACACCGAGCTGGGTGCGTAGGTCTTTGGCGTACTCGGCCTGGACGATCCGTTTGATCTGCTGCAGCACCCGCGGAGGGATGCTGTCGATGTCCGGAACGTCCTCAGCGGACGGGCCGCGCGCGGCCTCCGGCGGGTCCGGGATGCCTGGGCTCTCAGGTGTGGTCATGGCTGTCCTCCTCGGGCGAGACAAGAGATGAGCGCAGGGGGCGACCAGCAGTCACCGTGCTGATCGCCCCCACGGGCGTCGGTGGCGGGATGGTTACCGGGCGACGGCTTCCTGGGCGGCGGGGCCGGGCGCCCCGGCCGCGACGGGTTCGGGTGCGAGTTGTTCCTCGCGCTGGGCGAGGACCGTGGCCACCGGATCGGCTGAAGCGGGCTCCGCATCGGCCGCCGGGGCCTCACGCGTGGTCTCCCGGGCGGTCGTGTCACGCGTGGGGGTCTCGCGCTCACGGGGGGTGCGGTCCACGTTGTAGTTGGTGAGGTTGTTGTCATGGCCGAGGCGGGAGGCCCTGAACTGGTCGCGTTCGACTTCCTTGCCGTCCACGGTCTGGGTGTAGGTGCGCTCGTGGCCCGCGGCGATGAAGTTGTCGCCGGCCTTGAAGTTGTCGAAGGCTCGCTCGGCGGACGAGCCGAACATGACCAGCCTGGTGCGGTAGGGCTCGACGTCGTGCCACTGGCCGGCAGCGTCCTGGATGGACTGCTTGATGCCGACGGCCGCGCTGAACCGGGCGACGTTGTCCTTGGTGTAGGTCAGCTCCGGGTCGAACCTGATGAACCCGGAGATGCTCGGCTTGGTGGGGATCGGCATGCGAATACTCCTTCTCGGATCGTTCCCCGGCCCTATGCCGGGTCACCCATCAGGTACGAGCCCGCGCCGGACGACGGTGGGCGTCAGTGGCCGGTGCGCAGCAGTTGCTCGATCTCGGAGCGGTCGGCGCGCAGCTGGGCGGCATCGGCCCGGCTGGTCCAGGGACGCAGGGTGGTGATGATCGGGCGGGCGGTACGCAACATCACGACCCCGGTGCCGAACAGCAGGGTGCGCAGCGTGTCGGGCGGCAGGATCGGCACCCGGCGGATCGACCGCTGGCTGGAGTGCGCCCCGTACGCGTCGGTGGTCACCGAATCGGTGCGCTCGTCGCGTTCCCCGATCAGCGCCGACAGATCCTGCAGATCCCGGCTGTTGCTGCCGCCACCGAGCAGGATCTTCACAATGGACGAGTCCCACAAGGCATTGGCCTGGTTCTCGCCCCACTTCTCCCGAGCCTGGGCAAGGGACTGCAGCACCGGTAGTGGCGTGATGCCGGTGCCGCCACCTTCGGCCATCAGGGTCGGCAACGCCGGCAGCGGGGCCAGGTTCCCGATCTCGTCCAAAGCCAACAACAGCGCCGGGTCCAGGCGGGCGCCCGGTGAGCGGGCGGCGAGTTTGCGGGCGGTCTCCACGATGTCCTCGATCAGCGCCGACACCAAAGATGCGGACGCGCCCGCCCCGGCCCCGGTCGCCAACAGATACAAGGTGCCGTTGTTGCGCAGGAACTCCTCAGGGTCGAACCGCTCGCTGGGTCCGGGTGAGACGGCGTCGAGCACCCTCGGGTCAGCCAGTGCCCCGAACGACAGGGACACGCCTTGCCAGATCGAGTCCCTGGTGCGGGGGTCGGCCTGGATCATCGCCTCCAGCGATTCCGCCCACCCCTCCGCGGCATCGGGGTGGGTGGACAGGATGCGTACTGCGTCGGCTGCGGCGGCGGGGCTGAGGGACCACTGGTAGACGGTCTTGGAGTCCCGCCCGTCCAGTGCTGCGGCGTGCAGCAACGTCTGGATCGCCGAGGTCGTCTTGCCTTCCCAGAACCCGGCGTCACTGACCCCGCCGAACCCGGTCGCCGTTGCCAGGCCTTTGGAGCGGATCATCGCCGTCAGCGGGTCGTGGCAGCCCCGCACGATCGACCACCGCATCCCCGCCGCCAGGCCCGGCGCCAACTGCTGCGGGTCAAACACCGCAACCGGGCCCTTACGCTGCCGAGCCTTCAGCGTGACGGTCAGGTTGTCCGGACGAGTCGACGTCGTCAGCACCGGGCCGATCGCGTCCAGGATGGTGTTCACCACGATGTTCAGGCCCTTGCCCGAGCGGGGCGGGCCTACCAGCAGCATCGAGTCCTCGATCGTTGCCCACACCTGGCCGCCCTTGGCGGTGCCGATCAGATAGCCGACCTCGTGCGGATCGAGGCGCTTCGTGCCCTGCAGAGAAGGCCTCAGGGTGGCGGCGCGGCGCAGCAGCGCCTTCCTCGACGCGACCCGGGCGACCTCGTTCGCGGTCGCGGTGCCGGTCAGGTTGTGGATCCGCGCCCGCTCCCGCCCTTGGGCCACCAGCCGCCACACCGCCATCGCGGCGGCGGCGAGTAGTCCGAGGGCGAGCAGCACGATCAGCCAGTAGACGACCGCGTTCAGACCGGGCGCGCCGATCGCCGCCCCCGGGTCGAACGGCCGGCCCAGCACCCCGAGCCCTGAACTCGGGCCCCCGGTCGGGGCCGGATGGCCGGTGACGAACGCGGCGACGTCGCCGGCGTAGCGCAGCAGCATCGACACGGCCGCGAGCCCCGCCAGGACCGCGAGCGTAATGCTGACGATCTGGTCGTTCGGTGGACGGTTCTGCACCAACGGGCCCCTCCCATAGCTCGGCGGCGAGACAGGCGTCTCGCGAGAGTTAGGTGAGCAACCGACACGCCGTCGTCCCCGAGACACGACCCACCATGATGATCTCGACAGGATCCGGCCCATCGGGGAGCTCACTGCGGTCGAGGCGCACCTGGACATGCCCATCCGGGCCGGCGGAGCCGTGACGCGCCACCACCGCGACCGCGATGTCCTCCCCAGGAAGGAACCCATCAACGTCGACCTCCGCCGATTCGGGAGCCCTCCGCGCCGCCGGTTCCTCGATCGGTTGCTCGGGTTCTGGTTCGGGTTCGGGCGGCGGGGGTGGTTGCACGATGTCGGCGAGCACGGACCCGTCCAGCTCGTGCAACTCGACCCGGGTCGGCACCGCGAACTTCGTCACCAGTTCGGTGAGCACACGCCCGATCTCACTACGCCTGACCGGCGCGGCGGCGAGCTTGTCACCGTCGACGATCACCACCAGCCGATCACCGTCGTCGGCTTCGAACACCACCAGCGGCAACACCGCAGGAACCAGTGGCTGAGCGTCCGGGGTGTGGCGCCCCGAGGACTTCCGGCGCCTCATCGGAACACCAGCCGGGCCGGGAGCAGCAAGCAGACGCGAGTGGGAGGAAAACAAGTCACGCCCATCAGGTACGAACACTCGCCCCGGACGTGCGCGGGCTCAGGAGCGGCTCTTGGTCTCATCGGTGGGTCGGGAGCTGCGGTCCACCGATGGCTGACGAGTGTCACCGCCACATGGCATGATACGAACACATGTTCGAGACCGGGAGGATGGATGAGTGACACGACCACAGCGGTGAGGGTGAGCCGCGCCCACTGCGTAGGCGCCGATCGGAGATCGTATGCCCTCCGATGACGCGCTGCCCGAACTCCCCGAAGGTGTCCGGCTCGAACGGCTGCCGCCGGCATCACGGCGCGTCCGGTACCCACCACCAGAATGGGCCGTATGGCTCGGACCAGACCGGATCGGGATGATCGAGCAATGGAGAGTCCCGAGCGCATCGGCCACCTTCTACCGAGCGACCGCTACCGACCCGCGCACCGGAAAGTCCATCCCGCTTGAGTCCAACACCGATCTTCGAGAACGGATCGACAAGGTCCTTGCCGCCTGGCACGAGCCGGAACGCTTCATCCACAAGTCGTCCTGGGACTGACACCCCACCGCGGGCGGCGATGAGGGATGGATGTGGTCGTACCTGATAGGCGAGAACCGGCGTGTCCCCATGCAAGCGTTGACGCGGGGTGTCGCGCCCGTCACCACCCGCATGGGAGGCCCCCGCCATGGAACCGACAACCAGTGACGCCACGAGTTCGCTGCTGTCACAGCTCGACGCGAATCTTGCCCGACTGGACGCAGCCGCCATCAGGCTGCAGGAACAACGCACCGCCCTGGTGGTCCAAGCGGTCGCTGCCCGGATCGGGCGGTCGCATGCCGACGCCACGAGCTTCACCATCCGCCCGCGAACCGAGCCACGCGGATGGGAGCTCGACAGCGTCGCCGCCGAGAACGGAGCCGCACTCCGGCTCGACGAAGTCCTCATAGCCGACATCGACGCCACCCTCCACGACCGCCTACCCCTTCCCGGCAGCACGATGCTCACCCCCGAGACGCAGCCGAGTGAGGACCCCCACAGGCCGCGTTTCCCGATACCCCCAAACGAGCATGACCCGATGGTCACCCCTGCGTCGGTGCTTGACATCGACACCCTCACCGAAGACGAGTTCACCCAGATCTACCGCACTGCCCAGGACCGCCTCGATCTGGTCGGCATCGTGCGCACGCGCGGCGATTTCGACGCCCAGCTCCGCGATCTCCAGCTGCGTGCCGACGTCACCGACAACGAAATCGGCGTTGCCGTCGACGTCGCGCTCCTGCGCTACCGGCAGGTCGTCGAGGAATCGCCGCGGATCGCCGACATCGAGGCCGAGACCTTCCACGAAGTCATCGGCGAAGTCGCCCGCTTCCTCGACCTCGAACAAGACGACTACGAACCCGGCACGGCGACCGGATACACCCTCAATTCCCGTCGCGACAGCGGCATAGAGCACTGATCCGGGCAGGCGTTACAGGCGCACACCAACACCGACGCCGGAAACAGGAACCGGTCCACAGACGCTCACCGATCTCAGCGTCACAAGTCGATAGCTGCCTGCTCACTGTTCAATCGGGTACATTTTCTTGCGGAGCAGGTGTCACGTCCCGCTCCATCCCACGATGCGCGCGTGTCGACCGGGCCCTCCGCCCCCTCCCCCCTCGGCGGGGGGTCCGGTATGAAATGGCCCTGCCGGGGCCTCAGCCCCGCTTGTCCTTGCAGTCCTTGTCCTTGAACGACCTGCCCGACTTCCCGTGACGCTCCTTGCGACCGTGCCCGGCGGCACCGCCGTGCCCGCCGCGATGGCCGTCGCACTCGTACCGCTTCTTCCCGCCGTGCAGACGGGCGCCGTAGGGACACTCGCCGCCGCGTCCGCGATCACGAGGACGCCCTGTCTCCGGTCGGAGTTCGATGAGCTGACCCGAGATAGGTTCTGGGCATCACGGCCGGGCTGGGCGCGGCGTCGTCAAGGTCGCGCCATGTCACCCTCCCATGACGGGGAAGCAGACCTCTGTCACCCAAGCGGCAGGGTCTGGGTTCTGCGCCGGGCTGACCCGGTAGATGTTGAACATGGGGCCGGTGTGCAGATCGCGGGCGGCGATGTAAGTACCGACGGCGGCGGTGACCTCGGGCATCCCGTCGTAGCTACCCAGGAGGGTGGCGACCACCACCTCGCGGGCGGGAACCTCATGGCACTCAAGAGGCGCGACGGAAGTGAAGGGCGCGGCAACTTGCAGCCACACTTCGACGTCAACATCGGACTCGCGGTACTCCGGGTCATAGAAGGTCGCGCCGCCGATGCCCTCATCGTGGTCAGGCATATGCACTCCGCTCTGTCCCATGAGCGGGCCGATCTCCTGCCACAACTCACCCTCATCGTTGTAGGAGGGAAGGACGCGGCGAAGCGCGGCGACGGTCATGGCGGGCATGCGGATCTGGCGGACGTTGATATCCATGGTGGACTCCTGAAGGTAGGCATTCATGCGGTCGAACGCCGCGCTCATCTCGTTCAGTCGCGCACGCTCTCCGGACAGGCGCTCGCCGTGGGTGGACATGATGGCGCGTAGGCGCTCAGGATCACCTTGGTTCGCCATGATCTCGCCGATCTCGCTGACCGGCAGCCCTGCGTCGCGCAGCCGCACGATCCAGTGGGCATCCGTCAACTGGTCCGGGGCGTAGAAGCGGTGGCCCGTGAACGGATCGATGACGAAGGGCTCTAGGACGTGCTGCTCCTGGTAGTAGCGCAGCATCCTGACACTGATCGCTGTCAGCCTGGAGAAGAGGCCGATCCGAAGCAGGCCCCTGCCGTCGTGCTCCATGCCTCCATCAAACATACTTACATGGTGTCAGGCGCAAGCGCCGACCACCGATGCCTCCCCGGCGGTTCGCAAACATGAAGAACCGACGTGGCCCAGCGGAGACCTCCCTCAAGATCGATGCGCCAGTCACCAACCACATGCAGCACTCACGGGTCCAACATCCTCGCTCCCGCTACGTCTCTTTGAGGTGTGCTCCGTCGAGGATGGTGCGGAAGATCGGACGCCCGGACCGCCGCATTCGATCCCATCGTGGCAACAGGTACGCCCGGACCGAACGCGGATATGCGGGTCAAGTCCCGTGGTGTGGTGTCGAAATGGGCTTTCTGCGATTTCCGCGCCCGATTCTCAGTCCCGCCACTCGTATCCGGATGGGTTTTCCTGGTGACCTCGGTGTCGGAAGCCGACCTGTTCGGCGGGCCGTGCGATCAGGTGATCTGGATGCGGGCGCGCCTTTCGATCTTCGTTCGCTGGGTGTCCCACCGTCGTTGCAGTTCGCGCATGCTGCTGTACCCGGCCTGGCGGGCGTGCTCGTCGAAGCGCCGGGTCCACATCAGCATCCGTGGCAGCGCCGTGACGGCCAGCGAGGTCAGGTGCAGCACGTCCCAGTCTCCGTGGTCGGTGGGGATCAGGTCCCGGAGTACTTCGAAGCCGACGAAGCGCTGCACCCAGCCGAGTTCCCACAGTTCGCGCATCGACGGCCCGGACGCGGCGTATTGGCTGTCGTAGTACGCCTGCCGTGCCTCGGGCGCCGAGGTGACGTATTCCACGACGCCGATCGCGGCACGTTCTCTGCCATGCGGCCGCCACATGTCCAAGCCTGGTTGCACCCGCGCGAGCACCGCCGCATGGGGCCGGTGGCATCGGCGATGATCCTGTCGGCCAAGGCGTCTGCGGGTTCTTCGCGCGTGGGGATGCATGCTGCCAGCCGCCACGGTAGGCCGCGGTGCCGCACCAGCAGTGTCCCCTCCGGGAGCCTCACCGGGTTCAGATCTACTACGGTGATGATCAGCACGGTTTCGTCCTCATTCACGCCGATCCTCCTCCACCCGCCGACCTGCGGCCTGGGGCAAGCCCTGCTCCCCGCGAATCCTCATGGAGCCGGTACGTGCGTTCCTCGGTCTCCATCCGCGCGACATGTTCTGTGATGGCGACGTCCTATCGGCTGGACATGATACTTGCGTGCCGCCCTCAACCTGGGGTTCCATCC
>DUOQ01000298.1 GCA_012838755.1 Propionibacterium sp. | reverse complement strand
GTGCGCCTGTTGCCTGTCAGCAAGACGGTGCCGGAGGACCGGCTGCGGCTGGCGATCGCTGCGGGGATGACCGAGCTGGGCGAGAACAAGGTGCAGGAGGCCCAGCGCAAGGCCGGCAACCTGGCTGACCTCGGCGTCCGGTGGTCGGTCATCGGGCACCTGCAGTCGAACAAGGCCAAGGACGTGGCGGCGTTCGCGAGCGAGTTCCAGGCGCTCGACCGCCTGAAGGTCGCCGACGGCCTCGAGCGTCGGCTGCAGGCGGCCGGGCGGGCGCTCGACGTGTTCGTGCAGGTCAACACCTCGGCCGAGGACACCAAGTTCGGGCTCGCGCCCGAGGAACTGCTGCCGTTCCTGCGCGCGCTGCGGAGCCACGACGCGCTGAACGTCCGCGGGCTGATGACCCTGGCCGTGTTCAGCGACGACACCGAACGCGTGCGCGCTTGCTTCCGGCTGCTGCGCGACCTGCGCGACCGCGCCCGCGACACCGACCCCGACCTGGTCGGCGACGGTCACCTGTCCATGGGCATGTCGGGCGACTTCGAGCTCGCGATCACCGAGGGGGCCACCGTGGTGCGCGTCGGCCAGGCGATCTTCGGCGCGCGGCCGACGCCCGATGCCCTCTACTGGCCGGGGTTGTTCCCCGACCCGCCGCCAGGGGAGTCGACCTCCCACGCCTCGGCCTCGTCGGAGTCGGTGTAGGCCGCGATCGCGACCTCGACGCCACCCAGCGTGGCGATCTCGGGGTGGTGCAGGTCGAACGCCGGCGACTCCGAGCGGATGCGCGGCAGGTGGGTGAAGTTGTGCCGCGGTGGCGGGCAGGACGTCGCCCACTCCAGGGAACGACCCCACCCCCACGGGTCGTCCACGGTGACCTTCTCGCCGCGGGTCGCGGTGATGAGCACGTTCCACAGGAAGGGCAGCATCGAGATCGCCAACAGGAACGCGCCGACGGTCGAGAGTTGGTTCAGGGCGGTGAACCCCTCCTCGGGCAGGTAGTCGGCGATGCGGCGCTGCATGCCCTCGACGCCCAGCCAGTGCTGCACCAGGAAAGTCATGTGGAAGCCGATGAACAGCAGCCAGAAGTGCACCTTGCCCCACCGCTCGTCCAGCATGCGGCCGGTGAACTTGGGCCACCAGAAGTAGTAGCCCGAGAACATCGCGAACACGACCGTGCCGAACACGACGTAGTGGAAGTGCGCCACGACGAAGTAGGTGTCGGTGACGTGCCAGTCCAGTGACGGGTTGGCCAGGATGATGCCGGTCAGGCCACCGAACAGGAAGGTGGTCATGAACCCGACCGCCCACAGCATGGGTGTGTCGAGTCGGATCGAGCCGTTCCACATCGTGCCGATCCAGTTGAAGAACTTCACCCCGGTCGGGATGGCGATCAGCATCGTCATGAACGAGAAGAACGGCAGGTTGACCGCGCCCGTGGCGAACATGTGGTGCGCCCACACACCCATCGACAGCAGGCCGATGGCCAGGGTGGCGCCGACCAGGCCGACGTAGCCGAAGACCGGCTTGCGGCTGAAGACGGGGATGACCTCGGTGATGATCCCGAAGAACGGCAGCGCGATGATGTACACCTCGGGGTGGCCGAAGAACCAGAACAGGTGCTGCCACAGCAGCGCCCCGCCGGTGGCGGCATCGAAGATGTGCGTGCCGAGGATGCGGTCGGAGGCCAGCACCAGCAGCCCGGCCCCCAGCACCGGGAACGTGATGAGCACCATGATCGAGGTGACGAAGATGTTCCAGGTGAACATCGGCATCCGGAACATCGTCTGGCCCGGCGCGCGCATCGTGACGATCGTGGTGATGAAGTTCACCGCACCCAGGATCGTGCCCAGGCCCATGACGTAGAGCCCCAGCCCCCACAGGTCGCCGCCCACACCGGGGGAGTGCACGGCGTCCGACAGCGGGACGTAGGCGAACCACCCGAAGGACGCCGCCCCGTCGGGGGTGAGGAAGCCGGCGCACGCCATCAGCGAGCCGAACAGGTACAGCCAGTAGGCGAAGGCGTTCAGGCGGGGGAACGACATGTCGGGCGCGCCCAGTTGCAGCGGGAGGATCCAGTTGGCGAAGCCGGCGAACAGGGGCGTGGCGAACATCAACAGCATGATCGTGCCGTGCATCGTGAACATCTGGTTGTACTTCTCGTAGTGCAGGTACTGCAACCCCGGGAAGGCCAACTCGGCGCGCATGAACAGGGCGAGCAGGCCGCCGAACATGAAGAAGGCCATCGTGGTGACGAAGTACATCGTCCCGAGCTTCTTGTGGTCGGTCGTCGAGATCCACTCCATGGCCGTGGTGCCCCACGAGACGCGGCGGCGGGTGGCTGCGGTTGCGGTCGTGCGCGCCGCGATCCTGGCGGTGTCGAGAGTGGACATGGGTTCCCTCCTCGGGAACCTCTGCCCTTGGGCCAGGGGAGATGACGCTCCCTGCTCGGATGGCCCATTAAATACAGATTGACCTGTTAAAAACAAGGGGGAGGGGTTAGCCTGAGCATGACCGAGCAAGGAGGCCCCCCATGGCTGCAACGAAGACCCGATGGGAGCTCAAGCGTGCCTACGACGAGCCGACCGAGGGCGACGGCGTCCGGGTGCTGGTGGACCGGCTGTGGCCGCGCGGGCTGAGCAAGGCCGACGCCCGCATCGACCGCCACGAGGTCGACGTCGCGCCGAGCACCGAGTTGCGCCAGTGGTACGGGCACGACCCGGAGCGGTTCGACGAGTTCGTCGAGCGCTACCGCGCCGAACTGGACGCCTCGGGCGCGGCCCACGCGCTGGCCGACTCCCTGGCGGGGGAACCCGTGGTCACCCTGCTGGTCGGCTCGAAGGATGTGGAACACAGCCAGGGTCCGGTGCTGCGCGAACGCCTGCGCCGGCAGCGGTGATAGCGTGCGCGCCAATCTGGATCCCGAAGGGGGAGCACATGCCTGATCGGTACGAGGTCGAGGAACTGCGCGACCACTACTACATCATCCGCGGGCGGGAGGACGGCGACCTCGCCGAGACGCGCGTCTTCGTGGACCCCGCGGTGCTCGCCGACCTCAGGATCGAGGGCGTGTCCGCCCCCGACGTCGTCACGACGACGATCGACTACCTCCTCGAGCGCCAGCGCATCGACGACCTGCCCACGCAGGTCGACATCGAGGACGTCGCGGCCGCCTACGACGACTTCGCCGAGCACCTGCGGACACGCCTCGGCCCAGCGCAGGGCTGAGCCGGGGCGTCCGGGGTCGCGTCAGCTGAGGTGGCCGCGGCGCGTGGCCTGGGCCTGGGCCGTGAGCGCCAGGCGCATGACCTCGAAGGTGTGCTCCTGCGGCGCGGCGGTGTGCGTGCGGTCGCGCACGTCGGCGACCACGTGGTCGTAGTACGTGAGCGGGACGCCGTCGAGCTGCTCGTAGTGGGTGCCCTCGTCGTTGACCCAGAACAGGTGGTTCGTGCCGGGCCGACCCTCGACATCGACGTACTTGCGCAGCTCGATGTAGCCCTGGGTGCCCAGGATGAACAGGCGCCCATCGCCCCACGTCGGCAGCCCCTGCGGGGTGTACCAGTCGACCCGCACGTAGCCCTGCGCGTTCTCGCTGCGCAGCAGCACCTCGCCGAAGTCGTTCATGCCCGGGTCGTCGGGGTGGGCGAAGTTGCCGACCGTGGACGCCACGACCTCGGCGGTCTC
>DUOQ01000297.1 GCA_012838755.1 Propionibacterium sp. | reverse complement strand
GAGACCGCCGAGGTCGTGGCGTCCACGGTCGGCAACTTCGCCCACCCCGACGACCCGGGCATGAACGACTTCGGCGAGGTGCTGCTGCGCAGCGAGAACGCGCAGGGCTACGTGCGGGTCGACTGGTTCACCCCGCAGGGCCTGCCCACCTGGGGCGACGGCCGCCTGTTCATCCTCGGCACGAAGGGCTACATCGAACTGCGCAAGTACGTCGACGTCGAGGGCCGCCCCGGCACCAACCACCTGTTCTGGGTCAACGACGAGGGCACCCACCACGAGCAGCTGGACGGCGTCCCGTTGACCTACTACGACCACGTGGTGGCCGACGTGCGGGGCCGCACCCAGACCGCGGCGCCGCAGGAGCACACGTTCGAGGTCATGCGGCTGGCCCTGACGGCGCAGGCCGAGGCGACCCGGAGGGGCCACCTCGCCTGAGTCCGGTCGGCTCGGCTCAGGCCCCGCTCGAACCGAGCTGCTCGCGCAGGTGCGTCTCGAACTCCTCGTAGGCGGCCGCGACGTCCTCGAGGTCGACCTGCGTGGGCAGGTCGTCGATGCGCTGACGCTCCAGCAGGAAGTCGATCGTCACGCGCACGACGTCCTCGGGTGGCACGCCGTCGAGCGCGAGCCCGGACTGCACGGCCGGGTCGACGAAGACCCGCGTCTCGGTCGCATCACCATCCTGGGTGCCGCGCACGAGGTAGTAGCGGTCGCGCAGTTCCTCGACCACAAACGGAATAGACATGCCTCCCCCTTCGGGAATCCAGCGTGGGCCGCACAGTATCAGCGCTGCCGGCGCAGGCGTTCGAGCAGGACCAACCCCTGGCTGTTCTCGACGTCCCGGGCACCGACCAGGAGCGGGACGACGGGCTCCCCCGCCAGGTCGTCGGCCAGGGCGCGGGCCGCACCCGAGGCGTCCAGTTCGGCGCAGTACCGGGCGACGAACTCGTCGAAGCGCGCCGGGTCGTGCCCGTACCACTGCCGCAGTTCGGTGCTCGGGGCCACGTCCACCGGCCTCGCGACCCGCACCGCCGCCGCGCCCACGGCGTCCCGCCGCAGGCTGTGGGGCACGAGGATCGTCTCGTGGGTGGCGACCACCGACCACAAGCATCTCGGCACGATGCATTTCGTCACCACGATGGCCTTCTTCATCTTCGGGGGCCCGCTCGCTCCGGATCCCGCGCCGAACTGGCCTTCCCCGGGCTGCAGTACCTCCACTACGAGAAGTACAACCAGCTCTTCACGATGCACGGCACGATCATGCTGCTGATGTTCGCCACACCCCTGTTCGCCGGCTTCGCCAACTGGCTCCTCCCCCTGCAGCTGGGCGCCCCCGACATGGCCTTCCCGCGCCTCAACGCGTTCGGTTACTGGCTGTACCCGGGCGGATCGCTGATGGCGTGTGCCGGGTTCCTCACCCCCGACGGAGCGGCGTCCTTCGGCTGGTTCGCCTCCGTGCCGCTGTCGGACGCCGTGCACTCACCCGGGGCGGGCGGCACATTGTGGGTGCTCGGGCTCTACATCATGGGCCTGGCTGTCGATGGGCGTGTGGGCCCACCACATGTTCGCCACCGGCGCGGTGAACCTGCCGTTCTTCTCCTTCATGACGATGCTCATCGCGATCCCGACCGGGGTGAAGTTCTTCAACTGGATCGGCACCATGTGGAACGGGTCCATCCGCCTCGACACGCCCATGCTGTGGGCGGTCGGGTTCATGACGACGTTCCTGTTCGGTGGCCTGCCCGGCATCATCCTGGCCAACCCGTCGCTGGACTGGCACGTCACCGACACCTACTTCGTGGTCGCGCACTTCCACTACGTCGTGTTCGGCACCGTCGTGTTCGCGATGTTCTCGCGCTACTACTTCTGGTGGCCCAAGTTCACCGGGCGGATGCTCGACGAGCGCTGGGGCAAGGTGCACTTCTGGCTGCTGTTCGTCGGCTCCCACACCACCTTCCTGGTCCAGCACTGGCTTGGCGTGGAGGGCATGCAGCGTCGCATCGCCGACTACCTGCCCGAGGAGGGCTTCACCTTCCTCAACCGGGTCCCCACGGTCGGGGCCTTCCTGCTCGCCACCTCGATGCTGCCGTTCCTCTGGAACGTGTCCATCACCATGACCCGCGGCGAGAAGGTCACCGCGAACGACCCGTGGGGCTGGGGGCGCTCCTTGGAGTGGGCGACCTCCTGCCCGCCGCCGCGGCACAACTTCACCCACCTGCCGCGCATCCGGTCGGAGTCACCGGCGTTCGACGCCGCGCACCCCGAGCTCGCCACCGTGGGCGGCGTCGAGATGGCCAAGGCGACCTACACCGACTCCGACATCTCCGAGGAGTGGGGATCGGGCGACTCCGGGAACAACCCGGGCCAGTAGAGGGCATCGGGGGTCGGCCGCGCCCCGAAGATGGCCTGGCCCACACGCACGACCGTCGCCCCCTCGGCGATGGCCAGCTCGAAGTCACCCGACATGCCCATCGACAGGTGGCCCTCCCCCACGAGGTCGGGGTCGGTGGCGCGGGCCCGGTCGCGCAGGTCGCGCAGCAGCCGGAAGCACGCCCGGACGCGCTCGGTGTCACCACTGAAGACCGCCAGCGTCATCAAGCCGCGCACCCTCAGCGCGTGGTGCGCCCGGAGCGCGGCCAGGAACGGCAGCACGTCGCCCGGGGGCAGGCCGAACTTGGTGTCCTCGGCCGACGTGTTCACCTGGATGAACACGTCGAGCCCGCGCCCGTCCGCCTGCAGCCGGCGGTCGAGGCCGTCGGCCACCTTGAGCCGGTCCAGCGCTTGGAACTCGTGGGCGAACGCGGCCACGTCCTTGGCCTTGTTCGACTGCAGGTGCCCGATCACCGACCACCGGACGCCGAGGTCGGCCAGGTTGCCGGCCTTGCGCTGGGCCTCCTGCACCTTGTTCTCGCCCAGCTCGGTCATCCCCGCAGCGATCGCCAGCCGCAGCCGGTCCTCCGGCACCGTCTTGCTGACAGGCAACAGGCGCACCCCGCCGGGATCGCGGCCCGCCCCCTCGGCGGCCGCCGCAATCCGGGTGCGGACGGCGGCGAGGTTCGCCGCGAAGTCGGCGGTCGTCCCGGCACGCGGGTACGGGTCGGGGGCATCAGTCACCCCGCCAACCTAGCCCAGTCGCATCCCCCCGGACGTGTGCGAGGCTGGCCCTGTGCGTGAGTTGACCGTCCTCGACCAGCCCCATGCGACGTGTGTCCGCCGGGTACCGATCTTCGCGCGCCTGTCCCCCGAGCAGCAGGACGCCGTGGGTTCGTTCGCGCGCCCGGTCACCCTGTCCGCCGGGGAGGTCCTGCACCGCGCGGGCGAGGCCGTCGGGCAGCTGTTCGTGGTGCACACCGGGTCGGTCAAGGTCGTCCACATCGCCCCCAGCGGCCGCACCCAGCTCGTGCGGGTCGCCGGGCCCGGCGAGGCGGTCGGTGAGCAGGCCTTCCTGACCGGCGAACGCCCGCAGCACCACGTCGAGGCCGCCGAGGAGACCCGCCTGTGCGTCTTCAGCCACGCCGACCTCGCGCGGCTCGTCGCCACCTACCCGGGCATCAGCGTGGGCATGCTGCGCACCTTGTCGGAGCGCCTCACCGACGCCGAGCGCCGCCTGACGCTGTCCGCCCTCGACGTCCCCGCACGGGTGGCGGGCTACCTGCTCGACCTCCCGGCCGAGGGCACGGCCGGGGCGTACCGCGTCCGGTTGCCGATGCCGAAGAAGGACATCGCGTCGTGGCTGGCCACCACCCCCGAATCGTTCAGCCGGGCGCTGGCCCGCCTCGAGCGCGACGGCATCGTGGACGTCGCGCGGGACGTCGTCGAGCTGCGGGATCCGGCCGCCCTGGAAGCTCTGGCCGCCCGCTGAGGACTGGGACAAGAGTCCCAATCCTCGGGTTTCTACTTTCCACGGGCCGTCTCCCCCTGACAATGGGGTGCATGCTCGTCCACAACGCGAAGGTCTTCACCGGGGAGGGTGAGTCGTTCGCGTTCGCCTTCAGGATCGAGGAGGGCCGGTTCACCTGGGTCGGAACGGACGAGCGGGTGCCCGAGCCGGCGCCCGGCGAGGAGGTGCTCGACCTCGGCGGGGCCACCGTGCTGCCGGGCCTGCTGGACGTCCACACCCACCCCGCCCTGATGGCCTCCCTCATGGACGCGGTGGTCGTCCTGCCGCCGGCCGTCTCCTCCATCGACGAGATGGTCGAGGCGCTGAAGGGTGCCGAGGATCCCGAACCCGACGACCCCTGGATCGAGGGCCACGGCTACGACGACTCGCGCTTCCCCGAGCACCGCTCGCCCAACCGTCATGACCTCGACAGGGTGAGCGACACCCGTCCCATCTTCGTGCGCCGCTGTGACGTCCACACCGCGGTCGTCAACAGCGTGGCCCTCGAGATGGCCGGGATCACCCGGGACACTCCCGACCCGCCACACGCCGAGATCGGGCGCGACGCCGAGGGTGAGCCCGACGGGTTGCTCCTGGAGCCCAACGCCATCGACCTGGTGTACGGCTTGATCCCCAGCGTCCCCGACGACAAGCGCATCTCGCGGATGGCCCGGCTCGACCAGCACTTCCTCGAAAGGGGGATCGTGGCGATCGGCGACCTGGCCTCCACGTTCTCCCCCAAGCCGCTCGAGCTGTTCCGCGCCGCCCGGGAGCAGAGCTGGCTGCCCCGGCTGGGCCTGTACCCGATCTGGGAGCACATCAAGGACAACCCGCCGGTGCTGAGCGACGAGGACCGCTCCGGGGAGGTCTTCATCGCCGGCGTGAAGATCCTGCTGGACGGCGCCTACTCCAACGCGACGGCCTGGACGAACGAGCCCTACCCCGGAACCTGTGACCACGGCATCCGCACCACCAGCCCCGAGGACCTCGCCGACGCCGCCGCCTGGGCCCGGGCCAACGGCGTCCAACTGGCGGTGCACGCGATGGGCGACGCTGCGATCGACGCCGTCCTCGACGAGTTCGCCGACGAGGAGGGGTGGTTGGGTGACCTGCCCTCGGTCCGCATCGAGCACTCGACGCTGTTCAGCCCCGAGATGATCGCGCGGGTGCGCGACGCACGCATGCCGATCGCCGTGGTGAGCCACACGATCTTCTTCTTCGCCGAGTACAAGTCCTACGAGCAGAACCTGTCCCCCGAGCAGGCGCGCATCGCCTACCCGATCCGGTCCTTCCACACCGAGTTGAAGCACACCGCCCTGTCGTCGGACGCCCCCGCCACCGCCCACTCCGACGCCGACAACGTGTTCGTGTCGGTTCAGGCCGCGGTGGACCGCCGCTCGTGGACCGGTGCGATCCTCAACCCCGACGAGTCGGTGACGGTCGCCCAGGCCCTCGAGCTGTACACCTCGCGCGCCGCCACGTGCATGGCGTTGCCGGGGCTGGGGCGCATCGAGGAGGGCTACGAGGCGTCCTTCGTGGTGCTCGACAAGGACATCTTCACGATCCCCACCGACGACATCTGCCGGGTGCACGTCCGGGAGACCTGGGTCCGGGGCCAACGCGAGTACGTGGCCTGAGCCCCGGGGCGTCCCATCGGGGAGTAGGGTCGAGCGGTGCCCGACCTGATCGCCCTGTACGGCTGGCCCCTGCTCCTGGCCATGGCCGCCGCGTCGGTGGTGATCGGGTTCTCGAAGACATCCTTCGGCGGGATCGCGGCGATCTCGGTTGCGGTGTTCGCCCTCGTCATGCCGGCCAAGGAGTCCACGGCGACGGTGCTCCTGCTGCTGCTCGTCGGTGACCTCATCGCCATCATCCGGTACCGGACCGTGTCGTGGCGCCTGCTGCTCAAGCTCGTGCCCAGCGTGATCCCGGGTCTGCTGTTGGGCGCGTTGTTCATGAACTTCGTCGACGACACGTTCATGCGCCGCACCATCGGCGCGTTGTTGCTGTTCATGGTGGTCCTCCAACTGTGGCAGCGGGTCCGCCGCGCCGCCCCCGCCGAGCCGAACACCGACCCCCACTGGGTCCGGGCCAGCCTGACGGGGACGGCTGCCGGGTTCACGACGATGACCGCGAACGCCGCCGGCCCGGTGATGGCGCTGTACTTCCTGGCCGCCCGCATCGACAAGAGCCGCTTCATCGGCACCAACGCCTGGTTCTTCGCGCTGATCAACGTGTCGAAGGTGCCGCTGGCGGCCTCGCTGGGCCTGTTCACCCGTGAGGGACTCGTGCTCGACCTCGTCATGATCCCGGCCGTGCTGCTCGGGGCGTGGCTGGGCACGTGGATCATCGGCCGGGTCACCCAGCGGCAGTTCGAGGTCGTCACCATCGTCGCGTCGGCGCTGTCAGCGGCGACCCTGCTGCTGCGCTGACCGCACCGGCCGGTCCTGCACCACCCCCAGGCGCCAGCCCCCGTCGGGCAGCGCCGCGGCCAGCCCCCGGGCCCGCAGCTCCTCCAGCGCCACCAGGGCCACGCGCAGGTGCACGCCCGACTCCAGGGCGATCTCCCCGGTCGACCGGCTCCCCCGCGAGGGCAGGGCCTCGTACACGGCGGCCTGGTCGGCATCGAGTTCGTCGAGCAGCCGGGGCTGGGTCGCGCGGGTGAGGAGGTCCTGCCCCATGGGCGCGATCGCCTCACGGACGTCCTCGAGGCCGGTGACGAGTTCCGCCTCCCGGTCGCGCACGAGCAGGTGTGGCAGGTACGAGGTCGAGTTCGAGACCGGCCCCGGGACCGCCATCACCAGGCGCAGGCAGCTGGTGGCCCAGCTGACCGTGTTCCGGGCGCCGCTGCGGGCGGTCCCCTCGACGACCACCACGCCGGCCGACAGCCCCGCGATGAGCCGGTTGCGGGTGAGGAAGCGGCGCCGCGACGGCGCCACCCCCGGCGGGGTCTCGGAGACGACAAGGCCGTGCTCGGCCACCTGCCCCAACATCGCGGTGTTCCCCTTGGGGTAGTAGTCATCCAGCCCCCCAGCCATCACCGCGATCGTGGGACCACCCTCGGCCAGCGCCCCGCGGTGGGCGGCCGCGTCGATGCCGAAGGCACCCCCGGACACCACCGTGGTGCCGGTCGCCGCGAGGCCGGCCCCCAGGTCGGAGGCGATCCGGTCACCGTACGCGGTCGAGGCCCGGCACCCCACGATGGCCACGGCGCTCGCGGTGAGTTCGGCCAGACAGGCCCGGCCCCGCACCCACAGGCCCACCGGCATCCCGCCCCAGCGCTGGACCGGCTCGCTGTGGTCCAGGTCCGCCAGGCCGGTCGGCCAGTCGGGGTCCGACGGGATCAGGAACCGCAGCCCGTGACGATGTCCGGCGGCGACCACCGCGCCCAGGTCGAGCTGGGCGGCCCGCCGCGTCCACGCGTCGTCGGTCGTCGAGGTGCGCACCGCGTGCCACACCTCGGGAGCCTCCGCGACCCGCAGTGCGTCACGCAACCGCAGGTCGCCGGCCTCCGCCACACAGGCCAATGCCATCCGCGCCGCACGTTCCTCCCGCTCACCCACACCGCACCTCCGCCAACTCGTCGCCCCGCCGCATGGCCAGGGCGGTCTGCACGTCCTGCCTGCGCGGCACCCCGACACCGGCCAGGTCGGCCAGGGTCCACGCGATCCGCATCACCTTGTCGACCCCGCGGGCGCTCAACTGGCCCCGGGTGACGGCCTCGTCCACCAGCCCGATGCCCAATGGGAGCGGCAGCTCCTGGCGCAGGACCGGCCCCGGCACCTCGGCGTTCGTGGCGAAGCCCAACGGGGACAGGCGGGCCGCCTGCCGGGCGCGCGCCTCCGCCACCCGGGCCGCCACCGCAGCGCTCGGCTCGGACGCCGTGCGGCCCACCCGCCGCAGGTAGGACTGGCTCATCTGCTTCAGGGTCTGCTGGATGTCGATCCGGTCCAGGATCGGCCCCGAGACCCGTTCGCCGTAGCGGCGGATCGCCTGGGGCGTGCAGGTGCAGGCCAGCCCCTTCAGTCCGTAGTTGCCGCACGGGCACGGGTTGGCCGCGAGGACGAGTTGGAAGCGCGCCGGGTACTGCGTCGAGGCCCGCGACCGGGCCAGCTCGATGCGCCCCGACTCCAGGGGCGTGCGCAGCGCCTCGAGGGCCGTGGGGCTGAACTCGGGCACCTCGTCGAGAAAGAGCACGCCACGGTGGGCCAGCGAGATCGCCCCGGGCTGGGCGATCGACGAGCCGCCCCCGACCAGGGACGCGACCGAGGCCGAGTGGTGGGGTGCCGCGTAGGGCGGACGCCGGGGCAGCACCCCGCCCACGTGCAGCCCGCACAGCGAGCGGATGGCCGCCACCTCGAGCGCGTCCACGGGCGTCAGGTCGGGCAGGATCCCCGGCAGCCGCTCGGCCAGCAGCGTCTTGCCCACCCCGGGCGGGCCCTTGAAGTACAGGTGGTGGGCGCCGGCCGCGGCGATCTCGAGCGCCCAGCGGGCCTCGGGTTGGCCGGCCACGTCGGCGAGGTCGGGCTCGCGTCGCGCCGCCTCGATCGGGGTGACGTCGGGCAGCCTCTCGGGCACGTCCTCCCCCCGGAGCAGGGCGGCGAGCTCGGACACCGACGCCACGCCGTGCACCCTGATGCCTTCGACGAGCCGGGCCTCACGCACCTGGGGCAGCGGCACGATCGCATGCCCGACCCCGGCCCGTGCGGCCTCGAGGACGGCGGGGAGGACCCCCCGCGCCGGGCGGAGGGCCCCGTCGAGGCCCACCTCCCCCATCACCACCGCGTCGTCCAGCCGCGTCTGCGGCACGCTGCCGTTCGCGGCCAGGACCGCGGCCACGATGCTCGCGTCGAAGTGCGTCCCCGACTTGGGCAGCGACGCCGGCGACAGGTTCACGATCACCAGGTGCTGCGGCCACTCGAACCCGCTGGTGCCGACCGCCGCCCTGCAGCGGGCCTTGGCCTCGCTGAGCGCCGCGTCGGGGAGGCCGACGATCTGGGTGCGCGGCAGCCCGCCGCCCACCGAGACCTCGACGTCGACCAGCGTCGCCCGGAGGCCGACCAGCCCCACGGACCGGGCCCGGCCGAGCCTCACGGCTCGATCCCCCGCACGTGTTGCACGGAGGCGGTGCCGTCGCGGTGCCAGAGCACGCCCAGGGCGTCCACCCGCAGGGACGGGACCGCGACGTCGTGCGCCCGCGCCCACGCGGCCGCCAGGCGGCGCAGCCGCACCGCCTTGTCGTAGGTGATCGCCTCCAGCGGCGACCCCCAGCCCCGCCCGCGGCGGGCCTTGACCTCGCACACCACCACGGCCCCCTCGGGGTCGCGGCAGACGAGGTCGATCTCGCCGGCGGCGGTGCGCCAGTTGCGGTCCAGCACCTCCCAACCCCGTCGTTGCAGGTAGTGGGCCACGAGGTCCTCCCCCTGGCCGCCCGTCTCGCGTCGTCGGTCCATGCCCCGGATGATCGGCACGCGACCCCCGTTCCGGTCACCCCGTTTCCGGACCTGTGGACAACGGTCCGACGCCCCGGACGTGCCCTGTGGACAACGCGGTCACGCGCCCAGGATGCGCTCCAGGTGGGGGTTCGCCAGGACGCGCGCGGGGTCCAGGCGGTCACGCACGGCGAGGAAGTCGTCCAGGCGGGGGTGCACCTCGCGAAGCCGATCGACGCCCAGCGAGTGCTGCTTGCCCCAGTGCGGGCGCCCGTCGTGCTCGGCAACGATGCGCTCGAACACGTCGAAGGACTCGCCCACCGGGGACCCCGCGTACTGGTGCACCGCCACGTAGGCGGTCGCGCGTCCGTACGCGCCCGAGAGCCACACGTCGTCGGCGGCCACGAAACGCACCTCGACCGGGAACTGGATCGGCGCGCGCGTCCGGTCGTACCAGGCCCGCAGTTCCCGCAGCACGGCCGCGACCGCGTCCAGCGGGACCGCGTACTCCGACTCGACGAACCGCACCCGGCGGGGCGAGCAGAACACGCGGTGCGAGCGGTCGGTGTAGGTGCGCGACCCCATGACCCGCGCGCTCAGCCGGTTCAGGGAGGGCACGAGCCGCGGCGCGGCGGCGCCCACCCGGTTGACCAGGCCGAACACGCCGTTGGTGACGACCTCGTCGTCCAGGACCTCCCGCCACCGGGGCAGCGGGTCCCCGTCCGCACCGTCGCGGTGGTTGCGCCGCGTCGCCACGGTGTCCGCGTGCGGGAACCAGAAGAACTCGGCGTGGTCGGCGCTCGCGGCGAAGCCGTGCGGGTCGGCCAGCACCTCCGCCAGGGGCAGCTGCTCCTCGACCGCACGCAGCCGGAACGCCGGCACGGTCTGCAACTCGAGCGCGGAGACGATGCCCAGCGCCCCCAGGTTGATGCGCGCCGCCTCGAAGGTGCCGTCCCCGGGCCTGCAGCGCAGCACCTCGCCGGACGCCGTGGCAAGTTCCACCCCGACGACGGCCGCGGCGATGCCGAACAGGCCCAGGCCCGTGCCGTGCGTCCCCGTGGCGACCGCGCCCGCGATGGTCTGCCGGTCGATGTCACCGAGGTTCGGCAGGGCGAGGCCGAGGGTGTCCAAGGCCCGGTTGAGGTGGCTCAGGCGGGTGCCCGCACCGACCCACACGCGCCCGTTGGCCAGGTTGTGGTCCCGGACGCCCGCCAGCGCGGCGACGCTGACCGCGATGTCGGTGGGCTGCCCGATCGGGCTGAACGAGTGGCCCGACCCCAACGGGCGGACCTTCCTGCCGCTGTCCACCGCCCGCGCGAGGACCCCGGCGGCGGCCGCGGCGTCCACCGGCGCCACCACCTGGCGGGGTGTCGCGGTCACGGTCCCGGACCAGTTGCTCCACGTCATCCGAAGTTCCTCCCCTCGCCGCGGTAGGTCGGCCACGTCGCCACCACCGCGTCCCCCTCCACCACGTGCACCGTGTCGAACCGCTCCAGCAACTCGCCGGCCTTGGCACCCCGGAACCAGACGGTGTCGCCCAGCGCCACGCGATCGGCGGACGCCCCGCGCACCGGTGTCTGCACCTCCCCGGCCCCCTCGGTGCGCAGCAGCGCCAGGGCTCGGTCGACCGGGTGCGGCACGCGCGACCACCCCGGCTCGCCGGAGGCGACGTAGCCGCCCGAGAACAGCGTGACCACCCCGGGCGCGGGACGCCGCACCGCCGGCAGCCCCACCTGCAGCGCCGGCTCGGGGTGGAACGACCGGTAGCCGTCGAACAGCGTGGGCCCGTACAGCCCCGACCCGGCGGCCAGTTCGGTCACCGAGGCGTCCCCGGTGAAGGTGTGGAGGGAGCCCGTGCCGCCCCCGTTCACGAAGGCGAGGTTGGCCACGCCCCGCAGGGCCTCGACCACGGCGGCCCGGCGCTCGGGCAATTCGGCCACGGTGCGGCGCTTCAACCAGCGGACGACCGCCGAGGCGTCCGGCAGGCCGGCCACCTGGGCGTCGTAGAACAGGGCGCCGACGACGGACAGCCCCGCCGCCTGGGCCGCGCGTGCCACCGTGACCGCGTCGGAGGGGGTCCGCACCGGTGAGCGCCGCACCCCCAGGTGCAGCCGTCCGAGGCGCACCGAGCAGTCGACGTCGATCGCCACCCGCACCCGGGAGCCGCGGCCGAGGGCGTCGGCGAGGAGGTCGACGTGCTCGACCGAGTCGATCGTGATGGTGACCTCGGCGCGGGCACGGTCGTCGCGCAGGAGGGCGGCCAGGGCGGCCCGGTCGACGCTCGGGTAGGCGACGAAGACGTCGTCGATGCCGTGCCCCACCAGCCACAGGGCCTCGGCGAGTGCGTAGGCCATCACGCCGGCGTACCCCGGCAGGGCGAGGACGCGAGTGAGGGCGTCCCGGCAGCGCAGCGACTTGGACGCGACCCGGATGGGGAGGCCCCCCGCGCGCCGGGCGAGGTCGCCGGCATTGGCGTCGAACGCGGTCAGGTCGAGGGCGGCGAGCGGGGCGGACAGGCCACGGGTGGCGGCGGCCAGTCGCGTCATGGGCCGACCCTACGGGGTTTCGGCAGGCGCAACCAGCCTCAGAGGTTGTCGGGGACCTGCAGCTCCGAGTGCGCGATCTCCTCGATGGAGACGTCGCGGAACGTCAGCACCTTGGCGGACTTCACGAAGCGGGCCGGGCGGTACATGTCCCACACCCAGGCGTCGCCCATGGAGACCTCGTAATAGACGTCGCCACCCTCGGTGCGCACCTTGAGGTCGACCGCGTTGCACAGGTAGAACCGGCGCTCGGTCTCGACGGCGTAGGTGAAGATGCCGACGACGTCCTTGTACTCGCGGTACAGCTGGAGTTCCAGCTCGGACTCGTACTGCTCTAGGTCCTCGGTGCTCATGACTGGCCCAGCCTAACCGTTCGGGCGACGTTGTCCCACTTCATGCGGTGGATCGGACACGGGCCGAGCGCGTCGAGCTCGTCCTGGTGGTCCCGCGTGCAGTAGCCCTTGTGCACGTCGAAGGCGTACCCGGGGTGGTCGGCGGCGTAGGCGGTCATGATCCGGTCGCGGGTCACCTTCGCGATGATGGACGCCGCGGACACGCTCGCCGCGACGGCGTCGCCCTTCCACATGGCCAGGGTCGGGACCCCGAAGCCATCGACCGGGAAGCCGTCGGTGATCACGAAGTCGGGTCGGGTCTCGAGCCGGGCGACCGCGCGGCGGAGCGCCTCGATGTTGGCCACATGCATCCCGAGGGCGTCGCACTCGTGGGGCTCGACGCGGACCACCGACCAGGCCAGCGCCTTGGCGAGGATCACGTCGTGGAGCCGCTCGCGGGACCGCGCGGTGAGCTTCTTGGAGTCGTTGAGGCCCGCGATGGGCCGGGCCGGCAGCACCACGGACGCCGCGACCAGGGGACCGGCGCACGCCCCGCGGCCCGCCTCGT
>DUOQ01000296.1 GCA_012838755.1 Propionibacterium sp. | reverse complement strand
CGTCGGCGTCGGCGTGGGGGTGGGCGTCGGCGTGGGGGTCGGCGTCGGCGTGGGGGTGGGCGTCGGCGTGGGGGTCGGCGTCGGCGTGGGGGTGGGCGTCGGCGTCGGTGTCGGCGCGGACGTCGTCGAGAAGGGTTCACCGTCGATGGAGCTGTTGGTGACGGTGGCCGGGCGCCTCTCGGAGGACATGAAGTCGTTCCGGCATCCGTTGACGGCGACCGAGTCGGCGGTGTAGTTGCCGAACACGATGCCGTTGGTCCGGTCGCCGGTGCAGGTGACGGTCGTGTTCTCGATCCTCGTCCCGTCCGCACCGTCGAAGATGCGGATCGAGTGCGAACTCCCGCCGTAGGTGACGCGGGTGTTGCGAATCGTCACGTCATCGGCCTGGACCGCGATGACTCCTCGGACGTCGCGACCGTCGATGACCGTACCGGGCTCGGTCACGGTGATCGACCCCGAGGGGGTGAGGGCGATCTGGTCGGGAACGCCGGGGGCGGCAGCCTGCGCGGATGAGACGAAGCCGGTCATCAGGCCGGCGCAGAGAAGCAGGGATGCGGGAATCGCAGCCCAACGTCTCGTCATGGCGCCCCGTGGGGCATGTGGGCGGACGGAGATGTCAGCCATGGGGGTACTCCCTAGTTGGTGAGGTGTGGGCGATCTCGACGGAGGAGTCGAGCGCCCGGGGGATGGAACCCAAGTACCTTAACTTATCCTGTGAGTTTCTCAGAATTGGGTCGTCCGGGAGGCGGCAACCCGGGGCGGGTTGCTGCCTTCAGGCCCGCGAGTGGCCCGGCCGGTGGGCTAATGTGGGAACACGCCCCACACTCGGGGAGGCTCCGACGGCAGGGGGGTTTCGCTCATGGTCCGGTTGGCCGGCTACCCCCGACCGTCCCCCGACCCGGCATCCCTCCTGAACGGGACGCGAGGTCCCGGGGTATGGGTGCGGAAGGCCACCGCCAAGCTGCGGCGAGCCGTGGGAAGGCTCGATCCCTCACGTGAGGTGACCCTCCCGCCCGGCACCAGACTGGATGCGAGACCCGACCTGCGCCAGTACGACATCGGACGCTTCTCCTGGGGTCACGTCACCGTGTCCAATCGGTCCCCGGGGGCACGCTTCAGCATGGGTCAGTTCTGTTCGTTGGCCTACGGATGCCACGTGCTGCTGGGCGGCGAGCATCGGGCTGACTTCGTGTCGACCTACCGCTTCCCCGCCTATGAGCCGTTCCGGGAGGCCTTCAGCGACCCGGGCCTGGAGACGTCGACATCCAGGGGCGACGTCCTGATCGGCAACGACGTGTGGATCGGGCACCAGTCGTTGATCATGTCCGGCGTGGAGGTGGGCGACGGCGCTGTGGTCGGCGCCGGGAGCGTGGTCCGCCGGAGCGTGCCGCCCTATGCCATCGTGGCGGGCAATCCTGCTCGGGTTCTGGGGTTCCGCTTCCCGCCGGAGCAGATCGAGGCGTTGCTGCGGATCAGGTGGTGGGACTGGCCGGTCGAGAAGATCATGGAGCACCTGCCACTGCTCGCATCACATGACGTCCAGGCGTTCATCGATGCCTGCGAGCCGCCGGCACCTGCTTGAGGTCGGCGGCGCCCCTGCACGGCCGTTGACACGCCCGCCCGGAGGTGGTGCCATGGGCAGAACCTGCTCGGAGGTGGCGATGACGAATCCCTGGAGGCGCCGGGCCAGGTGGACCTCACTGGCCGTCGGCGCGACCCTCGTCCTGACGGCGTGCGGAGGGCCGGAGCCCGAGCGTGTCAGCGGACCTGCCCCACGGCCGTCGGTGACTGAGCCACGCACTCCCGCGCCGTCTCCCACCACGACACCCGAGGTGACGGCCACCCCGCGCGATCGCGGCACACCGGGGGACATCCGCGAGACGACCGACGTCGCGACCGGGCTGCAGACCCCCTGGGGCGCCGCGTTCCTCCCCGATGGCTCGGCCCTGGTGACCCTGCGCGACTCGGGCGAGGTGCTGCGCGTCGACGACCGCGGGCAGACGCGCCTCAGCGCAGACGGCCGCGGCGGTGCGGTGCCGGCGGTTCACCACGAGAGCGAGGACGGACTCCTGGGAATCGCCATCGGCCCGGACCAGGGCATCTACCTGTACCTGACGACGGACCGCGACAACCGGGTGGTGCGCTACAACCTCGACGGCGACGACCTGGTCGATCCGACGGTGATCCTCGACGGCATCCCCTCGCACCAGAACCACAACGGCGGCCGGCTGGCGTTCGGTCCGGACGGCTACCTCTACGTGACCACCGGGGACGCCCGCCAGGAGGACCGGGCGCAGGACACGGACAGCTTGGCGGGGAAGATCCTCCGCTTGACGCCGACGGGGGAACCGGCGCCGGGGAACCCGTTCGGCAACGCCGTGTGGAGCTACGGGCATCGCAACGTCCAGGGCATCGGCTGGACGTCCGATGGGCGGATGTACGCCTCCGAGTTCGGGACCAACGAGTTCGACGAGCTGAACCTCATCCAGCCGGGCGGGAACTATGGCTGGCCGGACATCGAGGGGTGGGCGGGGCGCTCCGGGTTCATCGACCCGCTGGTGACCTGGCCCACCGACGAGGCGTCGCCCTCAGGCATCACGGTCACCGACGAGGGTGTCTGGATGACGGCGCTGCGCGGGGAGACGCTGTGGTTCATTCCGCTCGAGCCTGCGGGCGAGGTGGGCGAGCCCCGCCGCCACCGGTTGGGGATCGGGCGTCTTCGGGACGTGGTGCCGGCGCCGGACGGTTCGCTGTGGGTGATGACGTCGAACACGGACGGACGGGGTAGGCCGAAGGCCGGGGACGACCGAATCCTCCGCCTCGTGATCCGGCCGCCATCGTGAGGGGGACCCGCGTGCAGGCCTCGGTGGGCGAGCCCCCGGCAGAGGCGGCTCGCCGCGCGCTGGCGGGGTTCGGCCTCGAGGACAGCCTCGTGGTGTCGATCGAACCCCTGGGCGGGTACCGGACGACCGGGAACAGCCTGCGCGTCAGGGCGGGGGGAGGCGTGTGGGTCCTCAAGCGCCACACATCCGCCGCGGAGATCGGGCGGCTCGGGGCGTCCCACCGCCTGGAACAGCGTCTCGCCAGGGAGGGCTTTCCCACAGCTCCGCTGCGGCGCTCGCTCGAGGGCGAGACGTTGTTCCCGGACGGCCCTGCCCGGTACTCCCTCCACGCCTGGGTCAGCGGGCAGCAGTTGGAGATCGCCGACCGGGACGCGGCCCTGGCGCAGGATCCCGGGCTGGTCGTCTCCTTCGGGGCCATGTTGGGCACGCTCCACCGCATCAGCGCGGGGCTCGAGCCCCGCGCAGGCGGTGTCTCCGCCGTCGAAGCGGCGGGGCGCCTCCAGGGTCCGGCACACGCGCTGAGGGCGCTCCGACGCCCGCGTCGGACCGGGCTCTCGCACTGGCACTCGTTGCGACTCAAGCGCCACAAGTCCGACTTCGACCGCTGGATCATCGACGTGCTGCCGGAGGTGGCTGATTCGGTGAGGTGGCTCGCCGGGCGGTCCCTGGGGCGAGGCCTGACGACCGCTGACGTCGGGCTGATCCACAACGACATCAACTGGGAGAACCTGGTCCTCGACGACGAGTTGCGCGTGGCCGCCCTGCTCGACTTCGACAACGCCACCCCGGCCCCCTGGAGCCAGGAGGTCGGTGCGGCCGCTGTGGTCCTCGCCGGCACCCGGGCAGAACGCGTCGACGCGTTCGTCGGAGCCTACGAGGAGGTTGCTGGTCGCCCCATCGACCGAGCCGCACTGCACCTGGGCATGAGGCTGAAGTGCACCCAGTCCCTCCTCAACTCGATCAACACCTACCTGCGCGGTGACGTCCGCGACATCGACCTCCTGGCCTCGTGGTGTACGCACCTGCACGCTTCTCTGGTGGAGCTGGGACGGGCCTAGGATGCCTTCACCATCCGAGACCGGAAGGCTGCACCCATGAGCGCGATCATCATCCCGGCGCACAACGAGGAGCGGGGAATCGGGCGGCTGCTCGATGCACTCGCACCCGGAGCCCCGGACGCCGAGATCGTGGTGGTCGCCAACGGGTGCACCGACCGCACGGCTGCGGTCGCCCGGGAACGCGGCGTGGTCGTGCTGGAGACTCCGGTCCCCTCGAAGATCCGCGCGCTCGCCCTCGGTGACCGGGCAGTTTCCGCGTTCCCCCGCATCTACGTGGACGGGGACGTCGTGATCGGTGCGGCCGACATCCAGGCGTTGTGCGCAGCTCTCACGCAGCCGGGCGTCCACGCTGTCGGCCCGACCCGACGGTTCGACATGACAGGGGTGGCCCGTTCCGTGCGCCTGTTCTACTCGGTGTGGCAGGACCTCGACGCGGTGCGTGAGGAGTTGTTCGGCCGCGGGGTCATCGCCGTCGACGAGGTGGGGCACCAGCGGATCGCCGACTGGGCCGAGGTGATGTCGGACGACCTGCACGTGGCCCTCAGCTTCTCGCCGCAGGAGCGCCGCGTCGTGCCGGACGCCTTCGTCACCATCTGGCCACCGAAGACCTATGCAGACCTGCTGCGCCGACGGGTCCGCGCGATGCACGGCAACAGGACGGTTCAGGAGCGGGCAGGGGCGGCTGGCCGGAGGAGGGTGGCTGGGTCGGGAGCCTCGCTGCTCCGCCTGGTGACCCAGGACCCCAGGCGGCTGCCGGCGTCCGCTGTGTTCGTGGCGACGGCGGTCTGGGCGAAGGCCCGCGGGCGTCTCCATGCGGCGCAGGGCCGGACCGCGTGGCTGCGCGATGAGAGCAGCCGGTCGTGAGTGACGTCCGCCCCGACGGCAGGGCAGGCCGCCGCGGGCCGATCGCGGCCATCGCCGCGATGCGCCGTGCGTGGGGCCGGATCAGTCCGTTCTTCGGAGGTGCGCGGAAGCAGATCGCCGTGCTGATCGCGCTGGCCGTCCTCGCGGGGCTCGTGGAGGCTGGGCTGCTCGCTCTCATCGCCACGATCGCTGCCGCCCTGTCGGAGGGGGCCGACACGGTCAGCTTCGGGCTCGGGCCCTGGGCCGGGGAGGCGTCGCGACCCCTGGCGTTCGGGATCGCGGCCGGGTTGGCGCTCGTGAGGGCGGGGTTGCACCTGTGGCTCGCGCATCTGCCCGCGCGGATGAGTGCCCAGGTGCTGGCCAGGCTGCGCTCTCAGCTCTTCGGCTCCTTCACGGGCAGTTCCTGGTCGGTGAAGGCCGACGAGCGGGAGGGGCGCTTCCAGACCCTGATGAACGTCGCCGTCCGCGAGAGCGCGCAGGCCGTGATCAACGTGGCGGCCGGCATCACCGCCGCCGTGATGTTCACGACCATGGTCGTCGCCGCCTTCCTGCAGAGCCTGGTCGGGGCCGCGAGTCTGGTGGTCGCCTCGATGGTCCTCTTCATCGCCTTGCGACCGCTGTCGAGGAGGCTGCGACGGCAGGCCCAGGTGCTCAGCCGTGAGGTGGTCGAGTTCACGGAGGCCGTGCAGGAGATCGTGGCGTCCGCAGAGGAGGTCGAGGCCTTCGGCGCCACCGACAGCTACCGGGCCGGGTTCCAGCGCAGGGTCGAGGAAGTGCGGCGACCGCACGAACGCACGCGTTTCCTCGCCGCTGCGGTCCCCGGCCTCTACCAGAGCGCTGCCCTCCTGATGCTGGTGTTGGCCCTGGCGGCCATCTCGGTCTCGGGGACTGCCCGGCTCGCGGCGCTCGCCGCCGTCGTCCTGCTCCTCATCCGCGCCTTCACGTATGCCCAGCAGATGCAGGCGGCGCTGGCCAGCATCGACGAGCGCGCCCCGTTCATGGAGCAGGTCGTGGACGCCCTCGAGTTGTACCGCACCCATCCGTACCAGGACGGCACGGACGACCTCGGGGCGATCACCACGCTCGGGATGGACCGGGTGAGCTTCGCCTACCGGCCCGGACGTGACGTGCTGCGCGACGTCACCTTCGAGGTGTCCCGCGGGGAGGCGATCGGGATCGTCGGTCCGTCCGGCGCGGGGAAGTCCTCGATCGTGCAACTGCTCCTCCGCCTGCGCGAACCGACGGCGGGGTCCGTGCGCGTCGATGGCCGCGACGTCCGTCGGGTCCGGCGAGAGCCCTGGCGGGAGCAGGTCGCGTACCTGCCCCAGCACTCCCAGCTGATCTGGGGCACGGTGCGGGACAACATCCGTTTCCACCGCGAGTGGTTGGATGACGGTGACATCGTGGCGGCCGCCCGACTGGCCCACGTCCACGACGAGATCGTCTCGTGGCCGCAGGGTTACGACACGGTGGTCGGGCAGCGCGCGAGTGCGGTGTCCGGGGGGCAGCGTCAGCGGCTCTGCCTGGCGCGCGCCCTGGCCGGTCGTCCGCGCGTCCTCGTCCTCGATGAACCCACCAGCGCGCTCGACGTCCGGTCGGAGGAACTGGTTCAGGCGTCCCTGAGCGCGGCGAAGCCCGACATGATCCTCGTGCTGGTCGCGCACCGCCTGTCCACCCTGTCGCTGTGCGACCGGATC
This sequence comes from Propionibacterium sp., assembly GCA_012838755.1. Classification (GTDB taxonomy): domain Bacteria; phylum Actinomycetota; class Actinomycetes; order Propionibacteriales; family Propionibacteriaceae; genus Propioniciclava. The sequence continues at coordinate 1,936 of DUOQ01000296.1, read as the reverse complement.
ATGGTGGTGGTGGACGGACGGATCTCGGCCATCGGGTCGCGCGCGGACCTGCTCGAGCAGAGTGACTTCTTCCGTCAGGTGAACGAGATCACCCAGCGCGCGCAGGACCGCGACTAGGACGTGTGCCGGGCAGCACGGGCGTAGAGCGCCGACTTCCAACGCTTGCGGAAGCGGAACTCCAGGTGGGTGAACCGGTTCTTCGGATTGATGGGGTAGCTCAGGAGCTGCGGCCACAGGTACCCGGTCAGATTCCGGAAGAACCGCCAGTCTTCGGGCTGCCGCAGCGAGGGATCCACGCCCAGGAAGCACTCGATCAGGCTGCGTGAGTTGAAGGGGCTCACCGCCTCCTCCACGATGTCGAACTCGGACCGCACGGCCCCCAGCCAGGCGCTCAGTCGCTGTTCCCAGTAGTAGAGCGCCCAGGGATGGATGCCGGACACCTCGATCGCGGGTCCGGCGTCCTCGAACCACTGACCGAGCTGGGCGACAGCGAAGGCGCTGTCGCGCATGTGCACCGCCTCCGCCATCCCCTCGATCGTCACATCGTGACGCACGATCCAGGGAAGCCGTGCTATCTCGCAGACGTTCCCGTTGACGCTCACCCATTGCCCGCCCGGGCGGGGAGGTGTCTGGGCCAGCGCGGCTGCCTGGTCGGCTGTTTGCTGGTGGAACGGCGTGAAGGATGCAGTGATTGAGCGTGCGATCGGGTGGGTCGACAGGGGTTGGACGGGAATCACCCGGTGAGGCAGCCCGAGTCCCTTCGTCATCCGTCGGGGAATGGCGATGTCGGGCGTCAGGCGCGTCGAGCCGGTCTTCTTGAGCGTGTAGTAGGTCATCTGCCCGACGTGGTCACGGGCGGCGGCGAGCAGCAGGCGTGAGTCCTGTCCCGCCGTCAGGGCCATGGCGAGGGGGAACCGCGCGGTGGCGGCGGAGAACGCTCCTCTCAGGGAGCTGCCCGACCGGGCCATCGCCGTGTCCTGGTCCACCGCCGCGATGGGCGCAACGGGCCAGTATCGCCGCGCCTGGCCGACGGTGAGGTCCAGGCAGTGGTTCGGAAGGAGCCGTTGGATCCCGACGAAGGCCGATCCGCTTCCTGGCCAGAAGCCCGTGGCCCCCGCGCGAAAGATCCCGATGCTGCGCAGTTCGTCCAGGTGCTCCCGGTCGAGCCTGTTGCCCCCCAAGCGGGCGATCAGTTCCGGTCGCGATCCGCACCACAACGCGCCGGCCCCGTCGCGCCCGTAGTGAACCTGGCGCAGCCCGGCTGCATCGTGAAACACAACCGCTTCGTCGTGGTCGAGGTAGATGGCCGCCCAGCGTCCGGTCAGGTCATCGAAGGACTTCAGCACGCCGGACAGGGACGGTGACTGCTCAAGGACCCCCGTCACGACCGTCCGGTCGTCCCGCGAAGGGTGCGCGGGGTCCAGCACATAGCCCAGGAGGATGAGGCTGCGACCTCCCTCGTCCGCACGCGTGCACGCAAGATCGGGATGGACCGACAACACCAGATCCGGGCTCACTCGATGGCGGCTCCAGCCGTTCAGAAGGTCAGGGGAGTGCGGGCCAAGGATGAACTGCCGCCTGTACTCCGCGCCGTCGGCGCGTGGTGTTCCCAGCGTTGCCATGCGAATTCCCCCTCTTCTCCGGTTGGGCGATTCTCACTCGCCCGGTGGGGTACCCCGCCCGCGTGACGCGATGAAGTGGCGGAGCTCGGCGTCGTCACGCAGGTCGACGTAGGGGCGCCCGGCCTTGTCGACGCCGGCCGGTGGTTCAGTGAACGGGGTGTCGTCAGCGCCTGCTGTCCCGGAGCCGCCGAGCAGCTCGTCGTACACGCCGATGTAGGCCCGTGCCTGGGGTCGCCAGTCGAGCTCGGAAGCCACCCGGTGGCGCGCGCGCAGCCCCAACTCGACCCGCAGGTCGGGGTCGTCGAGGAGCCGCT
>DUOQ01000295.1 GCA_012838755.1 Propionibacterium sp. | reverse complement strand
GCGGGTGCCCTGCGGCGGGCAGGGCACCCGTCAAGGGTATGTGATCAACCACCGTTGACCTGTCGCCACCACTCGCACTGGGAGATCACGTCGTAGTTGCCCGGGAGGACGTGGACCGGCTCCCGGTGGCCCGCCGCGGCGGCGGCGCGACGCATGGCTGCTGCTTCCTCCTTCTTCTCGGGAGAGAGCCAACTCCGGTCGTGGCCCCAGAGGCTCGGCCCGATGTCCAGTTCCTCGGACTCCCAGGTGTCGGGGTCGATCGAGCGTCCACCCCACCCGCACTCGACCATGAAGTCCGACGGCGTGTTGGAGTAGAAGGAGAACATGTGGTCGTTCGCGTGGCGGCCGAGGGTGACGCCGATCCGGTCCTCCTCCTTGAGCGCGAGGTCGTACGCCTGTCCCACGTCGTCGAAATTCTGCATCTCCACCATGAGGTGGTGGACGCCCACGTTGGGGATCTCCACCATCGCGAGGCTGTGGTGGCGGGGGTTCAGGTGGAAGAAGTACGCCTTGAACGGACGCAGGGTGTAGTCGCTCAGCTTGAAGCCCAGCATCTCCGTGTAGAAGGTGATCAGGGGCTCGATGTTCGGGGCGGTGAGGACGGCGTGACCCAGCCCCAGCGCACCGGTGCGGAAGCCCGACATCTCGCGACCCGGGACGAACGGGTCGTCCGCGAGGAAGGGGCCGTGGAAGATCTCGACCCGGTTACCCACGGGGTCGAGCAGCGTGAGGCCCGCGGTCACGAACCGTCGGTCACGCTCGACGGGGGTGAGTTCCCGGTGGCGGATCCCCGCCGCTGAGAGGCGGTTGGCGATTGCGTCCAGGGCGGCCGCGTCCGCGACTTCCCAGCCGAACAGCTTCCCTTGGTCGGGGGAGTCGTCGATCATCAGGCGCTGCCGCCGGTCATCCATGCGTAGCGTCAGGCTCTTACGGGTCTTGTCGGCGACCTGCATGCCGAGCAGACCCGTGGCGAAGCCACTCCAGTCCTCGAGTTGACCTGAGCCCACGCCGACGTAGCCGAGTGATTGCAGTTCCATGTCTCTCCTTGCGGTGCGTTAGTCGTGCGCGAAGGTCTTCATGAGGGCCGCGAGCGTGGCGTAGTACCCCACGATCAGGCAGGCTTCGACGAGTTGGCGTTCGCTGTAGGCCTCTCGGGCACTGCCGTAGAGGGCGTCGTCGACGTCCCGTTCGAGGACGAGGGCGTCCACGAGGGCGACGAGCACCCCCAGGCGTCCCTCGCCCCAGGGGCGGTCGACCCGCACGATGGCGTCCACCTCTTCGTCGGTCAGCAGTCCGGCGCTCACGGAGACGGCCCGGTGCGCGTGGACCTCGAAGCGGGAGGCCCAATGGCCGCCGACGCGCAGCGTGGCCACCTCCCGGTCCAGGGGTTCCAGGGCGGCATCGAAGCGGAGGGCCGCCCCGAGTCTCTCCAGGGCGGCCCCGGGTGCCCCGCCCCGGAGCATCGCGTCGAACGGGCCCTGCAAGCGGCCCGCGGCGTCGACCATCGCGAAGGGCTGGTTCTTCCGCTCCCCGCCGGTGATGCGGTCGTACAGCTCCCGCTGGCTCTCGTCGAGGTCCCCGGGCAGCAGGCGCTCCACACGGGAGTTCATCGGGGGCCTCCGCTGACGTGCGTCTCGATCGTGCCGAGGTGTGACACCTCGACCGTGACGGTGTCGCCGTCCTTCAGCAGCCACACCGGGTTGCGGGCGATGCCGACCCCGGAGGGGGTACCCGTGGCGAGCGCGTCGCCGGGCCTGAGCTCGGTGAACTGGGACACGTACGCGAGGATCTCTCCGATGCCATGGATGAACTGGACGGTGTTCCCGCGCTGGACCTCGTCGCCGTTCACGCGCGTGACGAGGTCCCATCCCTCGCTCGGGTCGCCCACTTCGCTCCGCAGGACGATGGGGCCGGTGGTCCCCGACCCGTCGAGGTTCTTGCCGATGGTCCACTGGCTCGTGGCTCGCTGGGCCCGTCGTGCGGTGATGTCGTTGAACACCGAGTAGCCGATGACGGCCTCGGCCGCTTCCTCGGGCGTGGCGTGCCGCAGGGGGCGGCCGACCCAGGCGATGATCTCGCCCTCCCAGTCGAGTCCCTCCTCGCCGGGAGGCACCTCCACCGACGACCCGCTCACGCCCAGTGTGCTGGTCCACCGCGAGAAAAGGGTGGGGTACTCCTGCTCCGTCTGGTGTGCGTAGCGCCCCTCGGCCACATGGGCGGCGTAGTTGAGCCCGACGCAGACCACTTTTGCGGCGTCCGGAATCGGGACGGCGGGCTCGTTGTCCGCCGACAGGTCCTCGGCCAGGGCGTCCCAGTCGGCGAGTGCGCGCTCGGGGTCCGCCCAGAACGTCGACACCTCGATGCCACGGACGGGCCCCGTGGTCTCGCCGCTGGGGACGGCGAAGACCCGGCCATCCTCGGTGCGTGCGCCTTCGATACGCATGGTTCTCCTTGTGCTTCGGGGATCAGTTTCGGATGAGTGCGGGCAGCGCCAGGGACAGGGCGGGGAAGACGAACAGCAGCACGCAGATCAGCAGTTCGACGGCCACGAACGGCCAGATGCCCTTGAACACGGTGGTCGCCTTCACACCTGAGGTGCCCGCGACGACGTAGCAGTTGATGCCCACCGGTGGCGTGACCATGCCGATCTCGATGAGCTTGACCATGAGGACGCCCAACAGGATCCCGTTGAACCCGAGCTGCTCGGCCACGGGGTAGATCAGGGGAACGGCGATCACGAGCATGGACATCGACTCCAGGACCATGCCCATCGGGATGAGCACCGCCAGCAGCATCGCCATGGTCAGCCAGCCCGGCATGTTCATCCCGAGCACGGCGTCTGCCAGCATGTCAGGCACGCCGGCCAGCACGAAGAAGGCCGACAGGATGCCCGAGCCGAGGATGACCAGGAAGACCATGCTGGTGGTCGATGCTGCCTCCTTGAACGACTCGGTGATGCCGTTTCCGATGGCGCGCGCACCCTCGCGGAGTTTGCTGACCACCAGCATGATGAGCGCTGCGACCGCCCCGATGGCTGCAGATTCGGTTGCCGTGAAGAGTCCGCTGTAGATACCGCCCATGATGATCGCGAAGAGGATGCCGACCTTGACCACACCGCCCCACGGCAACGGCCCCTTGGCGTTCGTCGCGCTCTCGAGCGCGTCGCCCATGCCCGGTGAGCTGGGAGTCAGCGTGACCTTGCGCATCCGGAAGAACAGGTAGATGGCGTACGCGATGGCCGAAAGGATGCCAGGAATGATGCCTGCCGCCAGCATCGCCCCCACTGACTCGCCACTGATGATCGCGTACACCACCAGGAAGAGGCTCGGGGGAATCATGGCGCCCAGGGTCCCGGCCACGGCCACGGTGGCCGACGCAACCTGCAGCGGGTAGCCGGCCCGTGCCATCTCACGGACCGACAATCGCGACATGGTGGCGGCGGTGCCGATGGACGAACCGGAGACGGCGGCGAAGGCTGCGCACGCCATGACCGTGGCGATGGCCAAGCCGCCGGGCAGCTTGCCGAACAGGCGACTGGCGACGGCGAACACGTCCTTGGCGATCCCGCTGTGCACGGCGAAGATGCCCATGAGGATGAACATCGGGATGATCGTCAGCGTGAACGTGTGGGTCTGCGTGAACGATGTCGAGGCGATGGTGCGCAACACGTGGGAGGCGTCGCGGAGCATCAGCAGCCCGAATCCTCCGCCCAGCCCGAGGGCGATGCCCACCGGCATGCGCAGCAGGATCAGGGCCGTGGTGAGCACCAGCACCAGGCCGACGAGGATGACGTCACTCATGGGGGAGGTCCTTCCCGTGGATCTCGCCGGGGGCGCCCACATGGACGCCCTCGATCACTTCGTCCGAGCCGGCGGCACGGGCCTTGGGGTCGATGATCTGCGCGAGCACGACCAGCGCCATGCCCACCAAGCCGATGACGATGGCCCAGCGGGCCGGCCACAGCGGCCACTGGAAGACGCCCATGCGGGCCTCTCCCTGCGCCAGGGACTGGGCGGCACGGTCTCCCGTTGCGTAGATCCACGCGACCAGGTACGCCAGAGTCACCAGTCCGATGGCCGGAGTCAGCCGGCGGTTGGTCTTCTCGCTGAACCGTGACGTCACCAGGTCGACGTCGATGTGGGCGGACGTCCACGAGGCGTAGGCGAGGCCGAGGAAGACCGCGACGACGAGGGCACTCTCGCTGATCTCCAGCAGGCCCGGGGTGAACCGCCCGGTGAGCAGGCGGACGACCACCTGCCAGGCCGTGAGCACCATGACGGCCACCGTGGCCGAGGTGGCGAGGACGCCGAGGACCATCGAGATCCAACGGGCCCCCATTCGCAAGGCCCTCATGAGCGGCCCTCGAACTGCTCGTAGCAGGTGTCGATCGGGTCGGTGACTGCCGTGTCGACGTTCGCCTCCATCGCGGCCACGTAGGCTTCGTAGTAGCCGCGCGCATCGCTCAGGCCGGCAGCCTCGGCGTCCTGCACCCAGCGATCGACGAGGGACGAACCGACCGCATCGCGCCACGGCTTGGTGACGCTGTCGTCCCACTTGCTGATCTTGGAGATGTCGTCGTTGCCGACCAGGCTGGTGCACTGTTCGGCAGCCTTGGCCTGGATGGCCTCGATGCCCTTGCCGCCGTTGAGTTCTGCGGCGACGTCGTCGATGGCCTTCTTCTGCGCATCGGTCAGGCCGTCGTAGACGTCCTTGTTGAGCCACAGGCCGAAGGTGCTGTAGTGGCCGGTGTTGACGTCAGTCCAGTAGGGGAGCAGTTCGGTGAGCTTGAAGTCGAGCGCCCCGTCGAGTGCGAAGCCGGTGCCGTCGGCCAGACCACGCTCCACCGCCTCGTACGTTTCGGACGCAGTCACGGAGACGTTGCTGGCGCCCTGGGTGTCCAGGGCTCGTTCCAAGTACGCGCCGGCGGTGCGGATCCGCTGGTTGTTCAGGTCCCCGGGGCTGGTCAGCGGGGTCTTGGTGCCGATGTTCATCCGCCCGGGCGACCAGTGGCCGACGAGGTGGAGGCCGTTCTTCTCCCAGACCGCCTTGGCGCCCGTATGTGTCGTGTTCACCTCGTAGAACGCGCTCATCAACGCTGCCGAGTCCTGGGACACGAATGGGATCCCGACCACGGTTGCGGTGGGGAAGAGTTGCGGCGCGTACTCCGAGACCGACACACCCACGTCGGCGCGGCCGTCACGGGTGCACTCGCCGATCTCGGGGGGAGGGCAGAGGGAGTCGGGTGCCGTGACCTTGAAAGTCAGGGTGCCCCCGGTGCGCGCCTCGACCTCCTTGAAGTACCAATCTGTCACCGCCTCGCCGCGCGAGTTGCGGGCGGCGTGGGTCGCGACGGTGAGTTCCTTGCTGTCGGGGCTGGAGGCCGAAGGGGTGCCTGATCCGCAGGCGGCCAGCAGCGGTACGAGCGCAGCGCCGACCGCTGCGGAGAGGATTCGGGTTCTGTTCCTGATCACGACGTGCTCCTTTGGTGGGTGGGGCCGAAGAGGTCGGTCGCCAACTGGGCGAGATGTTGCGGGAGGGTGGACAGGGGGCCGGTGGCGTAGACGTAGCGGTCGGGCCGGACGATGGCGAAGGCGGGCTCGCCGGGCGGGCCGAACCAGTCCCAGAACCAGCCGTCCTCGATGACCAGCGCTGCAGCTGCCTCGGCATCTGCGTGGGCGTCGAGGCTCCAGACGCCCACGAGCGAGGCGTCCAGGCGAGTGTCGATGGTCCGGGGATCCAGCGGATCCGTGGTACCGGAGACGAGCACGGCGAACCTGGTACCGATGTGGTCGTCCAAGCGAGCGGTCCTGCCGTCGCCCGTGGCGGGGGCCTGTCGCGCCAGGAGGCCAGCGTGCGGTGAGGCCAGGGCGAAGTCGGTACTGGGGGGCGTGAATCCCTTGTCCTCGACGGGTTCCTGCATGGCTGCGTCACGGAGACGCGCCTTCTCGGGATCCGTCTCGCAGATCATCTCGCCGTAGCGGATGGCCTCGAGGATGTAGTCGCGCACGTTGTCACGCCGCATGCTCGTGTACCGGGGGAGGAGGTCGTCGATGGCCTCGGGGTGCCGGAGGCAGACGTCCAGCACCCAGGCCAGGGTCCAGGCATCCCGCAGGCCACTCACCATGCCCTGCCCGAGGAAGGGCGGCGTCACGTGGGCCGCGTCGCCGGCGATGGCGACGCGCCCGCGCGCCCAGTCCACGGCGACCAGGGAACGGAAGGTGTAGAGGGCAGAGCGCTTGATCTCACCCTGCGCCGGCGTCACCCACCGCGACAGCCGCTCCCACGTGCTGTCGTGGTCACTGGCGTCCTCGATCGGGAGGGTCTCCGTGCTCATGAACTCCCACCGATAGTGACCGCCGCCGAGCGAGGCCATGTGGGTGGGGCGGACGGGATCGCACAGCTGGCCCGTGTCGGGAACCGGGAGCGGGTCCTCCCCGGGGTCGAGGGTGACATCCACCGCCTGCCAGGTGGCCTGGAAACCCAAGTCCTCCTGCGCCGTGCCCAGGTACTCACGGACCGTACTGTTGGCGCCGTCGCACCCGACAACGAACTTCGCCCGGATCTGGACGTCATCCTCGCCGTGCAAGGCCTGGACCGTCACGCCGTCGGCGTCCTCGACGATTCCCTCCACCTCGTGGCGGTGCAGCAGCGTGATGTTGGGGTTCCGGCGCACCGCGGCGTCAACCAAGGCCTCGAGCTCGGGCTGGTAGAAGTGGTAGGCGGTCGACCAGCCGGACGGGTTGCGCCAAGTCCTCGGGATGCGGGTGAGCAGCGAGCCGTCGGCCTTGTACAGCTCGTAGACGAGGGCCGGCTCCATGATCGCCTCGACCTCGCCAGCAAGGCCGAGGGACTGGTAGAAGCGCATGCCCTCGTGGTCGATGTGGATCGCGCGGGGCAGCGGATACACGGCCGCGTGCCGTTCAAGGATGACGACGCGGTGTCCACGTTGGGCCAGGGCCAGGGCCAGGCCCTGACCGACCGGCCCATAGCCGACGACCGCAACGTCGTGGTCGGAGTGCTGTTCGTGCACGGGGTACTCCCTGCTTCATCGAAGGGGAACTGCATGTTCTTCACAGTAGAACATGTTTCGACTAGTAGAACAAGTGAAAGCGAGGGCTGTCAAGGTGGTCCTGTCTTTCGGCAGGGGCCCGGTAGTTCGTGGCGGGCGCGAAGCAGCGAGACCCCCCGGCCGTCGGGGCCGGGGGTCTCGTGCGCTTCGGAGGGTTCTAGGCGGATGCGGGCAGGGGACCCTCGACGAGGCCGCTCTTGAGGATGACGGCCACGGAGGCCTCGTAGTGCTTGCGCAGCAGCAGGGCGGCCAGCTCGGGGTTGCGGCCCACGACGGCGTCCAGGATCGCCTTGTGCTCGGCCTCGACGTCGCGCGTGGAGGCGGCCTGGGAGGGGGAGGCCCAGCGCCGGTACAACTCGGTGGAGGCGCCGAGGTTGCCGGCGAGGTGGAGCATGGGGCGGCAGTTGCTGGCCTCGAGCAGCTTCGCGTGGAAGGCCCGGTGGGCCGCGTGCCAGTCGCTGTTGGGCCGGCCGTCGGAGTCCCGGCGGGGGGTGCGGGCGAGTGTGTGGTGGCTGGCGATGAGCTCTGACTCCCACTCCAGCGTGCCCCGCTCGATGGACAGGCGCACGGCGAGGGCCTCGGTGACGCAGCGGAGCTCGGTGATGTCCCTCAACTCCTGCAGGTTGAGCTCGGGGATGAAGAAGCCTCGGTTGGGCTGCACGATGACCAGCCCGTCGCCCGCCATGCGGCTGAGCGCCTCACGGATGACGGTGGTGCTGACCTGGTACTCCTCGGCGAGCTTGTGCGGCTGCAGCCGATCACCCGGGCGCCACATGCCGCCGAGGATGTCGGTGGTGATGGTGTCGGTCGTGCGGGCCCCTGAGGTGGGCATGGGATTCTCCATCCGTGATCGCCAGGGCGGTACACCATGGGATGATAGTGCACTCGTCTGACGGAAGTGTTCCCGGGTGCGGCTGGTGGGGGGTCTCCGGGCTCACTAGAGAAAATACATTATTGATTGACATGTATGCCAGACGGTGTAAGATGCACTGCATGCAGGGCGCCGACGCCCTGCGAGACCTAAGGAAGGGAACAGGCCATGCGTCGTTCTTGGATTCAGGCCCTGGCCGTTGCCGGTGCCGCCATGTTGGGCCTCACCGCTTGCGCGAGCGGCTCCGTCAGCGGGGGCGCCGCCGCCCCCACCTCCACCACGGGTGGCACCGCCGCCGCCTCGGGTCCCACCGAGAAGGTGACCGTGGGCCTGTGGCCGTCCTCCGCCGTCGCGGCGTTCGAGCTCGGCAAGCAGGAGGGCATCTTCGCCAAGCACGGGATCGACCTCGAGATCGTCCTCGGTGCCGGCTCGGCCGCCCACCTGCCCGCCGTCAGCTCTGGCGCCATGGACTTCATGGTGGCCAGCCCCATCACCCCCCTCACCGCCACCACGCGCGGCCTCGACCTCAAGATCGTGTCGGGCTATGCCCGCAACAACCCCGACGTCGCCGACGACTCCACCGTGGTGGTCGCGAAGGACCCCGCCATCCAGCGCCCTGCGGACCTGGCGGGGAAGCGCGTCTCCATCAACGCCCTGGGCAGCATCGGCGAGATCGGCATCAAGGAGGCCGTCGAGAAGGACGGCGGTGACCCGAACACCATCGAGTTCGTGCAACTGGGCCTCAACGAGGTCGCCGCCCAACTCGACGGCAACCAGATCGACGCCGGCATGACCGGCACGCCGTTCACCCAGGCGATCGTCGCCGGCGGTGGCCGCGTGGTCAGCGACTTCATCAAGGAGGCCGACCTCGGCAAGACCGAGCTCGTGGTGGTCGGCGGTGGCAAGACCCTGAACGACCGCCCCGAGGTGACCAAGAACTTCGTGGCCGCGCTGCAGGAGGCCCTGCCGTACGCCGACGCCAACCAGGACAAGATCCGCGCCATGCTTCCCGACATGCTCGGCACCAAGCCAGAGATCGCCGAGAAGATGGTGTTCATGCAGTGGAGCGCCGACCTCGACGAGGCCAACATCCAGCGCTTCGCCGACCTGATGGTGAAGTTCAAGATCGTCGACTCCGAGCCCGAGGTGGCCAAGACGATCTGGAAGCCCTGACGATCCACACCGCCTGAAGAAGGAGCCAACGCATGACGACGGTCAGTCAGGCCCAAGCGGCCGTGGCCCAGAGCAAGCGGCGGTACTGGTGGCACAAGTACGGTCCCCTGACCATGGGTGTCCTGGGGATCGTGCTCGCCCTCCTGGTGTGGCAGGTCTACGCGGTCTTCGGGCCCGTCAACCGCCACCACCTCCCGCCCCCCACCGAGGTCATCCCGACCTTCCTGAGGAGCCTGACCCTGAGTGAGTTCTGGGTGGCCATCGGCCAGACCATGACCGCGTGGGCCCTCGGGCTGGCGATCTCGATCGTCTCGGCGCTCCTCGTGGGCCTCGTGATCGGGTCCTCTCGCGTCCTGCGGGTCTGGACGCACTCGACGGTCGAGTTCCTCCGCCCGATCCCCGCCGTCGGCCTGATCCCAGTCGCCGCCCTGCTGTTCGGCCCGCGCATCGGCGCCGAGTTGATGATCATCGTCTTCGCGTGCTTCTGGATCATCGTGATCCAGGTCATCTACGGCATCGCCGATGTCGACAAGGTGGCTCGCGAGACGGCGCGCACCATGCGGATGGGCCAGGTGGACATGGTCAAGTACCTCGTCTTCCCGACCCTGTTGCCCTACCTGGTCACCGGGATCCGCCTCGCGGCCACCGTCGCCCTGATCCTCGCGGTCACCGTCGAGCTCATCGTGGGCACCCCGGGCCTGGGCCACCAGGTCGCGCAGGCCCAGATCAACGACTCGCCCCCGGCGATGTTCGCCCTGATCATCACCACCGGCCTCCTCGGCATCCTGATCAACTTCGTGACCCGGTTCATCGCCAACAGGGTGTTGTTCTGGCACGCGTCCGTCCGTGGGGAGGTCCGCGCGTGAGGACACTGCGTCAGATCGCGATCTGGGTGGCCCTGCCCATCATCCTCATCATCCTGTGGTGGGCGCTCACCGCCCGCGGGGCGAGCTTCTTCGTCCCGCAGCCCGCCGGCCTGTTCAGCAAGTTCATCGACGTGTGGATGGGTGAGCGCCTGCTCACCGACGTCCTGCCCAGTCTCGGACGCCTCGCGGTCGGCCTGGTCATCTCGACGATCGTCGGCATCGGCCTCGGCGTGCTGATCGGCTCGGTCCGGTGGGTGCGCTGGCTGCTGGAGCCCCTCCTGGAGTTCCTGCGGGCCATCCCGTCCACCATCATGATCCCGGTCCTGCTGCTGCTCATCGGCATCAACGACACCATGAAGGTCGTCGTGATCGTGCTGGGCTGCCTGTGGCCGATCCTGCTCAACACCATCGAGGGCGTCCGCTCGCTCGACGAGGTGCTGAAGAACACGGCCGACATCTATCGGTTCAAGGGCTGGCCCCGGCTCGTCTTCGTCACCCTCCCCGGGGCGTCGCCGCTCATCCTGGCCGGCATCCGGCAGAGCATCGCCGTCGGCCTGATCCTGCTGGTGGTCTCCGAGATGTTCGCGGCGACCGATGGCATCGGCTACCTGATCATGAACTTCCAGAACCGTGTCGCCATCCCCGAGATGTGGAGCGGCATCGTGCTCCTGGGCATCCTCGGGGTGATGCTCTCGGCCGGCTTCCAACTCATCGAGAAGCGCATCCTGCGCTGGTACTACGGTCTGAAGGAGGCCGCCAATGACAGCTAGTGAAGAAGTCCGCCTGCACATCTCGGGGCTGCGCAAGATCTACGGCCTGGGTACCTCCTCGGAGTTCGAGGCCGTCAAGCGGCTCGACTTCGACCTGCACGCCGGCGAGTTCGCCTGCCTCGTGGGCCCGTCGGGCAGTGGCAAGACGACCCTGCTGAAGATGATCGCCGGCCTCATGGACCCGACCGAGGGCGAGGTCGTCCTCAACGGCAAGCGGGTCGACGGTCCGCCGGAGGGCATGGCCGTGGTGCTCCAGGAATACGCGCGCAGCCTCTTCCCGTGGATGACGGTCGAGAAGAATGTCGAGCTGCCCCTGCGGGTGGCCGGCCTCGACAAGGCCACCCGCGAGGAGCGGATCGCCGAGGCGCTCGGGGCCGTGGGCCTCGAGGCCGCGCGCAAGAAGTTCCCCTGGCAGCTCTCCGGTGGCATGCAGCAGCGCGTGGCGATCGCCCGCGCCGTCGCGACCCACCCCAGCGTCATGCTCATGGACGAGCCGTTCGCGGCCGTCGACGCGCAGACCCGCGGTGAGCTGGAGGACCTGGTCCGCCGCGTGTGGCGCCAGCTCGACATGACGATCCTGTTCGTGACCCACGACATCGACGAGTCGGTGTTCCTGGGCGACCGCGTCGTGGTGTTGTCGATGGCGCCGACCGTGGTGCAGGACGACATCAAGATCGACCTGCCCCTCGAGCGGGAGCAGCTGGGCACCCATGCCCTGCCGCGGTTCGCCGAACTGCGCAAGCACGTCTACGAGCAGGTCCAGTTCGCCAAGACCAACCCCGGCGGTATCCACTCGTCCACCGACGAGCGTCGCCGGACCGTCTGACACCAGGAGGAGAACCATGGGGGAGCGGGTCGCGCTCGTCGTCGCGGCGAGCCAAGGCATCGGGGCCGCCTGCGCGCGGGAACTCGCCGCGCGCGGCCACCGGGTCGCGGTGCTGGCCCGCTCCGATGGTGTCCGTGACGTGGCCGAGGAGATCGGCGGCCTGGCCATCGTCGGGGACTACACGGTCCCCGGCGTGGTCGAGGACGCCGTCGCCGCGGTCGTCGCGGAGTACGGACGCCTCGACGTCCTGGTCAACAACGCCGGCCACGGCCCCAAGGGGCTCGTCGCCGACCTGACCGACGCGGAGCTCGACGAGGGCTTCGACGTCTACTTCCGCGGCGCCGTCCGGGCGACCCGCGCGGCGCTGCCCGTCATGCGGGAGCAGGGGCGGGGGGCGGTCGTGAACATCGCCAGCGCCCACCCCTCCGAGCCGTCGGAACGGTTCCCCACCTCGATGATCGCCCGCGCCTCCCTGCTGACCTGGGCCAAGCTGTTGTCCCGCGAGGTCGCGGGTGACGGCGTCCGGATCAACAACGTCCTGCCGGGCTACACGGTGGCCGACCCCGCCGAGGTCCCGGCCGCGTGGACCGCCGCGATCCCGATGGGCCGGGCGGCGGGCCAGGCGGAGGTCGCCCGCGTGGTGGCGTTCCTCGCCTCGGACGAGGCGTCCTACATCACCGGGCAGAGCATCAAGGTCGACGGCGGGGTCACGCGCGCGGTGTGACCGGCTC
>DUOQ01000294.1 GCA_012838755.1 Propionibacterium sp. | reverse complement strand
CCCTACCCGAACGGGTCGAACATCCGCTTCATCGACAACCACTTCTCGACGGAGTTCTTCGACACGTGCGGCAAGTCCGGCGCCGTCACCGGCTTCGCCAACAACGTGCGGGGCAACGAGTTCACCGGCAACGTGTGGCACGAGACCGGGCTGCCGCTCACGCGATGATCTGACCGCTGCAGCACCAGCCTTGGTGGGCCACGACCAGACCGGATCGTGGCCCACCTGCGCATTCCCTTGCCCCCGCCGGGCTCTTCGCGGATGATGGCTACCACAGCTGTTCCGGGAGGCTCCTCACGATGAACGCCGGCAACCGAGGCCCCCGCTGCCGCCCTCCTTCGAGGTCGTCGAGCGGCACGAGCCGGTGGCTGATTGCAGCCGTCACGGTCCTCCTCGCCCTGACCGGTTGTGTGGCCCGCGGCGGGGAAACGCCTCCACCTGCGAGGTATGGCGAGTGGCCGACGCCCGACACCACCGGTCCGCGCTACCCCGCGGTCACCGAGACCGGGTCCCTGTCCAGCACCGCCGACGGACAGGTCATCGAGCGCACCACCGTGACCGGACGGCTCACCGTGCGACACGACAACGTGACGGTGCGCGATGTCACCGTCCGGGGCACGGGCACCTACATGGTGCAGGTGCTGGCCAAGGAGGATGGCTCCTGCCCGGCCAACGTCCGGTTCGAGTACGTCGAGGTGGATGGGGCCCTGGCGGCCGAGAACGACATCCCGTTGTACTCCCCCGACTGTGGCTACACCTTCGATCGTGGGCATGTCCACAACGTCGGGCGCTCCTCGCGGGTCCGGAACGACACCACGATCAGCAACTCCTACATCTACTCCGACCGGACCGGTGACTCCCGCGCCCATCGTGGGGGCGTGGCCAACAACGGAGGCTCCAACAACGCGCTGATCAACAACGTGATCAAGTGCAGCGGGGTGGGCTGCTCGGCCGCGCTGCCGATGTACGGCGATGTCGCCCCCGTCGAGGACTACCTCATCCAGCACAACCTGCTGTCGACCACCGGGCGCTACTGCGCCTTCGGCGGCAGCCTGGCGAGCAAGCCCTACCCGAACGGGTCGAACATCCGCTTCATCGACAACCACTTCTCGACGGAGTTCTTCGACACGTGCGGCAAGTCCGGCGCCGTCGCCGGCTTCGCCAACAACGTGCGGGGCAACGAGTTCACCGGCAACGTGTGGCACGAGACCGGGCTGCCGCTCACGGGGTGATGTTCCCCGCCGGCAGCGTCCGCCTTGTCGCCAGCCGCGCCCCGCCACGATGATGGGCCTTGCCACGACTCAGCGAGGAAGTGATCGGCCATGTCTCATGAGATCCTGCTCATCGCCGGCCCGGGGGGCGACCTCCCCCGTGCGTGGCGGCTCCGGATGCTCGCGCACGCGTGCATCAGCGTCCCGGGGCACCGTTCCCATGTCGTGCTCGAATCCTCGACGGCCGCGGTTGCTCTGGTGGACACCTCGCCCGCCGGAGGATCCTTCTCCTCGGCCCAGCCGTGCGTGGGTGGGGGGTGCGTCACGGTCGCCACTGCCCTGCGTGGCCTGGACGTCCCTGAGCAGCGGCACGCCGCGGCCGGCGCCGAGGCCGGCCATGTCACGGCCGCACTGCACCCCGACGGGTCGGTTCACGTCGCGAACGATGGCCTGGGTTCTGTTCCCACGTTCTGGGGCGTCAGGGACGGGACTCTCCTGTTGTCCACACACCTCGCCTCGTTGGTGAGCCTCGGCGTGGCTGCCCAGGTGGATGCTCAGGGCTTGCTCGAGTACCTGACCATGCTGCATCCCCTCGGCGACCGCACACTCCTGCGTGGAGCCTCCCTGCTCCCCGGCGGCACGTCGCTGTCCTGGCGAGCGGGCCACGTCGACCTCACCAGGAAGATCCTGTTCCAGCCGTCGAACGAGACGCTGTCCGACGACGACGCGCTGGCCGCGTTCGCCGAGACCTGGTCGGCGGTGATGGCCGACGTGCTGGCGACCAGCGAGAGGACGAGCATCGCCCTCAGCGGCGGCCTGGACAGCAGGGCGATCGCCGAAGCGGCCGTCCGGTTGGGACACAGCCCGCTCACGTACACCTACGGCGGCGCCGGGACCTCGGAGGGACGTGTCGCCGCCCAGGTCGCCCGATCCTTGGGGCTCCCCCACCTGGCCATCCCGGTCAGCGACGACCGCCTGCTCGCGCAGGCGCGCTCCTCGCTCGACCTGCTCGATGGATCGCACAGCGCCAGCGAGATGTACGAACTGTGGTTCTCCGACCTGCTGCGGAGTTGTGGCGACCTCGTCGTCAACGGACTGAATGGTGACCTCCTGATGGGAAGCGACAAGGCCACCGGCCTGCAGGATCCGGACGCCGTCAGGTCGGTTGTCTGGAAGCGGTACGCCGGCGAGGCTGCGGCCATGGCTCCCTTCCTCGCCGTGGGGCACCGGGGAGATGCCGAACGGGCGGTTCGCCAGTCGCTGTCCGACTCGCTCGGCGAGTGGGATCTCGCAGCCCGTTCGGACATGGTCCTCTTCTGGAGGATGGACAACCGTCAGCAGCGCTGGGGCACGATGCTGACCAGTGCCCTACGGCGCGTCGGAGTGCGCTCCGAGCTTCCCTTCATGGACGCCCGCCTCCTGGCCTTGACGGCTCGTCTGACCCCGGACCAGAGGCGCCACGGCGCGTGGTACCTGCGTGTGCACCGGGAGGTGTTTCCTCGTTCGGCGGAGGTGCCGCGCAGTTCCGATGGGAACGCACCGCGTGCGCTCGACCACGTCTACTGGAGTTCGGACACCTCCTACCTCGCCCAACTGGGGAAGCTCTCTCTCCGGCACCCTGTCTCAGGAGTCAGGCGAGGCCTCGGCCTGGCGGCGCAGGTCGCCCTCCCGCACCTGCGTGCGCACAGCCCCCTGCGCGGGCCGGCCGACCGACTCGACGCCCGCCGCACCGTGTTCCCCGCCGATCTCTGGCTGAGGACGCGCGCTCCCTACTCGCAGCGCCTCCGCGACCTGTTGGAGGCGGGACGTGGGGCGACGCCCTTGCTTGATGACGAGGCGATCGACCGGGCAGTCGAGGGGTTGCGCAGGGGTACTCCCACAGCTCCCGCGCTGACGCTCGGCAAGGTCGCCTCGGCGCAACTCTGGTTGCACGACTACCAGCGGCGGGAGGACGCCAGACGCTCGGCCGAGACAGCCCCACCCGCTTCCAGCATCATCCATGACGCGGGTCAGGCCCCACCAGCAGCGCCTTGACGGCGGCTCGGTGCGTGGGCCGGCCCATCGCAGCCCGCACGACCTCGTTGAAGAAGACAACGAGCCAGAAGAACGCACCACGCACGCGCCCGTGCCGCTTGCGATACAGCCGCGTTCGGTTGACGGTCACCAGGCTCCACAGCCAGGGCGACTGCTCCATCTGTCCTCCCGGGTGCTCGACCTCTGCGCCGGCGACGAACCGCAGCCCCAACCCGGCGTCCCGCACACGGAGGGCGTAGTCCGTTTCTTCGGAGTACAGGAAGAAGGACTCGTCCCACGCCCCGACCCGCCGGACCGCCTCCGTGGTGATGAACAGGGCGGCGCCGGTGGCCCAGTCAGCCGTCGCCCCGTCCACGTAGTGTCCAGGGTCACGGATCTGGTCCCCCAGCGCCGGGAACCGGGCAGCTCGATGCCCACCCAGGACGGCCTCCCCCAGAGCCCGGAGGACGGTGGGCTCCCGCCGGAGCGAGAACTTGAGGCGGCCGGCCGTGTCGACCACCCGCGGCACGGCGATCCCCAGCGAGGGGTCCCGCGCCGCTGCGTCGGCCAGGAGGCGGACGCTCCCCACCGAGGGGATCGCATCGGGATTCAGCACGTAGACGCCGCGTCGGGAGTGGGTGCCCTCGAGAGCGAGGTTGATGCCCGCGGCGTAGCCGAGGTTCCGCCCCGGTTCCCGCAGGACCACCCACGGTGCGAGGGTGCGGATGAGCTCGGGGGTGCCATCGCTCGACGCGTTGTCCACACAGACGACCAGACAACTCCCCACGCCGGCGAGCGCGGGGCCCAGGGCCGCCAGGAAGGGCGCAATGGTGTCGGCACTGTTGTACGTCACGACCGCCGCGATCACGTCCGCTTCCGTGGCGCCCGGGGCCACCAGACCCGGCGGTTCCGGCAGCGCCCGGTTCACCATCGGGCCGGGCGCCCCGTCAGCGCTTGAAGCCGGCGCCGGGCGTTGGCAAGGCGGCGACGCCATCCTTGATAGTCCCTGGGATCGAGGGAGGCCGTCTGCAGGACGAGCGCGCTCTGTTCCAACTGCGCGACCCAGTCGGCCACCGTGGTCACGCCGTTGGCCTTCGCCGACAGGGGCATGCGATCAAGGAGGTCCGCGTCCGTTCGGATGAGCGAGTGAGGGGAGCGCGGATCGTCCAGGTGATCCTCGGGAACGAAGGGGAAGTGGTACCCGTTCACCCAACCCTCTCGTGCGGCGCGGATGCAGTACCCGGTGAAGGACTCGTCGGGGCCGAGGTGTCCCAGCTCCTCGACGACCTGCCTCTTCATCAGGTAGCCGCTGCCCTGCACCCACAGGTTCACCATGAGCTGGTGCCCACCCGCGAAGGACCTGATCTTCTTCCGCGCAAGTTCCGGACGGAAGTCCTGGGGTGGGTGGCGCCAGCTACAGACGACCCCGAACGTCGGGTTGGCCTCGTGAGCCGCGACGAAGGTGTCCAGCCAGCCCGGCGTGACCATGCAGTCATCGTCCACCTTGGACAGGTACCTGGCGTCGGATTCACGCCACAACCACGTGGTGGGTTCCCGAAGCTTGACGTTCTCGAGGCTGTGGTGGAACCGGTGCACCCGCGGGTCTTCGGTGTAGGGCCGCAGGGCCGCCAGGGTCGCCTCGTCGTTGCCGTTGTGCCACAACCAGACACGGTCGTCCGGCCCGAGCGTGTCCAGGAGCCTGGGCAGCGTGAGGTGCACGTAGCCGGCGCTGCGATGGGTGATCATCAGGATGTCGGCGCGAGCGTTCATGGCCGGACCCCGCCGCGTCCGGGAGGCGGGGGCCAGTCGGACACCTCCCTGACCAGGTCGACCAACTGTCGCCGGGCGAGGTCGGTGACGACCGATACCTTCTGCTGCATCTCGTCCCGCGTCCGGTCGCGGGCGGCGAAGGATTCCGTCATCAGGCGCACCGCCTCTTCCCCGGACACCGCGCGGGCATCCGCCACGTGGGACGACATCCCGCACGTGGCGAAGACACCCTCGGTCTTGCCGCTGTAGGCGTAACCGAACGTGGGGACCCCCGAGGAGAGGCCCGCGATGGTGGCGTGCATCCGACTGCCCACGAACCAGTCCGTCTGCGCGATGCACCACTTCAGCTGGCTTGCGTGCAGCTCCCCGGGAACGGCAAAGACACGGGCGCGCTCCCGTTCGTCCAGCTGCGAGAGCAGGGCCTCGATCGCGACCCGGTCGCTTTCGCCACCCCCACCCGGGACGTGCACGTGCGGGACGAGGGCCACCCGGGCCCCCTCCTCACGCACCAGGCGCCGGACCACCTCGACCATCGTGGCGAGGTAGTCATCGTGGACGCCGAACCGATCGCGCAGGCCCGGTGACAGGAGGAGCCCGCTGACGTTGACACCGACCAGCGCCTCCCCGTCCCTCCGGTCGAGGAGGGCCTGGACTCCCTCGTCCGGTGCCGTGGCACCCAGCGCGAACGCCACGTCCACGCCCTGCCGCAGGCGGTCCCGGTCGACATCAGGCCCGGCCAGGGCGAGCAATCGCTCGTAACTGTCCGGGTCGCGCGCATAGGCCAGGGCGACGCGGCGCACGATGTTCGCGGCGACCGACCTGCCCTGGCGTGTCAGGAACGGTCCGATGGTCTGGGGAAGCAGCACCAGCGGCCTGCGCGCGTGCAGCGCCGCGTGCTTGGGCGCGCAGATGGTGCGCAGTCGTGTCGGGCCGTAGGTGTCCGTGAAGCTGTCCCCGCCACTGATGTCGAGGACGGCGTGTGCTCGAACGAGACGCTCGGCCACCGGGTTGCGCCCCCCGCCCACCGCGAGGGACCAACGCACCCGTGCCCAGCTCTCGGGTCGGTACCAGCGCCGTGAACGGCGGACGCCGACGAGGTCGGCCCGCACGCCCTCCAGCCCGAGCGAGCGATCGGGACGAACTCCCCAGCCGTCGTCCAGGATCGTCAGGTCGCTGTCGGGCGCGGCCTCATGGATGCCTTGCACAACCGACAGGCCCAGCGCCTCCACCCCGCGATTCCCGTTGTCGATCGCGGCACCAGCCAGTACCAGACGGAGACGAGGCCTCATGGGCGCAGCATAGGGGACGGTTCCCCCAGCGTCACGGGTCCACGGGCATCGTGGTTGGCCCCGCGTATGCTGGGCACGACCGGGGTCCCCGGATTCGCGTGAACTCGAGGGGAAGGGGTCGCATGGACGCCTGGGGGATCACACTCGCCGTACTTCGCCGCTGGTTCGTGGTCTTGCCCGTCCTCCTGGTCACGGCGGCAGGCGTCTACCTCGTCGGGCCGGGGGTCGCACCCGAGTATGTCGTCCGGGCCACGTGGATGCTCGTCCCGGGTTCCACCCCTGTGGAGAGCCGCGTCGACGGGCCGAACCCCTACGGGAACATCAGCGGCGCCGCGGGCGCCGTGGAGGTCGTCCTCTCCAGCCCGCAGACACGTCAGCAACTCGGCGACAGCGGCCTGATCGCGACGTACCAGATCACCGCGGAGTCACGCGCGACGATCATCCACATGACGCTGCGAGCAACGTCTGCCGAGGTGGGGATCAGGACGGGCGAGGCGCTGCACGATCTCGCCGTGGAGGAGCTGTCGTCCCGCCAGTCCGGTGCTGGAGTCCGGCCCGAGGTGCAGTACGGACTGGTGAGCCTCTCCCAGCCGGCCGTCATCGAGGTCGTCACGAACGACCGGACCCAGGTGCGGGCGCTCGTGGCCGCAGGCGGCCTCGTGGCCGCCGTGGTGCTGGCCGCCCTGGTGGACGGTGTCATCCTCAAGCTGCGGGGGCGGCGCGCGGCGCGCCCGGCCGGGCTGGACGACGGCCCGGAGCCGGGCTCCACGGCCGCACCGCCGGAGACCGGCCCCACGGGCAGGGAGACGGAGGTTCCGGATGGGGATCCGGACGACGCCGAGCCGTACGGCGACCCGGCCTCCCGGAACGGCACCAGTTCCCCGTGACCAGGACGACGCAGCGCGTTGGGGGGAGCGCCGCCTCGACCTCCCTGCCGCTGCCCCGAAGAGCCCACCCACCGCGTCGCCGGTGGTGGCTGCCCGTTGGTCCTGGCTCCTGGCGTCCCCAGTTCAGCACACTGCTGTGCCTGCTGGTGCTCCTGCAGTTCGTGATCCCCAGCCGGATGGTCATCAGCGGCCTGGGCGCCGTGGGCCGTCCTGCGGTGTTGGTCGGGGTCCTGCTCCTGCTCCTCTGGTTCCTGGGCTTCCTGAGGCCGCCGGGCCTGCCCTCGCACCCGCAGCCCGTCCGCTGGATCCTGGGGGCGTACATGGCCGTCCAGTACATCGGTTATGCCGTGGGGGTGGATCGGGCTCTTCCCGAGGTCGAGGCCAACGCGGCTGATCGCTGGATGATCCTCAACCTGGCCATGGTGGGGGCCGCGCTCGCCGCGTCCGACGGCCTCCGCACGCGAAAGGACCTCGACCGCCTCCTGAAGGTCCTCGTCGGGGCAGCAGCGGTGATGGCGCTGGTCGGGACGCTCCAGTTCTTCGGGGTGATCGACCTGACCCGGTACATCCGCATTCCCGGCCTCAGCCTGAACGCGAACCTGATCTCCGTCGGTGAGCGAGGCTCCGGCGGTGGTGTCCCGAGAGTCGCCGGCACCGCCAATCACTACATCGAATTCGGGGTGGTGCTCGCCCTCGTCCTGCCGCTGGCCCTCCACTACGCACTCACGGCGGCACGAGGCTGGCGGCGCGTCTACCCCTGGTCGGCCGTGGCGCTGATCGCGGGGAGTGTGCCTTTCTCGATCTCCCGGTCCGGCACGCTCACGTTGCTGGTCTCCGTCGGCATCCTGGCCGTCGTCTGGCCGTGGCGCATGCGCTACAACGCCCTGGCGGTGGCGGCGGTCTCCCTGATCGCCTTCCGGGCGGTGAACCCGGGGGTACTGGGCACCATCAGGGCCCTGTTCGCCAGTGCCGAACACGATCCGAGCGTCCAGAACCGCCTGTCCGACATCGGTTACGTCATGGAGTTGTGGGCGATGCGTCCCTGGTGGGGACGTGGCGCCGGCACCTACGTGACCACCATCGGCTCCTACACGTCGGAGCCGTACCTCCTGCTCGACAACCAGTTGTTCATGACCCTGGTCACCGGGGGGGTCGTAGGGCTCGTCGCTCTCGTCCTGCTCTTCGCCGGGCCCTACCTGATGGCACGCAGCGTCCGGCTCCGGGGGTC
Organism: Propionibacterium sp.; assembly: GCA_012838755.1. Lineage (GTDB taxonomy): Bacteria > Actinomycetota > Actinomycetes > Propionibacteriales > Propionibacteriaceae > Propioniciclava. The sequence goes on along the minus strand of DUOQ01000294.1, from coordinate 9,672 downwards.
GGACCAGGAGACACGGCACCTCGGCCAGGCACTGGCCGCCATCATGCCTGCCGCCCTCCTGGCCACCGCGACCTTCGACTCGTTCTCGTTCGCCACCTTCGTCACCGTCGTGTTCGTGACCGTCGGTGCCATCGGCGCCCTGTGGCGTCTGGAGGCCATGTCACCCGCCAGACCCCTCCAGGCTGCTGCACCCGGGGACACCCTCGTCGCCACCCCCCCGGGGGCGGGATGGGGGGCGCGTGCGTTCGAGGGGGCCACGGCCATGATCGCCGCCCGTTGGGCTCGGGTTCAGTCCCGCGGCTCCGGCCGGAAGTAGCCCCTGGTCCACACCCGCTTGACCATGCCCGCGAACTCCCTCAGGAACGTGGCCGGCCCCTCCTGCCGGGCGGCGGCCACCAGGTGGAACCCCCGGAACCGTGGCGTCAGCCGCCCGAACGCACGCAGGCCGAGCAGGCGGGCCAGCACGACGCGACGACGTCGAACGAGGCCCTGCCCCCGGACGACGCTCGCCGCATCGCTCGGCGTCGCGGTCAGGTAGCCCTCCCTGATCGCCCCGTCGACGATCCGACGTCCGCGCTCCGTGCGCGCCAGGATGACGGAGATGCCGTCGGTCCCCTCGGCCTTGCGATGCCACGCGTCACCGCCGGTCACGTCGGCCAGTTCCCCCAACCCGTCGGGGCACAGTTGACAGCGGAGCTGGCGCTGTCGCGATGCCAGGGAGCTCCATGACTCCTCGTAGCTGAGGGAGGCCTGGCGTCCCCCCTTGTCGCGCACGAGGAACCGCCCCGGCCAGCCCGGACCCCGGTACGTGATGGCCTCGATCTGGTCGGGCGCGTCGAAACCGAGGGAGCCCACCAGCTTCAAGGTGGCCGAGGTGGACGGCGTCCCGGCGCAGAAGAAGCTCAGGACGAGCCCGAGGTTCCGGTCGAGCGCGGGGCGCACCGCCCGCAGTTTCGCGACCGCCGCGGCGTCGCAGGGCTTGCCGATGAAGACACAGGGACGGTCGCTCGCCTCGATGATCTCCAAGGCCTCGACCGGCGACGAGGGGGCGTACCGCGACCCCGCGTGGGCGATCAGGCCGTCGATCCCGGTGCTGGTGGAGGTGCGGTTGGCCCACGGCCGGGCGGGGTCCATACCCGTGTGCACCACGAGCGCCATGCCGAGACACTCCACTGCGTACGCGGCCAGCGCGGACACGACCCCACCGGACGACGCCGCCCGGCGTACGTCAGGGTCGCTCGCCCAGCCCTCCCAGATGGCGACCGTGGGACCCACGACGAGTTCGGCCGCGTCCCGGGGGCGCGGCAGGGCCGCCGCCGGCGCCTCGATGGCGATGCCGGGGCACGCTGCGACCATGGCGTCCTTGACCGTGCCGGGGAGGTCCTCCCCCCAGGAGGGCCTCCGACCCACGCTGGCCACGTCGATCATGGTGACCCCGTGCGCAGCGCCGACGAAGGCGCAGGCGCCACAGCCCGAGCACATCCGGCCACGGATGATGCGGTCCAGCTCGTGTGTCGTCTGCATGGTCGTCCTCCGGGATCGGCTCGTGGAGCGATGGCTGGTCAGTCGAGGTCGTGGCTGACCTCGGGCACGGCCGCGCCCAGCACGGGCGGCAGGTGCAGGTACTGGGTGGTCGAGCGCTTCTGGTCGATGTCCCGGTAGACGCGGTTCACCTGCTCGGTCGTCAGGCCCGCCGCCTCGGCAACCTGCTCGACCGGGACGTCGTTGTTCTTGCCGTACAGGCACAGGTCCATCCGCTCGTGCGGGAGCGAGAAGTAGAACTCCTCCTGCGACTGGGGCAGGGAGTAGGTGTCGGTGGTGGACGGCCGTGCCCGGACGTCCGCGGGCACGCCGAGGTGCTCGGCGAGCTGGTACACCTGCGACTTGTACAGGTGCGCGATCGGCTTGACGTCCGCCGCCCCGTCGCCGAGCTTCACGAAGAAGCCCTGGTCGTACTCGAGCCGGTTCGGCGTCCCGGTCGCCACGTAGTTGAGGCGGTCGGCGTGGTGGTACTCGAGCATCTTCCGGACCCGCTGCTTGAAGTTGGTGGCCGCCACGATCCCGAGGTAGGCCTCCGTGGTCAGCCGATGCTTCGTCGTGGTGCCGTCCGGGGCCTCCACGACGACGGAGTAGAGCCGGAAGGCCTCGGAGTCCACGACGCTGGGAAGCACGATCTTCGAGCGGTACCCGGGCCCGTAGTCAGGGACCACGAGGCGGATCGCGTCGTCGCGTCGCCGGTAGCAGCCGGCCGCCTCCAGGATCGGGGAGATCTCCTCGAGCGCCGAGTCGATGCCCAGCGTGTCCGACACCTGGCGGCTGAAGCCGAGGGTGTCGTCGGAGGACTCCTTCTCGGGCATGTGCAGGCCGAACACCCGGTCGGGCCCGAAGGCCCGGACGCAGAGCGCCGCCACGACGCTGGAGTCGATCCCGCCCGACAGTGCCACCACCGCGCCACGCCGCCGGGTGCGGGCGAGGTAGTGCGTCAGGACGGCGGAGATGCGCGTCGCCTCCTGCTCGGCATCGATGCGCAGTGCGGCGGCGCTGAAGCGGCTGTCCTCGGTGGTCATGGCTGTCCTTCCCCGGTCAGGTCGATGGCGGTCAGCGGGGTCGCGGGCGCGGCGTCGTCGCCGCCGTCCCCGACCACGAACTGGTGGTGCAGCAGTTGCGTGGACAGCACGGCCAGCACGCGCATGTTGTCGGTGTTGCCCAGGCCGCTCCCCCCGCTGCGGCGCGCCTTGGTGAGCAGGCCCTGCACGAGGCGGGGCTCGAACACGCCCGCGGCCGCGAGGGCGTCCGCCCCGGTGACGTCGCTCACCCAGTCGGGAGCGCCCGGTGCGCAGAAGCTGGCGGCGTCCGGCGCGCGGTAGGGCTGCTTGGGCCGGCGGACGATCTCCGGAGGCAGCAGGTCGGCGAAGGCGCGCTTGAGCAGGTACTTCTCCTCCAGGCCCGAGAGCTTGTGCCGGGCCGGCAGGGCGTCGGCGTACGCGACCACGTCCCGGTCCAAGAACGGGAAGCGTCCCTCGATGGAGTTGGCCATCAGCATCCTGTCGCCCTGGGAGGAGAGGATGTAGCCGGGGAGGAGGGTCGTCATCTCCAGCCACTGGGCGCGCGCGAGCGGGTCCCAGCCCGCACTCTGGGCAGGCAAGCGGGCGAGCAGGTCCAGCGGGGCCCCGCTCTCCGCGCACCGCGCTCGCATGTCGGCGGTGAGCAACCCCTTCAGGGCGGCGGTGGACGTCCACCGCGGCCGGTGTGACAGCGCGGGGTCGTCCGCAGCGAGGTGCAGTCCGAAGAAGCCGCGCGCGAAGGCGGGCGCCTGACCGGGGGCACGGGCCATCCACGGGTACAGCAACTCGGCCGCCCGCCCGCGCACGTCGGAGGACGGGTCGCGCGTCCAGAACTCCCGGACCCGAGCCTCGCGATAGAGGTCGTACCCGCCCAGGACCTCGTCAGCTCCCTCCCCGGTCACCACGACCTTGTAGCCACTGGCGCGCACGAGGCGCGACAGCAGGAACAGTGGTGCCGGGGCGGCCCGGAGCAGGGGCGCCTCTGCGTGCCGGACGACCTCGGGGAACACCTCGGCGACGTCCTGCGGACCGACGACCACGTCGTGGTGGCGCGTGCCCAGGCGCCGGGCCATGAGCTGTTGGTAGTCGCCCTCGTCGAACTCGTCGTCCGCGAAGCGCAGGGAGAACGTGTCGAGCGGGACGTCGGTGTGCCGGGCCACCACCGCGGCGGTCACCGACGAGTCGATGCCTCCCGACAGGTAGGCCCCGACCGGGACGTCGCTGCGCGTGAACCGCAGCCGGCTCGCCTCGACGATCCGCTCGCGCAGGCCCTCGGCGTTGGCAACGGCGTCCTGCCCGGGTTCCTCCCCGCGCGGGGGGAAGTCGATCGACCAGTAGGGGTGGCTGCGGAAGCCGTGCGCATCCAGGTAGGCGACGTGCCCCGGCTCGAGCTGCCGGACGCCGGCGAACGGGGTCCGTGGGGCGACGGTGGACCAGTAGGTGAACGTCTCGTCCAGCCCGGCGGGGTCGAGGGCTCGCGGCACGGACGGGTCGGCGAACAGGGCCTTGACCTCGGACGCGAACACCAGCCCCCCTCCGGTGTGGGCGTAGTAGAGCGGCCGGACGCCGAGGCGGTCCCGGGAGAGCACCAACTGGCGACGGGTCCGGTCCCAGAGAGCGAAGGCCCATTGGCCGTTGAACCGGTCCAGCGCCCGTTCTCCCCATTCCTCCCACGCATGGACGATGACCTCGGTGTCGCTGGCCGTCCGGAACGCGTGGCCGCGCGACCGGAGTTCGTTCCCCAGTTCGACGTAGTTGAAGATCTCCCCGTTGAAGACGATCCACAGGCTGCCGTCCTCGTTGGACAGCGGCTGGGCGCCCCCGGTGGTGTCGATGATCGCGAGCCGGGCGTGACCCAGACCCACGCCCTGGTCGCGCAGGTAACCGCTGCCGTCGGGTCCGCGGTGCCGGAGGCGTCCGACCATGCGGAGCAACAGGGCGGCATCGGGCGGGGGCCCGGGTGTCGCGACCCCGCAGATGCCGCACATCAGGCGAGGTGGCGCGTCAGGAGGTGTCGGACGGCGTCGCGTCCGGCCAGGTGCGCCGGGTCGATCTCGGCGTCGGACAGTGTCACACCGAAGGCGTCCTCGACGAAGATGGCCGTGGCGATGGCGTCCAGGACGGGGTCGCCGGACGGCGTCCGAAGCGCGTAGAACTCGTCGAGGACGGCGTCGACCCGGTGCGGGGCGGTGGGCGCGTCAGGAGGCCGGCTCGGCATCGGGACTCCGCTCGAGGACGAAGCGCGTCAGGTTGGCGACGGAGCCGAGGTTGTCCGGCACCGTCTCCGAGTCCTTCACCTCCAGGGCGAAGTCGGACTCCAGGAACTGGATCAGCTCCAGGATCCCCGTGGAGTCGACGATCCCGCTCTCCAGCAGGGACTCGTCGGGCTCCGGCGCACGCGACTCATCGCCGAACAGGTAGTTGGACACGATGAAGCCCATGATGCGCGACTGCACCTGTTCGACCATGAGTCCTCCCCTGCAGGTGGGTTATGCGTGATGAGGTTAGCGTGCAATCCTTGCCGGGGTAAGGGGATCGAGCCCCCCTCGGGGGCAGGCGCCGAGGAGGCTGACGTGACCGGACGGGCGATCAACGCCCCCCGACAGGGGAGCACCACGGATTTCCTCCTCGCGGCGGGCTCCCCGGACGCCCCCGCCGTCGTCGAGGCGAAGCGGGTCGTCACCTACGGGCAGTTGCGGGCCGACGTGGCCCGGATCCTCGCGGCCCTGGACGCCCGCGGGGTGGCGCCCGGGTCCCGCATCGCCATCCTGGCCGAGAACTCGGCGTTCTGGGTGGCCGCCTACCTCGCCGCCCTGCACGGACACGTCGCGGTGCCGTTCTCCACCAAGCTGCCGGCCGCCGAGGTGACACGGCTCGCCGACTGGGTGGGCTGCGCCGCCGTGCTGATGGACGCCAGGCACGAGCGGTCCTACGGAGACTCCTTCGGGGACCGCCCGCGGGTCACCGAGTCGGACCTGGCGGACGCCACCGCGCCTGCGTGGCCCGATGCCGAGGTCGACCTCGATCAGGACGCGGCGCTCATGTTCACGTCGGGCACGACGGCCAGCCCCAAGGCTGTGCGCATCACCCACCGCAACCTCCAGGCCAACACAGCGTCGATCGTCGAGTATCTCGGCCTGCGCGAGGACGACCGGATGCTGGTCGTCCTGCCCTTCTTCTACTGCTATGGGGCATCGCTGCTGCACACGCACCTGCGCGTCGGCGGCAGCCTCGCGCTGTGCAACACGTTCACCTTCCCCGAGACGGCGCTGCAGATGGTCGAGCGTGAGCGCTGCACAGGGCTGGCGGGCGTTCCCTCCACGTATCAACTGCTGCTCCGCGCCTCCAGCTTCGGGACGCGGCAGTTCCCCTCCCTGCGCCACCTCCAGCAGGCGGGCGGGAAGCTCCCGCCCGTGCTCATCGAAGAGCTGGTCGCCGCGCAGCCGCAGGCGCGCGTGTACGTCATGTACGGGCAGACGGAGGCCACGGCCCGGCTGTCCTACCTTCCACCGGACCTGCTCGGCAGCAAGCTGGGCTCGATCGGACGGGGCATCCCCGGGGTCAGCCTGACGGTGGTCGACGAGCACGGCCACCCCGTCCCGCCCGGAACGACGGGAGAGATCGTCGCGGTCGGTGAGAACATCTCCCCCGGCTACCTGAACGACGCAGCGGCCACCCGCGAGAAGTTCGCTGACGGCCGATTGCGCACCGGGGACCTCGCCGTGGTCGACTCCGACGGCTTCATCTTCATCGTCGATCGCCTGGCGGACTTCATCAAGTCGTGGGGCAACCGGGTGTCCAGCCAGGAGGTCGAAGGGGCGGCCCTGCGTCTCACCGACCTGGTCTCGGCGGCGGCGGTCGGCGTGCCCGACCCGGACGCGGGGGAGGCGATCGTCCTGGTGGCCGTCCGGCGGCGGGGGTCGACGCTGTCGGAGGAGGACATCGCGGCCCACCTCCGCGCCACCGTGGCCAAGCACATGGTGCCGAGCTCCATCCGGCTCGTGGACGCGCTCCCGCTGAACGAGAACGGCAAGCTGGCCAAGGCCCGCATCCGGGACATGGTCAGCGAGGGGGGCGACAGGTAGACTCGGCCTCCACTGCATGGCGCGGCACCCGGTCCACCCGACGGGAGGAGTCCAGAATGTCCAGAGCCAGAACGGTGGGATTGGGCGTGCTGGCCCTGGCGCTGGTCGCCGGCGTCGGAACCGGCGTCCTGCTGTGGAGCGTGTCCTGGACGGGGCAGCCGATGAGCCCCGATCCGGTCCACAACCCGGCGGCGACCCCAGAGGAGCTCGTCAGAGCAGCCGAGCTGCGGGTGTTCTTCGGTCACCGCTCCGTGGGGGCGAACATCCTCGACGCGGTGCCTGGTGCGTACACCGACGCCGACCTGCCGGTTCCGGCCATGGTTGACCTTGGCGAGGCATCCGCCCTGCCCGGCGAGGGGCCGATGATCGTCGACACCCGGATCGGAGAGAACGGGGACCCGCTGGGCAAGCTGGGCAACTTCGATGCGCGCCTGCGCGCCGGTCTGGCCGACCAGGTGGACGTGGCGGTCCTGAAGTTCTGCTACGAGGACGTCACCGACAACACCGACGTCCCGGCCCTCTTCGAGCGCTACCGCGCCACCTTGGCGGCACTCGGGGCCGAGTACCCGGAGGTGACCTTCCTCCACGTGACCACCCCCGTCAGGACAGAGCCGACCGACCTGAAGTGGCGGGTCAAGGAACTGATCAGGCGGCCGAACGACAATGCGGCCCGCGAGCGGTACAACGCGTTGATGCGCGCGGAGTACGGCGACGGCCTGCTGCTCGACCTCGCCCTCATCGAGGCGACCGCGCCCGACGGGTCGCTGACCACGGTGCCGCACGCCGGTCGACAACACTTGGCCCTGGCCCCCGCGAACGCGAAGGATCCCGGCCACCTGAACGCGACCGGTTCCCTGGCCGTCGCCTCCCGTTTCCTCGGGCTGCTGGGCCGCGCCGAACCGGTCGGCTGAGATGGTTCTGCTGCCGGGAACCGACATCGTCGAGATCGAGCGCATCCAACGCCTCATCGAGGGGGGCCACGACGCGTTCCTGGCGCGCTGGTTCACCGATGCGGAACGCGCCTACTGCTCCGGCAAGGCCAGCCCCGCCGCGCACTACGCCGCCCGCCTCGCCGCCAAGGAGGCCGTGGCCAAGGCCCTCCGCTGGCAGTGGACCGGGCCGGTGCCCTGGCGCGACATCGAGGTCCTCCACGATGCGTTGGGTGCGCCCCTGGTCCGCCTCACCGGTCAGGTGGCCGATTGGGCAGCGACGCAGTCGATCACCGTCGTGGAGGTGTCGCTGTCACACAGTCGTCAGCACGCGACCGCCGTGGCGATCGCCACCCGGGGCTGATCCGTTGACGCTCTCCCGGGGGGACCTCCCGCCACGGATCAGCCCGTCAGCGGGCTCCGGCCTTGGTCACGACGGCGCGGAACGTCTTCCAGATGATGAACAGGTCCAGGGTGATCGACCAGTTCTCCACGTACCGCAGGTCCAACCTGACACCCTCACCGCCGGGCAGGTCCGACCGCCCGCTGATCTGCCACAACCCGGTCAGCCCCGGGGGGACCAACGCGCGCCGGGCCGCGTCCGCCGGCATCTGGGCGACCTCATGGGCGAGGTGCGGACGCGGCCCCACCAACGACATCGACCCACCGAGCACGTTGAACAACTGCGGCAGCTCATCGATCGAGTAGTCGCGGATGAAGTGTCCCAAGGGTGTCACCCGTGGGTCGTCACGCAGCTTGAACAGGCCACCGTGGCCCTCGTTGCGTGCCATCAGCGCTGCCTTGCGCGCCTCCGCATCCACCACCATCGACCGGAACTTCAACATCTCGAACGGCTGGCCGTTGCGGCCGACCCGGCTCTGGCGGAAGAACACCGGGCCGCCGTCCTGCAGCTTGATGGCCACGGCCACCCCGATCAGCAGCGGCGCGAGGGCGATGAGCGCCAAGGACGTCAGGATCAGGTCCAACGTCCGCTTCACGCCGTGCCGCCACCCGGAGAACCGGGGCTGCTCCACCTCGAGCAGGGGCATCCCCACCAACGGCCGAATGTCCAGGCGGGGCCGGACCACCTCGGCGAGCCCGGGGGCGACCAGCAGCTCGACGTCGAGACCCTCGAGGGACCAGGCCAGGTGCCGCAGGTAGTCCTCCCGCAGGCACTCCCCACCCGTCACGGCCACCGCGTCGAATCCGGCCACCTCCACCAGTTCACGCACCCGTTCCAGGCCGCCGAGGACGGGGACAGCCACACCCGCGGCGTCCTGCCCGGACGGGACGCACGCCGCCACGATCTCCATCCCGCAGTAGGGCTCGCGGGCGATCGCCCCCTCGAGCGCGATCACCGCGTCCACCGGACCCACGGCCAGCGTCCGGCGCGACGCAATCCCACGCGCCTGCCACCGGTGCAGGCCGCGGCGCGCCAGGAATCGCGCCAGGAGGGACAGGACGACGCACAGCGGGACGGTCAGCGCGGTGATGGTCAACAGGCTGACCTCCCTGAGCACGGCTGCCGGGTAGGCGCCGAGGACCACAAGGACGGGCCCGGCTCGCAGCACCGCGCGCAACTCACTGGCTCCCACCCCGATCCGTCGGCGCCGATAGCCCCCGGCAGCACCGATCAGGACGGGCCAGAGCACGGCCGCGAGGGCGGCCAGGCGCGCGGGCACCATGTCGCCGGGCAACGTGACGGCGTCGACGAGCGCCGCGAGCCCGAACGCCCCCAGGCCCAGGATGAGGTCGGCGACCGCCAGCCACCGTACGTATTTGCGGCTCACCGATGCGAACGTTCCGCGCCCTTCCCTCGGGTGACCGGGTGGCCGATGCAGCGCCGGGTCGGTCGGCTCCTTCGGTGGGACTTCGTTGTTCCAGGTTGTCAAGGGTCGGCCCTCCTCCACCCGCTCGCACGTGTCGCCCCTGCCATCCGTTCGCGAACCGGCAAGGTGTGGCGAGGTCTCACACCTGGCACAGACGGCTCTGCGATGGGGTGTGTGCAGCGTCGATGTATTCCGATGTCAATCCCTGGCCGTGCACCGGTCAAGAGGCTCGACGTCGGACACCGCCAGCGGGCGGGATCAGGGG
>DUOQ01000293.1 GCA_012838755.1 Propionibacterium sp. | reverse complement strand
CGGCCAGGGCGACGTGTTCGCCGGCGACGCGGTCATGTTGAACGGCGCGGCGTCCGGCATCCCCGGGTACGACGACCCGGTCGACTACCGGGCGAGCCTGGCGTACCTGCGCGACGAGGTTCGCCCGCAGCGGCTCCTCCTGGGCCACCCCTACCGCTGGACCGACGGCGTCGCGCCCGGCGTGGTCGTCGAGGGTGCCGAGGCCGAGCGCGCGCTGGCGGTGAGCATCGAGGTCGCCGACCGGGTCGCCGCCGCGTGGGAGCGCCATGCGGGCGAGGGCGTCCGGGACACCGACTCGGTGTACTCCCCGTTCGAGGCGGTCGCCGCCGACCTGGGGTACACCGCCGATCCCTCGCACGAACCGTGGTCGTTCTTCACGACCCTGCACGGACACCTGACAAGGAGCAACGATGGCTGAGACACGCACCTGGGACGCGGGCGGACAGACGATCCGGATCCGGAAGGACCTGCGGGTCCCGATGCGTGACGGTGTCGAGCTCGCGGCCGACGCCTACGAGGGCACCGACGACAAGCCCCGCCCCGCGCTGGTGGCGCTGAGCCCCTACGGCAAGGAGCTGCAGGCGATGGCGCTGACCATGCCGCCGCAGCGGCGTCCGAGCCCCATGTGGGACGGCTGCATCGAGGCCGGCGACATCGCCCGTGTCGTGGCCGAGGACTACGTCCACGTGATCGGTGACCTGCGCGGCACGGGGCACTCCGACGGCGAGCACATCGGCAACTACAACGCCGGGGGAGTGTCGCTGGGGCAGGACTCCTACGACTTCATCGAGTGGGTCGCCGAGCAGCCGTGGTGCGACGGCAACGTCGGCATGATCGGCATCAGCTACTTCGGGTCGATGCAGGTGCTGGCCGCGGCCGAGCGCCCACCGGCCCTCAAGGCGATCTTCGTATCGGGCGGCCACTACGACTTCTACGAGACGACCTACCACGGCGGCATCATGTGGCTGATGCCGCGGGCGGCCCGCGAGGGACGCGGTGGCGACTCGGGCTGGGCGTTCACCGACCGCGTCAAGTCGCGGATGCTCGAGGCGTACAGCCCCGAGGAGGTCGCCGAGCGCGTGGCGAAGCGGCTGGAGGACCCCGACGTCCAGGGGTGGCCGAACCTGGTGCACGTGCTGCACTACCCGACCAACCACGAGGCGTGGTTCGACATCATCACCAACGAGCTCGACTCCGAGTGGTACACCGAGCGCAACCCGAACGAGCTGGCGTCCAACATCGACATCCCGGTGTGGCTGCAGCTCGACCACGGGCGCGGCTGGACGCTGGACGGCACCATCGAGGTCTTCAACTCCGTGAAGGGGCCGAAGAAGCTCGACCTGGGCCCGTACCCGCCGATGCAGAGCCGCCCGTTCATCGAGGAGCACGACAAGATGTTCCGCTGGTACGACAAGTACCTCAAGGGCATCGACAACGGCGTCGACACCGAACCGGCGGTGACCGTCTTCGTCGAGGGGTCGCGCGAGTACGTGACCGGCGACCAGTGGCCGCCCAAGCCCGCCGGGCACCGCCCGCTGTTCCTGCGCCCGCGCCGCAAGCTGTCGGCGGAGCCCGAGCTGTTGGGGCCCGAGCACGCCGCCCCCGACGGTTTCTTCCAGGCCCCGCTGACCGTGACCGACCAGGTGGAGATCCTGCGCTGGGAGACCGCGCCGTTCACCGAGAAGGTCGAGATGATGGGCACCGGCGCGGCACACATCTACGTCGAGATCGACGCCGAGGACACCAACTTCATCCTGCGGTTGTGGGACGCCGCGCCCAACGGCAAGCGGCAGCTCATCACCACCGGTTACCTGAAGGCCTCGCACCGCGAACTCGACGAGGAGCGTTCGACCGAGGGTAGCCCGG
>DUOQ01000292.1 GCA_012838755.1 Propionibacterium sp. | reverse complement strand
GCGTCGTTGCCGAACACGCGTGCCACCACCATCGTCACGGCCTCCGACTGGGTCGGGTTCACCTTCCCGGGCATGATCGAGCTGCCCGGTTCGTTCTCGGGGATCTTCAGCTCACCGATGCCGTTGCGCGGCCCCGACGCGTACCATCGCACGTCGTTGGCGATCTTCATCAGCGCGCCGGCCAGGGTGCGCAGCGACGCCGACACCTCGACCAGCGAGTCGTGCGCCGACAGAGAGGCGAACAGGTTCTCGGCCTGCCGGAACTCCAGCCCCGTCTCGGCCGAGATCTTCTCGGCGGTGAGGCGCCCGAAGTCGGGGTGGGCGTTGAGGCCGGTGCCCACGGCGGTGCCGCCGATGGCCAGGTCCCGGGCCCGGGCGTCCGCCGCCCTGATGCCCTCGAGCGCGAAGTCGAGCTGGGCGACCCACCCGCCGATCACTTGGCCGAGCGTCACCGGGGTGGCGTCCTGCAGGTGGGTGCGGCCGACCATGACGACGTCCTCGAACTCGGACGCCTTGCCGGCCAGGGTGTCGCGCAGCGCCTCGACCGGGGCGTAGAGCCGTCCGTTGAGCTCGGACACCACGGCGATGTGCATGGCCGTCGGGAACGTGTCGTTGCTCGACTGGCCGCGGTTGACGTGGTCGTTGGGGTGCACCGGGTCCTTGGAGCCGCGCTCGCCGCCGGCCAGCTCGATGGCCCGGTTGCTGACGACCTCGTTGACGTTCATATTCGACTGGGTGCCCGACCCGGTCTGGAACACCACCAGCGGGAAGTGCTCGTCGAGCTCGCCGGCGATCACCTCGTCGGCCGCCTTCACGACCAGGTCGGCGACGTCGCCGGGCAACTCGCCCAGCTCGCCGTTGGCCTGCGCCGCGGCCTTCTTCAACACACCGAGGGCCCGCACCATGGCACGGCCCCAGACGAACGTGTCGCGTCCGATGTCGAAGTTGCCGATCGAGCGCTGCGTCTGCGCGCCCCAGTAGGCGTCGTCGGGCACCTCGATGGTGCCCATGCTGTCCTTCTCTGTCCTCATCAGGACTCATCCTCCTCGTGGTCGGGATCGCCCTTGGCCCCCAGCGTGCGCGCGGCACGCGAGATGGCCCGGGCCAGCTGGACGTCACGCTTGCTCAGCCCACCCACGTCGTGGGAGGTGAGGGCAACGTCCACGTGGTCGTAGCGCAGGTCGACGTCGGGGTGGTGGTCGGCGGCATCGGCGTCGCGACCGATCGCGACGACCAGTTCGACACCGGTCGCGAACGACCCGGTGTGGAAGCGTGCGCTGGCCACGTCGTCGGCCACACGCCAGTCACGCAGCCCTTCCTGGGCCGTGAACTGCTCGGCAGTGATGGAATCGTTCATGCCCCATCATCACAAGTCGGGGGCGATTACCCAAGGGGTGGGAGCAGGCGACCCTCAGCGGTCGCGCGCGCTGAGCACGCAGAACTCGTTGCCCTCGGGGTCGGCCAGCACCGTCCAGGAGACGTCGTCGGCCTGCCCGACGTCGACCCGGGACGCCCCGAGCCCGAGCAGGCGTCCGATCTCGGCGTCCCGGTCCTGGGAGGTGTGTGGCGCGAGGTCGATGTGCAGCCGGTTCTTGACGGTCTTGCCCTCGGGCACGGGCACGAACACCAGGCCTTGGCCGCGGGCCATCCACGCGGCGAGGTCGGCTTCGGGCTCCTCGGACAGACCCTGCGGGATCGCCACCGCCTCCTCGGGGGTGTCGTACACGACCTGCCAGTCGAGCGCCTCGGCCCACCAGTGCGCCTGCGCCTGCGGGTCGTGGCAGTCGACCACGACCGTGTACCACTTCAGGGCCACGGCTCAGTCCTCCGTGTTGCGGTGCTCGGTCCCCTGGGTCCCATCGGTGCGCTGCCACGTGCACACGAGTTCGTCCTGGGCGCCGAAGCGCACGAGGTGGCGCCCCACGACCTCCTCGAGGCGGTCGCGGGCCTCGGCGTCCGGCGCCACGAGGGCGATGAGCAGGACGCCGTCGCCGGCGGCCAGCGTCGCCCGGCCGCCGTTGGGGAAGTCGATCCACCCCTGCTCGACCTCGGGGTCCCACTCGGAGGCGACCTTGCGGCCGAGGTGCGAGGCGAGCTGCTTGCCGTAGCGGGCGGGCTTCCCGGTGGCGACCGAGGCAGTGCTGGAGATGTCCGTCATGGCCTCAAGGTACCCGCCCCCGGCTCACCCCTGAAGGGGTTTCATCGGGACCCCACCTGTGCAAGTGTTGATTGACAAGGACCGATACAACGGGAGGAACACAATGAAGACCGCGAAGGACCTGATGACCTCGCCGGCGGAGTGCCTGGCCCCCGACGAGTCGATCGCGACCGCGGCCCGCATGCTCAGCAAGTACGACGTCGGCTCGATGCCGATCGTCGACGGCGACACGCTCGTCGGTGTCGTCACCGACCGCGACATCGTGCTCAAGGCCGTGGCCAAGGGGCTGGACCCCAAGGAGACCGCGGTGTCCGACATCGCCAGCAAGAACGTGGTGACGGTCGAGGCGTCCGCCGCCGCCTCCGAGGTGGCCCAGCTGATGTCGGAGCACCAGGTGCGCCGCCTCCCCGTCGTCGACGGCGGCAAGGTCGTCGGCATGGTCGCCCAGGCCGACGTCGCGCGTGTCCTCGACGAGGGCACCACCGGCGAGGTCGTCGAGGAGATCTCGCAGCAGTAACCCCTGCCCTCACGCCCGGCGTCCTCGTGCGAGGATGCCGGGCGTGACGCATCCCCGGACCGGCCTCGGCTGGCTCGTCCTGGCCGGCGTGACCTGGGGCACCTCCGGCACGCTCGGCGTCCTGCTGCGCGCCGAATCCGGGTTGTCCCTGCTGCCGGCGGGCGGTTACCGCATCCTCGTGGGCGGGATGCTGATCCTCGGCTTCGTGCTGCTCACCGGTCGCCTCCGGCTGCCGACGACGGCGTCGGCGTGGCGCCGCGTCGCGGCGCTCGGCCTCGCCTCGGGGCTGTACCAGGTGACCTTCTTCTCCTCGATCGGCTACGTGGGCATCGCCGTGACCACGCTCGTCACCATCGGGTCCACCCCGGTCATGGTGCTGGCGGTGGAGGCCCTGACGGGTCGGGTCCGCCTGACCGGACGCCTCGCGCTCGCGTTGGCCGCCGCCCTGGTCGGGCTCGTCCTGCTGGCGGGCTCGCCGCCGGAGGGGATCGCGTTGGGCGACGCCCTCATCGGTGCGGGCCTGTCGTTGGTCGCCGGGGCCTCGTTCGCGGCCATCAGCCTGCTCGGCGCCAACCCCGACCCCGGCTTCGACGACGCCACCGGCACCGGGCTCGCCTTCGTCGGCGGAGGGCTGGTCATCCTCGCCGTGGCGAGCCTGTTCGGGCCGATCGGGTTCGCCGTGACGCCGCTGGCGCTGGTGTGGGTCGTCGCGCTGGGACTCGTCCCGTCGGCGGTCGCGTACCTGTCCTACCTGCGCGGGCTGCGCACCCAGTCGGGCACCACCGGCTCGCTCGTCGCCCTGCTCGAACCCCTCACCGCCACCACGCTGGCGGCCATCGTCTTCCGCGAGTGGCTGACCCCGGTGGCCGCCCTGGGTGCCGGGCTCCTGCTGGCCGCCGTGGTGCTCACCACCATCGGCCCCCGTTCGGGGGTCCCGCGTGACACCATGGAGCCCGAACTCCATCCCTGAGGGAGGTTGCCATGGTCGACGCCCCGACCCGGCCCGCACCCGACCACCCCCGCCCGACGTTCGCACGCTCGCGCTGGGCGTCGCTGGACGGCCCGTGGGAGTTCGGCGAGGGCGCCCCGGGCGACTCCCCCGGCGACTGGGTCCTTGATCGCGCCATCGAGGTGCCGTTCCCGCCCGAGTGCGCGACGTCCGGCCTGGGGCTGGAGCGGTGCGACCACCCGCGCTACCGGCGATCCTTCACTCTGGACGCCACCACCGTCGAGCCCGCGGAGGGCGAGCGCGTCCTGCTGCACTGCGAGGGCGTCGACCACAGCGCCCGCGTGTGGGTGGACGGGCAGTACGTCGGTGGCCACGAGGGCGGCTACACCCCGTTCACGCTCGACATCACCGACGCGCTCGGCGATGGGCCCGACCACGAACTCGTGGTCGCCGCGACCGACCTGGCCCGCGACCTCGAACAGCCCCGCGGCAAGCAGGACTGGCACGACCTGCCGCACGTGATCTGGTACGGGCGCTCCTCGGGGATCTGGCGCTCGGTGTGGCTCGAAGTCGTCCCCGCGGTGCGGCTGGACTCGGCCGCGTGGACGACCCTGGACACCTTCGGCCGCCTTCAGGGCGCGATCCGGCTGGTGGGGTGGGACGAGGACGACGACCTGGTCGTCGAGGCGTCCTTCGCGGTCGACGGGCACCCGCTGGGCACCGTCACCGGCACGGCCTCGGCGTCCGCCGTCGACCTCGAGACCAGGCTGGGTCGGGCCGCCCACGCCGACACCCCCTTTCTCTACTGGACGCCCGACCTCCCGACGCTGGTCGACCTCCGGCTGCGGCTGCTGCGCGGCGACGAGGTGCTCGACGAGGTCGCCGGCTACACGGGCCTGCGGACGATCGACGTGCGGGACGGAGCGGTGGAACTCAACGGGCTCGCCGTGTTCTCGCGGCTCGTGCTCGAGCAGGCGTACTGGCCCGGAACACACTTCACCGCCCCCTCGCTCGAGGCGCTGCGCGCGGAGGCCGAGCTGGTCAAGGGACTGGGCTTCAACGGGCTGCGCATCCATCAGGTCAGCGCCGACCCGCGCTTCCTGCGAGCCTGCGACGAGGTGGGGCTCATGGTGTGGGCCGACGTGCCCGCCGCCTACCTGCACACGCCACGGTCGACGGCGCTGCTCACCCGGACGCTGACCGAGCTGGTCGCCCGCGACCACAACCACCCCAGCGTCGTCGCGTGGGTGCCGTACAACGAGAGCTGGGGCGTGTTCCGTGTGGCCGACGAGCCCGGGCAGCAGGCGGCGGTGCGCGCGGCTTACTGGCTGGCGAAGGCACTCGACCCGTCGCGCCCCGCGATCGGCAACGACGGGTGGGAGAACGTCGCCGGCGACCTGGTGGGCGTGCACGACTACACCCACGACACCGAGGTGCTGGCGTCACGCTACGGGTCGGCGGACGCGGTGGCGGCCACGCTGGCCGGCGTCCGGCCCGGCGGCAAGGTGCTCCTGGTCGACAGTGCGGACCCGGGTGCCCCGGTGGTGCTCAGCGAGTTCGGCGGGGTCACCCTCCGCGAGGGCGAGAACTCGTGGGGGTACGGCGAGGTGGCGGACGCCGACGCCCTGGTCGAGCGCGTCCGGGCCCTGGTCGCGCAGGTCGGGCCGGCGTCCGGGCTCGCCGGTTTCTGCTGGACCCAGCTCACCGACTGCCTCCAGGAGCAGAACGGCCTGGCCTGGCCGGACCGGACGCCGAAGGCCCCCCTCGACGACCTGCGGGCGGCGATCCGGTCGGGGTGATGTCTGTTTTTCTCTGTTGCAGAGAAAATCGGCGGCACCCGCTTGACCCGGCCGCCCCGCGACGGGTTGGCTGGTGGCTCATGACCAATCCGCACTTCCTCGACCCCGACTGGTGGCGCCACGCCGTGGTGTACCAGGTGTACCCGCGCTCGTTCGCCGACGCCGACAACGACGGCACGGGCGACGTGCGCGGCATCACCGAGAAGCTCCCGTACCTCGCCGACCTCGGCGTGGACGCGGTCTGGGTGAGCCCGTGGTACCCCTCACCGCTGCTCGACGGGGGCTACGACGTCGCCGACCACCGCGACATCTCCCCCGACTTCGGGACGCTCGCGGACGCCGATGCCTTCATCGCGCGCGCCCACGAACTGGGGATCCGGGTGATCATCGACCTCGTGCCCAACCACTCCTCGTGGGAGCACCCGTGGTTCAAGGCCGCGCTGGCCGCGCCGCCCGGGTCGCCGGAGCGCGACCGGTACCTCTTCCGCGACGGCCGCGGGGAGCACGGGGAACTGCCGCCCAACAACTGGGGCTCGATCTTCGGCGGACCCGCGTGGACGCGCACCACCGACCCCGACGGCACACCCGGGCAGTGGTACCTGCACCTGTTCGACATCAGCCAGCCCGACTGGAACTGGGCGAACCCCGAGGTCCCGGCCATGTTCGACGACGTCCTGCGGTTCTGGTTCGACCGCGGCATCGACGGGTTCCGCGTCGACGTGGCCGACTCGATGGCCAAGCACCCCGACCTGCCCGACCACGTGGTGAACCCGCACACCGGCTTCGGCAGCAACGACAAGGAGCCGGGCGCGCCGCACTGGGACCACCCCGGCGTCGACGAGATCCAGCGGCGCTGGCGGGCGGTGGCCGACGCGTACGCCGACACCGAGCTGGGCGGCCGCATCTTCGTCGCCGAGGCGTACCTCGACCCCATCGAACGGCTGGTGGAGTACGTGCGCCCCGACCGGTTGCACACCACGTTCAACTTCGACGCGCTCATCTCGGAGTGGTCGGCGGCCTCGCAGCGCGCCGTCATCGACAAGACGATCCCCGCGCACGAGTCGGTGGGGGCGCCCACGACCTGGGTGCTGGGCAACCACGACAACGTGCGGGTCGCGACGCGGTACGGCAAGCCGACCACCGGCCGGGACTACAGCGTGGCCGAGCCGCTGGAGTCGGCCGGGGACCCGATCGAGCTGGGCGCCCAGCTGATCGCGATGCCCACCGACCTCGCCATCGGACGCCGCCGCGCCCGGGCCGCCGCCCTGCTCGAGCTCGCCCTGCCGGGGTCGGCGTACATCTACCAGGGCGAGGAGTTGGGACTGGAGGAGGTCGAGGACATCCCCGAGCACCTCCTGCAGGACCCCGCGTGGGAGCGCTCCGGGCACCGGGTCCGGGGCCGCGACGGCTGCCGCGTGCCGCTGCCGTGGTCGGGTGCGGCGTCCCCCTTCGGTTTCGGGGTGGACGCCGAGCCGTGGCTGCCCATGCCCGCGCACTGGGCGGGGCTGACGGCCGAGGCGCAGGCCGCCGACGCCACCTCGATGCTCACCCTCTACCGGACGGCCCTGCGGCTGCGCCGCGAGCGGGGCGACTTCCGGACCGATGCGTTGGCGTTCCACCCGCTCGACGGCGGGGACGTGCTCGCGTTCACCCGCGGGGACGGGACCCTCGTGGTGGTCAACTTCGGCGCCGACCCGGTCACCCTGCCCGCCGGCGAGGTCCTGCTGGCCTCGGCGGACCTGGCCGACGCGAAGCTGCCCTCGGACGCGACGGTGTGGCTGGCGGTCTGATCCGGGGGGCAGGGCTCCACCTCGGCAAGACCGCGGCCGCTGGCTGGACCCCGCGGGGTGACCCCGCAGCCATCCCCACCGCGGACACGACGCAGAAGCTGCGGAGGAACTCGGTCACGTCGGGGGTGAACTCCATGCCGCCAAGGCCAGCGGCGCGTTCCGACACCTCGTGGGCCGCGGCCCAGACGCCGCGTCGGGGCCACGGCGTTTGATTTGGGGGCGCGTCGGGCCGGGACGTACGCTGGGGCCACCCTCATCTTCACCGGTCAGCGTTGATCCACGGTGCCCGCACGACCGCGCAGGAGAAACCATGACCGCACCCGCGAAACCCGCGCCCGAGGCGTCCAGCCCGGCGCCGACGGGCAACCGCTCGATCATCATGATCCTGCTCGTGGCCGCCTTCGTGGTGATCCTCAACGAGACCACGATGAACGTCGCGCTGGCGTCGATCATGGGCGACTTCGGGGTCACCGAGCGCGCCGCGCAGTGGCTGACCACCGCCTTCATGCTGACGATGGCGATCGTCATCCCCATCACGGGCTGGCTGCTCGAGCGGCTGCACACGCGCACCGTGTTCACCCTGGCCATGGCCCTGTTCAGCGCGGGAACCGCGCTCGCCATGGTCGCCCCGACCTTCCCGATGCTGCTGGTGGGACGGGTCGTCCAAGCGTCGGGCACCGCGGTGATGATGCCGCTGCTGATGACCACGATCATGCACCTGGTGCCCCCGCACGGCCGCGGCCAGATGATGGGCAACATCTCGATGGTGATCGCGGTCGCGCCGGCCACCGGTCCGACCCTGTCGGGCCTGCTGCTGCAGCTCGGCTCGTGGCGCTACATCTTCGCGTTCGTCCTGCCGGTCGCGCTCACGATCCTCGCGCTGGGGCGGCTCAGGCTGCGCAACGCCGGCGAGCCGCGACCGGTCCCGCTGGACGGCTGGTCGATCCCGTTGACCGTGCTCGCCTTCGGGCCCCTCATCTACGGCCTGTCGCTGATCGGCGACACGACCGTGCCCTTCTGGGAGCCCATGCTGGCCCTCGGCCTCGGCATCGCCGGCCTGATCGGGTTCGCGGCACGGCAGTTCGTGCTGCAGGCGCAGGAGCGGGCCTTCCTCGACCTGCGCACCTTCACCTTCGGCACCTTCACCGTGGCCCTGATGATGATGGCCCTGGGCATGATGGCCCTGTTCGGCACGATCATCATGCTGCCCCTGATGCTGCAGCGGGTGTACGAGCTGGAGCCCATCCAGGTGGGCCTGATGATGCTGCCCGGCGGTGTGGCCATGGGCGTGATGGGCCCGCTGGTAGGACGCCTCTACGACCGGCTCGGGCCGCGGCCCCTCGTGGTGCCGGCCAGCTTCGTCGTGCTCGGGGTGTTCGTCGCGTTCTCGTTCCTGACGCCGACGACCCCGTGGTGGCTGGTCATGATCGGCCACATGATGATGAGCACCTCGTTCGCGTTCATCTTCACCCCCCTGTTCACCGTCGCCCTCGGGTCGCTGCCGAAGCGGCTGTACTCACACGGATCGGCCCTCATCGGCACGATCCAGCAGGTCGCCGGCGCGGCCGGCACAGCGCTGTTCGTCACCGTGTTCGCCATGCAGGCCGAGGCGGCCGCGGCCGCGGGTGCCGGACCGGACCGCTCGATGCTCGAGGGCGCGCACTGGGCGTTCCTCGGCGCGGGAGCGGTCTGGACCGCGGCCGTCGTCGCCGGGTTCTTCCTGCGCCGGCCCCCCGAGGAGGACGACGACGAGGGCGGCCCCGTCCTGGGGCACTGACCGTTCACCCGCTGTTCGCCACCCTCCCCCTTCCCAGCGACCCCCGCCCGGGTTACCGTCGACCATGGCACACGGTGACATCACCCACATCGACATTCCCGTGAGTGACTTCGGGAAGGCGCAGGAGTTCTACTCCGACCTCTTCGGCTGGAACATCGCCGAGATCCCCGGCTTCGAGGGGTTCCCCATGTGGCAGGCCCCCAACCAGATCAGCGGCGGTGGCCTGGCACCACGCGGCGATGGCTTCACCACGCCCCGGTCCTACGTCGAGGTCGACTCGATCGACGAGGTGCTCACCCGCGTCGAGGCCAACGGCGGCACGGTCGCCATGCCGAAGACGCCGATCGACGACACCAGCTGGTTCGCCGCCTTCCTCGACCTGGACGGCAATGAGCTCGGGCTCTACGAAGGGGCCACGGGCACCGACGCCGGCGACGAGGGCTGACCTCCTCACTGCCGCAGCCTCGGGTTGCGGAACCGCTGGTGACGCCGGGGCGTCCGGCTCGAATCGACGTGCCGCGGCGGGACCACCTCGGGCACCCCGTCGGCACCCATCTGGTGCCGCCACCGCCACGGGGGGTCGCCGCGCCGCGGCTCGACGATCGGGTGGTGGTGGCGGCAGTAGAGCGCCAGTTCGGCGAGGTTCGTCTCCCCGCCGTCGCGCCACCCGGTCGTGTGGTGGGAGTGGCACCAGCCCGGTGACATGTCGCACCCCGGGAACACGCACCCACCGTCGCGGGCGGCCAGGGCGACCCGCTGGATCGGGTCGGCGTAGCGCTTCGCCCGGCCCAGGTCGAGGATCTCGGACTCCCCGCCCAGCACCGCGGGCAGGAGGTCGGCCTCGACCAGCATCCGCCGCAGGTCGCCGGGCGCGATGTCATCGCCGGAGACCAGGAGGCCGTGCTGCTCAGCCACGGAACGCAGGTGGTCGTACCGCAGCAGCACCAGCACGCGAGGACGGTCGCCGTCGCTGCCAGGGGCCCACGCGTGCGAGGCGGCGAACCAGCCCAGCTCGAGCAGTGCGTCGGCCCTCAACTGGGCAGCGGTGCGCACGGGAACCAACGCATCGGTGCGGTCGGGCGCTTCCCGCTGGGCAGCCAAGAGGGCGTTGACCCGGGCGTCCACCTGCGTGACCAGGAACTCCGCCTCGCCCACCGGCAGGTAGCCGTGGATCCGCACCCCGCCCAGGCCGTCGCGGGTGAAGACCAGCCGGCGGTCGCGGTGCACCCGCTTCTCCTGGGCCGCCAAGCGGGCTTCCTCCAGCTCATCGGCCTTGTCGGGAGCCACCACTTCGAGCAGGTGCTGCGACAGGTGGGCCAGCCCCTTCGGGTCGAACTCGGCCGCGTACCCGACCAGCGCTTCCTCGGCCCTCTCCCGCTGCGCGCCGTCGAGTTCCGCGGGCAGCTCCTGCAGCACGCTCGCGATCGCGGCCGCCTGGGCCGGCGCGACCTCGCCCGACAACGCGGCGGCTCGGACGACGGCCAGCCCCTCCAACGCCTCGGCCCGCTTGATCAGAGCCCCCGCATGCCGCGGGTTCAGCCGGTGCCGGTCGGCGAGCCACGCCCGCAGCCCGCACCCGACGGCCACTTTGGCCGCATCCGCCCGCTCGGCCTCGCCCACGACCTCCACCAGCAGGTTCTCGGCCAGCGACGCGACCCGGAGGCACGCGTCCACGACCGCCAGCCGGTCGGCCGCGGTGGCAAGCCGGCGCTCGGCGTGGTCGAGCCCGATCAGCAGCGCCTCGACCGTCGCGAGGGACGCCAAGGTGGCCTCGACCTGGGGGTGGTCTTCCATGCACAGCACGCTAATAGCACGTACTGACAATTCCCAGAGCCCCACCGCCCCGGACAACACCCGGACAACACCTCCCCCTACCGACCGCCCCGGCTCGCCGCCCGGCACCCCGCCCGCTGACCGCGCACTCGGGCGCTCCCGCCCTGATGCACGGCTGCCTCAGAGCGGGACTTCGGCCACCTGCTCACCCAGGGAGACCAGGTCGACGTCCGCCTGCGCGACCTCGCGCACCAGCGGCAGGGCGGCGTCCGGGTCGTCGAGGGCCAGCGTCAGCAGCACCGACGCGCCCCAGTCGGCGTCCACGACGTCGACCCCGCGGTTCATCAGCGCGCCCTGCACCCGGCCCGCCTCGGACGCCGTGACCTCCAGCCCGACGAGCTGCCGCACCACCGGCCGCACCCGCGGCGTCCCGGCCAGTGCGGTGGACACCGCATCGGAGTAGGCGCGCACCAGCCCGCCGGTGCCGAGCAGTACGCCGCCGAAATAGCGCGTGACGACGGCGACCACGTTCGACACCCCCGACCCGCGCAGCACCTCGAGCATGGGCATGCCGGCCGTCCCGGCGGGCTCGCCGTCGTCGGACGACCGCTCGACCGGCTGCGCGTCGGGCACGTCCACGATGAACGCCAGGCAGTGGTGGCGCGCGTCGGGGTACGTCGAGCGCACCGAAGCGACCACGGCCCGAGCGGCCTCCTCGTCGTCGACCCGAGCCAGCCGCGTGAGGAACCGGGAACGGCGCACCTCGGTCTCCGTCTCGGCATCGAAGCCGCGCGGGAGCCACAGGGTCATGCGGGACATCCTCCCACTTGGCGCTCGTGCAAGGATGACGCGCGTGACAGCCATCGCCCCTCCCGACCCGTCCATCCGTTCTGCCGCCCTGGCCCTGAGCGATGCGCAGGCCAAGCCCGTCGGGGCGCTCGGACGCCTCGAGCACTTGGCGGCCTGGGTCGCCGCCTGCCAGGGCCAGTGCCCGCCCGCTCCGCTGGACGACGTGCGTGTCGTCGTGTTCGCCGGCGACCACGGGGTCGCGGCGGCCGGCGTCTCGGCCTATCCCGCCGAGGTCACCCCAGCGATGGTGCAGGGCATCCTGGCCGGCGGGGCCGGGGTCAACGCGCTCGCCCGCGCCGTGGGCGCCTCGGTCAGCGTCTACGACCTGGGCGTGCGCGTCCTCGAGGGCGTGCCCGACGAGGTGCAGCGCTTCCGCGTGGGCCCGGCGCGCCCGATCCACCTCGAGGACGCCCTGACGCAGGAGGAGCTCAACGCCGCCCTCGAGGCCGGCGACACGATCGCCGCCGAGGCCATCGCCGAGGGCGCCCAACTGCTCATCGCCGGCGACCTCGGCATCGGAAACACCACCCCGTCCGCGGCGTTGCTCGCCGCCAGCCTCGACCTGCGCGGCGCCGACGTCGCCGGCCGCGGCACCGGCATCGACGACGAGGCGCTGGCCGGCAAGATCGCCGTCATCGACGCCGCGCTCGACCGGGTCGGGGACCGTGCCTCCGACCCCCACCAGCGGCTCGCCGCCCTGGGCTCGGCCGACATCGCCGCCGCCGCGGGCTTCATGAGTGGCGCCGTTCGCCGCGGCGTCCCGGTGCTGGTCGATGGCCTGATCGCGAGCGTCGAGGCCCTCCTCGTCGACGAGGTGCACCCCGGAGCCCGGTCCTGGATGGTGGCCGGCCACCGCTCCACCGAGCCGGGCTGCGAGCTGGCGCAGGCCCACCTCGGGCTGACGCCGATCCTCGACCTGCAGATGCGCCTGGGCGAGGGCTCCGGCGCCGTCCTGGCCGTGGGCGTCCTGAAGGCCGCCGTGGCCGCCCTGCGCGAGGTCACCCTGCTGGCCGACCTGTGAGCGACGGCGCCCGCACCAGCGCCCTCGGCGACGGCCTGTGCCTCGCCTGGGGGACGCTGACCGCCCTCCCCGGACCGGCCCCGAGCCGGGTCGACCTCCGGGTCGCCCGCGTGGCGATGGGTGCCGGCTGGTTGGTCGTGCTGCCGGTCATGCTCGCCGCGGCCGCGGGCGGGTGGGGGCTGTCGCTGCTGGGCGTCCCGCCCCTCGCGTCCGGCCTCGTCGTCATCGCGCTCGTGCAACTGGCCACGAAGGCGATCCACGCCGACGGCTTGGCCGACACCGCCGACGGGCTGGGCTCGGGGCGTCCGCGCGAGCGGGCACTCGAGATCATGCGCCGGGGAGACGTCGGTCCCATGGGCGTCACCGCCCTCATCCTCGTGCTCGGGCTGCAGGCGGTCCTCGTCGGCGACCTCGTGTCCCGCCCGTGGGGGTGGGTGCTCGCCGGGTTCGCCCTCGCCACCGGACGCCTCGCGCTCGCCGCGGCCTGCTCGACGCCGGTCCCGTCGGCCCGGCCCGAAGGGCTGGGCGCCGCAGTGGCCGGGTCGGTGCCGACTTGGCTGACCACAGCCCTGCACCTCGGCGTCATGCTGGCCGGGATGGCGCTCGCCGACGTCCTCGCCACCCAGCTCGGCGGCGACGTGCCCCGCCACGCCTGGGCCTGGGGCCTCGTGATCGGCACGGTCCTCGCGTCCACGACGCTGGGGCTGGCGATCCGCAAGCTGGGCGGTATCACCGGCGACGTGCTCGGCGCCCTGGTCGAGCTGATGGCCCTCGGCGTCCTGCTGGGCCTCGCGATCCGCTGACCCGCGCGCCCTCAGAGGTGCAGCGCGCGCCCCGCGACCAGCAGCACCACGTCGTCGCACACCCCGGCGAGCGCCTGGTTCGCCCGGCCGAGCAGGTCGGCGAACAGCCTCCCCGAGGGGTGCTCGGGCACCACGCCCCAGCCGACCTCGTTGGTGACCAGCACGATCGGCCCCGGGTGGTCGGCCACCGCGGCGGCCAAGTCGGCGGTCCGGCGCTCCAGTTCGGCCACCACCGCGCCCCGCGGGGAGTCCCAGCCCACGGCGTCCAGTTGGCGCGTGAGCCACGTGCCGACGCAGTCCACCAGCACCGGGCCCCGCTCGGCCCGGAGCGCGGCGGCCACGTCGACCTCCTCGACCGTCGCCCACGACGAGGGCCGGGCCAACCGGTGCGCCTCCACCCGCGCGGCCCACTCGGGGTCGGCGTCCGCGTCGGCCGGGTAGCCGGGCGTGACACAGGTGACGGGGGTGTCGAGCGCGAGCATGTGCTGCTCGGCCCACCGGGACTTACCACACCGGACTCCACCGGTCACGAGGATCCGCTCCACGGGCCGCACCCTACCGGCACCCCAACCCGTCTATGTTGGACGCGTGCGACCGAGCCCCCGCTTCACGTTCGTTCGCCACGGACAGTGCGTGGCGAACGCCCAGGGGCGTGTCGTCGGGCAACTCGACAGCCCACTCACCCCGCTCGGGCACACCCAGGCCGAGGGCGCAGCGGTCCTGCTCGCCGGACGCCGCGACCTCACCGCCGTC
>DUOQ01000291.1 GCA_012838755.1 Propionibacterium sp. | reverse complement strand
CGCCGTCGCCGTCCTACGCGCATAGAGGGCCGGGTCCGCCCCGCCGAGCGCGGCTACCGCGGCCCGCGCCGACCGCAACGACGCCTCCACGTCCACCTCGCAGCCCACGAGCGGCGACAGGCCCGCGTCGAGCAGCCGGTCCTGCAGATCGCGCAGGTCGTGGCCCCGCAGTTCCGCGTAATCGACGAGGTTCACCGCCCCGTCGCGGTGCGTGGGGGCCACGTCCGCCAGGAGGTCGGAGCGCTCTGCCCGGGCCCTGGCGAGGTCGGCGAGCAGGGAGTCGAGGTCGCGTGCGAGGTCGGAGAACACCCCGCCAGTCTGGCCCGGCGCGCGGCGGTGGTCGAGCCCGCGGGCGCGGCTGCACCACCTGTTCATCCACCCGTCACCCGGCGGGGGTGACGGGCCGCCTCGGTACCTGTAGGGTCATCCGCAGTAGTTGAACTTGTACGTTGTATTTCTGTAGAACCACCCCCTCCGCCAGAGGGTGATGCGGCACGCAGGGAAACACAGCACGCTCTCTGCTGCATCACCAGGCGCCCCGACAAGCGGGGCGCCGACTGTCGAAAGGATCCCGGTATGGCTACCGGCACCGTGAAGTGGTTCAACGCCGACAAGGGCTTCGGCTTCATCGCCCCCGACGACGGCTCGGCCGACGTCTTCGCCCACTTCTCCGCCATCAACGGCTCGGGCTACCGCTCGCTCGAGGAGAACCAGCAGGTCTCCTTCGAGGTCGTCCAGGGCCAGAAGGGCCTGCAGGCCGAGAACATCACCGTTCTCTGATCTGACCTCACCTCGGCAAGGGCCCCGGCAGGATTCGTTCCCGCCGGGGCCCTTCCCGCGTGTCGGCGCCACCTCACTCGTTTGCACAACACCAGCCAGGCATCGCGCGATTAGACCCCGCGCTGGTGTTGTGCAAACGCGGCGGGACGCCCGGTGCGGCCTCGGCGCGGCAGGATGCCCGGGTCAGCCGACGGGGCAGGCGATGCCGCTGCGCACGTGGCAGTCGTAGCCGCCGGGGTTCTTGAGCAGATACTGCTGATGATAGTCCTCGGCGTAGAAGAAGCGCCCCGAGCGCACCTCGGCGAGCATTCCGAACTCGGTGGTGAGCGGCCCGAAGCCGGCCGCAGCGAGCTCATCCTGGTAGGCCGCGCCCAGGCGGCGGGCGGTCTCCAGCTGCTCGGGCGTCGTGGCGAGGACGGCCGAACGGTACTGGGTGCCCATGTCGTTGCCCTGGCGCATCCCCTGGGTGGGGTCGTGCCACTCGAAGAACGTGGCGAGCAGCGTCTCCACGGGCAGCACCTCGGGGTCGAACACCACGAGCACCACCTCGGTGTGGCCGGTCGCGCCGGTGCACGTCTCCTCGTAGGTGGGGTTGGCGGTCCAGCCGCCCGCGTAGCCGGCCGCCGTGGTCCACACGCCGTCGAGCTGCCAGAGGATCTTCTCGGCGCCCCAGAAGCAGCCCATGCCCAGCACGATCGCCTCGTGCCCCGGCGGGAACGGCGGCCGCATCGGGTTGCCCGTGGCGAGGTTGGCCGGCGCCACCGGCATCTCGGCGGACCGCCCCGGCAGCGCGGCGTCCTCGCCCACCACCTCCGTCGCGGTGCGCATGGTCCTCAGCCTGATCGCGTCCTCGAGCCAGCCCATGGACGCCAGGGTAGCCGCGACGCGCGACCGTGGCCCGATCGTGATGTGACGTGCGCCATAGGACTGGATAAGGTGGGGCACCAGCCCGCCGACGAGCGGCGGACCTGACGATCACGGGGGAACGATCATGGACGCCCGGGGAGCCGCCCACGACCGGATCCGGCACCTTCTCGACGACGAGCCGGCACCCGCCGCCCCTGCCGAGCGCTGCGGGCCCAGCCTGCGCTGGGCCGCGATCGGCGCCGCGGTGTGCCTGGCACTCCTCGTCGTCGTCCTCGTCTTCTGACCCGACCCCGTCGCGCGCTGCGGCCTTCGGCCCCACGGTGAGCATCGATCCGCGCGCGGCATCCGGGTTCGCGGATGTCGCGGACGCCTATGCGCGGGGGCGCCCGGGGTACCCCTCCGGGGCGATCGACCGGCTGGTGGCCGGGCTGGGGCTGGACGCGGCGAGCGCCGTGCTCGACCTGGCGGCCGGGACGGGGCTGGT
>DUOQ01000290.1 GCA_012838755.1 Propionibacterium sp. | reverse complement strand
CGGTTGGCACCCAGGGCGGCCACGGCGTCCGCGAGGGGTTCCTGGCGCCGGGCCACGAGGACGACGCGCGCCCCCTCGGCCACCAGTTCGTCGGCGGTGGCGCGGCCGAGCCCGCCCGAGGCGGCCGTGACGACGAAGACCTGGTCAGTCAGCCCGAGATCCATGGGTCGCCTCCGTGGGTGTGTCGGTGGTGGTGCGCCCGGCCGGGGTGCCCCCGGAGCGCGCCGCACGCTCGTTGGCGCGCTTGCGGTCGCGGATGTCGTTGCGGATCAGGATGACCAGCCCGATGGCGGCGATCGCGGTGAACGCGAACCACTGCATCGCGTAGCTCCAGTGGGGGCCCTCCGTGGGCGGCGGGGGAGTGACCGGTTCGAGCTCGGCCGACTGGGCCGGTGTCACATCGATCAGCGCGATGTAGCCGTTCACCAGCGGGAGGCCCAGCGCCTCGGACAGCGTGTCGGAGTTGATCAGCCGCACCGTGTTCTCGGTCGGCGTCATCTGGTTCGGCTTGCCCTGCTCGTTGCGCCGGACGTACCCGGTCAGCTGCACCTCACCGGCCGGCGGGTCGGGGAACACGCGGGGGAAGTCCTGGCCCGCGGGACGCTCGACGAAACCGCGGTCGACCAGGACGGTCTGGCCGGTGGTCGTCTCCAGGGGGGTGACGAGCTCCCAGCCGGTCCGCCCGTCGAAGCTGCGGTAGCGGGCCTGCACCTGCTTGTCGGTCAGGAAGGTGCCGCGCACCTCGACCCGCTGCCACTGGTCGGAGTCCTGGATCGTGGAGCCGAACACCTCCTCGAACGGCTGGATCGGCGCGTTCTCGTGCTCGGCGGTGGTCGCGTTGCGGTCGCGCCGCTGGTCGAGCCGGTCGAGCTGCCACTGGCCCAGGTTCACGAACGTGAAGCCCAGGGCCACGACGAACAGCGTCATCAACGTCCACCGCACCCACGTGCGCCGCACCGATCAGTCCTCCTGCTCGTCGGTGATGACCTCGCCCTTGACGACCTCGCCGGTCGTGAGGGCCGGCCGCTCGACCTCCTCGAAGGGGGACGCCGTGGGCTCGGGCCGGTTGTCGCGCGCGTTGCCCAGCAGGACGGCGATGCCCGGCAGCAGCGCGGCGGCCACGAACAGCACCACGTTCCACGGCAGGGGGGCGACGACGGCGGACAGGAAGCACGCGACGCGGATGGTCATCGAGATGATGTAGCGCTTGGCGCGCTGGTCGGTGGACAGGCTGTTGCCGAACCGCGCGCTCGTGATGAGCGGCGGCTGGACCTTCACAGCACGAGTAGCCACGAACGCAAGCCTACGCCTCGACCGAAGGACTCTCACGCTACGGTTGTCGCCGTGACGACACCTCGCAGCATCCTCGTGACCGGTGGGGCCCGCGGCATCGGCCGCGCCATCGTGGAGGAATTCCTCGCCCAGGGCCACCGCGTGGCCGCCGCCAGCACCTCCGGGAAGGCACCCGAGGGTGCCCTCGGCATCGCCTGCGACGTGACGGATGCCGCCTCCGTCGACGCCGCCTTCAAGGCCGCCGAGGAGGCGCACGGCCCCGTCGAGGTGGTCGTCGCCAACGCCGGCATCACGAAGGACACCCTGATCCTGCGCATGAGCGAGGCCGACTTCGACGCGGTCGTCGACGTCAACCTCAAGGGCGCGTTCAACGTGGCCAAGCGCGGCTCCCGCTCGATGCTGCGGGCCAAGTGGGGCCGCATCATCTTCATCGGCTCCGTCGTCGGCCTGTACGGTTCGCCGGGCCAGGTCAACTACGCAGCCACCAAGTCGGGGCTGGTGGGCATCGCCCGCTCCCTGACCCGCGAGCTCGGGGGCCGCAACATCACCGCCAACGTGGTCGCCCCCGGCTTCATCGAGACCGAGATGACCGCCGTCCTGCCCGAGGAGACCGTCGCCGGGTACAGGGCGTCGATCCCCGCCGGCCGCCTGGGCGGCCCGGCCGAGGTCGCCGCCGCCGTCGCCTACCTGGCCTCCGACGCCGCCGCCTACGTCTCCGGGGCCGTGCTCCCGGTCGACGGCGGCCTGGGCATGGGGCACTGAGAAAGGAACCGCCATGGGAATCCTCGAGGGCAAGACCATCCTCGTCACCGGTGTGACGATGAACACGTCCATCGCGTACAAGGTCGCCGAGATCGCGCAGGCGGAGGGCGCCACGGTCGTGGTGTCCAACTTCGGGCGGGCGCTCAGCCTGACCCAGCGCATCGCCAAGCGCCTCGAGCCGGCCCCGGCCGTCCTCGAGCTCGACGTCACGAACGCCGAGCACCTGGCCGCGCTGCCGGACGCCCTCCGTGCGGTCGGCGTCGAGCGGCTCGACGGTGTCGTGCACTCCGTGGCGTACGCCAACCCCGAGACCGCGCTGGGCGGTGCCTACCTGACCACGCCCTTCGAGGACGTGTCCCAGGCCATGCACGTGTCGGCGTACTCGCTGGTGAGCCTCACCATGGCCTGCAAGCCGCTGTTCGGCGACAGCGCCTCGGTGGTCGGGCTGACCTTCGACGCCCGGATCTCGTGGCCGCACTACGACTGGATGGGTGTGGCGAAGGCGGCCCTCGAGTCGGCCTCGCGCTACCTGGCGCGCTACCTCGGGCCCGAGGGCGTCCGCAGCAACATCGTCGCCGCCGGGCCGATCGACACCATCGCGAAGAAGGCCATCCCGGGTGCCACGTCGTTCAACGACATCTGGGGCGGGCGCGCCCCGCTGGGCTGGGACGAGGCCGACGCGACCCCCACCGCCAAGGCGGTCGTGGCCCTGCTGTCCGACTGGTTCCCGATGACCACCGGCGAGATGATCCACGTCGACGGAGGGCTCCACTCGACCGGGGCATGACACGGGGCGGGGGAGCCCGCAACGGTTGCCCCCGGCCGGTAGGTTGGGGTCATGGCACCTGTCGTTGAGCTCGCTGACGTCTCGATCGTGCGCAATGGGTCGACGCTGCTCGACCGGGTCAACTGGGTGGTCGACGAGAGCGACCGCTGGGTCATCATCGGCCCCAATGGCGCCGGCAAGACGACGCTGCTCCAGGTGGTGTCGGCGAACCTCCACCCCAGCTCCGGGTTGGCGTCCATCCTCGACGAGGTGCTCGGCGCGGTGGACGTGTTCGACCTGCGCCCCCGCATCGGCATGACCTCGGCCGCGCTGGCCGACCGCATCCCGCGCTCCGAGGCGGTGGGCAACGTCATCGTGTCGGCCGCCTACGCCGTGCTGGGCCGGTGGCGGGAGGGCTACGAGGTCGATGACTTCCGCCGGGCGGCGTCCCTGATGAAGCAACTCCGCATCGAGCACCTGGGGAAGCGCACCTTCGGCACGTTGAGTGAGGGCGAGCGCAAGCGCGTCCAGATCGCCCGGGCCCTGATGACCGACCCCGAACTGCTCCTCATGGACGAGCCGGGTGCCGGGCTCGACCTGGCCGGTCGCGAGCGGCTGGTCGACACGCTGTCGGAGATCGTGGCCGACGAGTACGCACCGGCGACCGTCCTGGTCACCCACCACCTCGAGGAGATCCCCCCGGGCATGACCCACGCGATGCTGCTCAAGCAGGGCCGCGTCGTCGCTGCCGGCCCGATCGACGAGGTGCTGACCGACGAGCACATGAGCGAGGCCTTCGACCTGGCGCTGACGGTGACCAACACCGACGGCCGCTGGTCCGCCCGGGCCGCCCGCCACCACCCCGAACGGGCCAAGGAGGGCTGAGCATGCTCGAGTGGATCCAGGAGAACTTCTGGCTCGTCTGGCTGGTGTTGGCGGGCGGGCTGGCGGTGTCCGAGATGCTCACGCTCGACATGACCCTGCTCATGCTCGCGGGTGGCGCCTTGGCGGGCGCGGGCGCCGCGATCATCTTCCCCGGCCTGATCTGGGTGCACGTGCTCGTGGCCGTGGTCGTCGCCGTGGCCCTGCTCGGCGTGCTGCGCCCCGAGATCCTCAAGCGCCTGCACAAGGGCGACGGCTACCGCTCCACCTTCGAGCAACTGCTCGGCAGCACCGGACGCGCCGCCGGCGAGATCACCGCGACCGGGGGCGAGGCGACGATCAACGGCGAGACCTGGACCGCGCGGTCGTGGGACGGCGAACCGATCGCGTCCGGCGTCGAGGTCGACGTGATGGAGGTCGACGGGCTCACCATCGTGGTGCACCCGCGCAACCGGCCGCTGTCGGCCTGAGCGACTACTCTGGGTTGCGGTACTCCCCCTATCCCAGAGAGGCGGCCGTCCATGCCGGACCCGTTCCTGATCCTGCTCATCGTCATCGCTGTCGTGGCGGTCGTGGCCCTCGGCCTGTCGGTGCGGGTGATCCAACAGATGCAGGTCGGCATCGTCCAGCGGCTGGGCAAGTTCAACCGCGAGATCGGCCCGGGCCTGCACCTGATCGTGCCGTTCATCGACCGTGTGGCCTACACCATGGACATGCGCGAGGCCGTCGTGCCGTTCCCGCCCCAGGGCGTCATCACCGAGGACAACCTGATGGTCGGCATCGACTCGGTCATCTACTACCAGATCGTCGACCCCAAGCGCGCCGCCTACGAGGCGCAGAACTACATCCAGGCGATCGAGCAGCTCACCATGACCACGCTGCGCAACATCATCGGTGGCATGGACCTGGAGCAGACCCTGACCTCGCGCGAGGAGATCAACCAGAAGCTGCGCGCGGTGCTCGACGAGGCCACCGGCAAGTGGGGCATCAAGGTCAACCGTGTCGAGCTGCGCTCGATCGAGCCGCCCGCCACCATCCGTGACGCGATGGAGAAGGGCGCCCGCGCCGAGCGCGAGAAGCGCGCCCAGATCCTGCTGGCCGAGGGCCAGCGGCAGTCCCAGATCCTGTCGGCGTCCGGTGACCGCGAGTCGAGCATCCTGCGGGCGCAGGGTGAGCGCGAGTCCCAGGTGCTGCGTGCCCAGGCCGACCGCCAGGCGTCCATGCTGCGCGCCGAGGGTGAGGCACAGGCCATCACCACGGTGTTCCACGCCATCCACGCCGCCGAGCCCGACCAGGCGCTCTTGAGCTACCAGTACCTGCAGATGCTGCCGCAGCTGGCCCAGGGCGACGCCAACAAGGTCTGGATCATCCCGTCAGAACTGAACGACGCCCTCAAGGGCCTCGGCGGCGGTGCCCTCGGCGAGGTCGCCGGCAAGGCGCTCGGTGCGGTTGACCCGAGCAGGTTCGAGGCCCCCAAGAAGGTGGACGTGTTCGCCGAGATCGCCGAGTCGAAGCGGGCCGAGCAGGCCGAGTCGCAGGCGTCGGTCAAGCAGGCCATCGCCGAGGCGCAGAAGCTCGAGGCGGGGAAGGCCGCGCGGCTGTCGACCGGGGGACAGAACCCCGAGTTGACGGCGCAGCGCGATTTCGGCGACCCCGTCGCCGACCTGCTCCCCGACACCGGGGGCACCGACCCCCAGCGGGCCGTCGAGGAGAACTGACGCCGATGATGCCCTTGGAGACCCAGGCCCTCGGGGGAGACCCCATGACCCTGGCCACGGCCGCGCTGGGCTTAGGCGTGGTCCTCGGCGTGCTGGCGTTCGCCGGTCGCGCCCGGTTCCCCGAACCCGTCAAGTGGCTGCGCATGGGGGCGATCATCGCCCTGGTGTGCGGCACGGCCTCCCTGCTCGCCGTCGTGAGCGGCGCCATCCCGCTCGCCCTGCTGCTGGGGGCGCTCGGCCTGAGCATGGCCGTGGTGCTGGTCTTCCCGGCCATCGGGGCGGCCCTGAAGTCCACGGGGGCCCCGCGACGCTGACGGCTCGCCCAGCACGGGCCGCCCCGGACCGTCAGGCTGCCCGGCCCGTCCGCCCCGTCACCGTGCGGGGGCCCAGCCCCTGACCTGCGCGATCACGTCGTCGCAGAACGCGTCGTAGGCGGGATCCGGACGCCGTGACCCCGGGTGCGCCTGCATCCACTCCCACGCGCGGGCGACGCCGTCGGCCCACGTGACCCGCGCGTCGAACTCGGGCACGAGCGACTTCACCAGCGTGTTGTCGAACACGATCGTGGACGCCTTGTCGCCCAGCAGCGCCGCCGCGAGGTCCTCGCGCAGGGCGCCCAGCGTGTCGGAGGGCACGTGCACGAGCTCGGGCTCGCCGGCGCCGATGACCCCTGCCACCGTGCGGAAGGCCCGGTTCCAGGTGATCGACTCGTCGGAGGTGATGTGCACCGCGCGGCCCAGCGCCCCCTCGTTGCCGAGCAGCCCGACCAGCCCGACGGCGAAGTCCTCGTTCCAGGTGAAGGTCCACAGCGACTCCCCGTCGCCGTGCACGACGACCGGCTTGCCGTCCAGGGCCCGCTGCCAGGCCGCCCACGGGTTGCCGAAGTGGAAGTTGGTCGGGATGGTCCGCTCGCCGTAGGTGTGGGAGGGCCGCACGATCGTCCACGGGACGTCGGCGTCGGAGGAGCGCAGCACCGCCTCGCAGGCGATCTTGTCGCGGGCGTACCGGCTGTACGGGTTGCCCTGGGGCGACTCCTCGGTGACCACGTGGTGCGGCAGTGGCTTGAGGTAGGTCGAGCACGAGCTGATCAGGGTGTACTGGCCCACGCGCCCCCCGAACACGCCCAGGTCGCGCTCGACGTCGGCGGGCGTGAACGCCAGGAACTGCACGACCGCGTCGAACTCCCGGTCACCCAGGGCCTCGCGCAGGGACGTCTCGTCGCGCACATCGGCCACCAGGTGCTCGACCCCATCGGGCAGCGGCTCGCGGTTGCCGCGGTTCACCACGGTGAGGTGGTGCCCCTGGGCGAGCACGCGGGACACGACGGCTCGGCTGATGGTTCCGGTTCCCCCGGTGAGCAGGACGCGCATGGCGACATCCTGTCACGTGCGATTCAGGGACGAGCGAGCATCTGGCACGCCCGTTGCATCGACATCGGCTGGAAGCCGGCGTCCAGCGCCTTCGCCCGCAGACCCGGCTGGGCGCGCAGCAGGGCCCACCCGCGGCGCAGCAGGACCGACGGCGGCTTGCGGCGTTGCGCCAGGTCGCGGCGCAGGCGCAGGAGGGCGACCAGCCAGCGCGACCGGTCGAGGTAGATCGGCTCGACGGCCAGGCCCGCCTCCCGGGCGAACGGCAGCAACTCGATCGCGAAGATCCCCTCGGCGACGATGGTGGGGCGGCCGTCGAGGGCCACCTCGTGCATGCCCACGCGACGGCTCTCCGCGATCGAGTAGGTCGGGACGAGCGCGCGCGCCTCGGACACCAGCGCCGCGAGGGCGGCGACGGCACCCGCGGCGTCCCAACTGGCGGGGTCGTCCCAGTCGACGATGCCGTGCGCGCGGGGCAGGCCGGGGTGGTCGGCGTCCCGGTAGAAGTCGTCCAGCCGCAGCGGCAACGCGCCGATCAGGCGCGCCAGCCGTGACTTGCCGCTGCCCGAGGGCCCGGCGAGCAGGACGACCCGCGTCACAGCCCCGGCCCGCTCACAGACCCAGGGCGGCCGTCATGTCGGCCTTGAGCTGCTCCATGAGCGTGGACGCCTCGGCGCGCGCCGCGTCGAGATCGCCGGAGCGCTCGGGCGGGAGCGACACCTGGAGGTAGACCTTGAGCTTCGGCTCGGTGCCGGAGGGCCGCGCGACCGCGCGGACGCCCTCGCCCTCGAGCAGGACGGCGTCGGTGGGCGGGAGCCCGTTCCAGCCCGCGTCGAGGTCGGACGCCGTCACCGGCACCCCGGCCAGCTCGGTCGGCAGTTCGGCCCGCAGGCGGGCCATCGCATCGGAGATCAGCGAGAGATCCGACACCCGGAAGGACAGGGGGGCGGTCAGGTGGACGCCGTACGCGCGGGCGATGTCGTCGAGCCGGCCGGCGACCGTCGAGCCCTCGGCCCTGAGCGCGGCCACCAGCGCGAGGACGCGGGTCAGGGTCGAGATCCCGTCCTTGTCGGCCACGGCCTCGGGGTCGGTGCAGTAGCCGATCGCCTCCTCGTAGCCGAAGGCGAGGCCGGGCACGCGGCCGATCCACTTGAAACCCGTCAGCGTCATCTGGAAGGGCTGGCCGACCGAGGACGCCATCCGGCCCAGCAGCGTCGAGGAGACGACCGAGCAGGCGTACACCCCGGGCGTCCCGCGGCGCAGCGCATCGTCGGCGAGCAGCCAGCCGAGCTCGTCGCCCGACAGCATGCGCCACGTCCCTTCGAAGGGGGCGGCCAGCGCGCAGCGGTCGGCGTCGGGGTCGTTGGCGATGGCCACGTCGGCGTCCGTCTCGCGCGCGAGGGCGAGGGCCAGGTCCATCGCCCCCTTCTCCTCGGGGTTCGGGAACGCCACCGTGGGGAACGCCGGGTCGGGCAGGGCCTGCTCGTCGACCAGCGCGGGCGCGGGGAAGCCGGAGCGGTTGAGCACCCGGGCCACCACCTCGGCCCCGACACCGTGCATGGCGGTGTAGACCCAGCGCAGGTCGCGCGGGGCGTCGTCGGCGACCAGGGACGCCACCCGGCCCACGTAGGCCTCCAGGAGCGGCTCCCCGATCGTCTCGTAGGACCCTGATCGCGCGATGGAGGCCAGCGGCAGGCGTGCCACGGCCTCGATCTCGGCGGCGATCTCGCCGTCGGTGGGCGGGATGATCTGCGACGGGCCGACGTAGACCTTGTAACCGTTGTCCTGCGGCGGGTTGTGGGACGCCGTGACGACCACCCCGGCGACGCAGTCGTAGTGGCCGATGCCGAAGGCGACCACGGGCGTGGGGACGTGGGTCTCGGTCAGCAGCGGGCGCAGGCCGTGGCCAGCGAGGATCTCCGCGGTGTCGCGGGCGAAGACGTCGGAGTTGTAGCGGGCGTCGTGGCCGACGAGCACCTTGCGGCCCGCGTGCCCGTTCGCGACGAGCCAGCGGGCCAGGCCGGCCGCCGCCTGCGAGACGACGACCCGGTTCATCCGGTTGGGACCGGGGCCCAGCGCGGCGCGGAGGCCCGCGGTGCCGAAGGCGAGGCGTCCGGAGAAGGCGTCGACCACCTCGGCCACCGCGTCGGCGTCACCGCCCTCGGAACGCTCGATGAGGTGGTCGATCGCGGTGACGGTGGCCTGGTCGGGGTCCTCGCCCTGCCAGTCGCGCAGCCGCTGCAGCAACTCGGAGGTCAGCATCACAGCACCTCCAGCAGGCCCGAGAGCAGGGCGCGCAGGCGCGGCACGGCGTTGCGTCCGGCCTCGATGACCTCGCTGTGGTCGAGCACCTCGCCGGTGATGCCGGCGGCGGCGTTGGTGACCAGCGAGATGCCGAGCACCTCCAGCCCGGCCTCGCGGGCGGCGATGCACTCCAGCGCGGTCGACATGCCGACGAGCGTGCCGCCGATCGCGGCGGCCATGCGCACCTCGGCCGGGGTCTCGTACTGGGGGCCGGCGAACTGCACGTAGACGCCCTCGTCGAGGTCGGGGTCGACGGTGCGCGCCAGGTCGCGCAGGGCGGGGGAGTAGGCGTCGGTGAGGTCGACGAAGTTGGCCCCGTGCAAAGGGGTCGCGCCGGTGAGGTTGATGTGGTCGGCGATCAGCACCGGGGTGCCGGGCTGCCAGGCCGGGTCGAGGCCGCCGCAGCCGTTGGTGAGGACGAGGCGCGTGGCCCCGGCGGCGGCCGCGGTCCGGACGCCGTGCACGACCGCGTCGGCGCCCCTGCCCTCGTAGAAGTGGGTGCGCCCGGTGAAGAGGGCGGCGATGCGGCCCGAGGGCAGGCGCAGCGCGCGCACCGCGCCACCATGGCCGGCCACCACGGGGGCCGAGAAGCCGGGGAGATCACCCAGGGGGACCTCGGCCAGCAGTTCGCCGAGGTCGGTGGCGGCGGTCGACCAGCCCGAGCCGAGGACGAGGGCGACGTCGATCAGTTCCACCCCCAGCCGCTGCTTCAGTGCTTCGGCGGCCTGCGTGGCCAGGACATGGGGGTCGTCGATCCGCGTCACCCGCCCGAGCATAGTGGGGCACAGGTGCTCCCCGCTTAGACGCCCCCCCCGGGGCGTGGAAGAATGCCGAGCATGACGGATGTGATGATCATCGGTGGTGGACCTGGTGGCTACGAGGCAGCGCTGGTGGGCGCACACCTCGGCGGGAACGTGACGGTCATCGAGCGGGCGGGCGTCGGTGGTGCCGCCGTGCTCACCGACGTGGTTCCCTCGAAGGGCCTCATCGCCGTCTCCGACGTGATGACCCGCATCCGCAAGTCGAACAAGCTCGGCCTCGAGCCGGTCGACCCCGCGCACACCAGCCTCGTCGAGACCGTGCGGGTCGACGCCGTCAAGATGAACGAGCGCCTGCTCGAGCTCGCCGCCCAGCAGAGCGCCGACATCCAGACCCGCCTCAACCTCGAGGGTGTCCGCACCATCCACGGCAGCGGTCGGCTCGACGGCACCGAGCACGTCATCGCCACCATGCCCGACGGCACCGAGGAACGCCTCCACGCCGACATCATCCTCGTCGCGACCGGCACGCGGCCCCGCGAGCTCGACGACGCCAAGCCCGACGGCGAGCGCATCCTGAACTGGAAGCAGCTGTACAACCTGCGCGAGATGCCCCGCAAGTTGATCGTCGTGGGTTCCGGCGTCACTGGCGCCGAGTTCGCCAGCGCCTACCACGCGCTGCGCTGCGAGGTCGTCCTCGTCAGCTCGCGCGAGATGGTCCTCCCGAGCCAGGACGCGGACGCCGCGCGCGTGATCCAGGAGGTCTTCGAGCGCCGCGGCATGCAAATCCTGTCCCGCTCGCGCGCGGTCGCCGCGCGCCGGACGGAGGACGGCGTGGTCGTGACGCTGGCCGACGGCCGCGAGGTCGAGGGCAGCCACGTACTGATGGCCGTCGGCTCGATCCCCAACACCGAGGACCTCGGCCTGGAGGAGGCCGGCATCGAGCTGACCACGTCGGGCCACATCAAGGTCGACGGCGTCTCCCGCACCTCGGCGCGCGGCGTCTACGCGGCCGGCGACGTCACCGGGGTGTACCCGCTGGCGTCCGTGGCCGCCATGCAGGGCCGCAACGCCATGTACCACGCGTTGGGCGACGCGGTGGCGCCGCTCAACCAGCGCCACGTCTCGGCCAACGTGTTCACCTCCCCCGAGATCGCGACGGTCGGCGTGACCCAGGAGCAGCTCGACTACGATCTGGTCCGCGGCAGGGCCCTGATGATGCCGCTGCACTCCAACGCCCGCGCCAAGATGCAAGATCTGAACTTCGGGTTCGTGAAGGTCTTCTGCAGCCCGTCGGGCGTGATCATCGGTGGCGTCGTGGTGGCGCCCGGGGCGTCCGAGTTGATCCACTCGCTCGCGCTGGCCGTCCGGCGCCGCCTGACGGTGGACCACATGGCCCAGGCCTTCACGGTGTACCCATCGATGTCCGGCTCGATCGCCGAGGCGGCCCGCCGCCTGCACGGCGTCCAGTCAGACGAACCGCACACCGACTACTGAGGTCGACCCGTCTCCACCCCTGGGATGATTCTGGGGGGCCGAGGGGCTGGACTCCGGGGACGGCACCACCGATGGGGGCCGCCAAGGGACTACCGTAGGTCAACGTGACGCAGAACATCCCCCTGGCCGTCGGCCTGGTGCTCATCAGCTCGTTCTGCTTCGCCATGTCGGCACACCTGCAGCACCACGCGGTGGACAGCCAACTGGGTGGGAACGCGCGCAAGGAGCAGATGAGCTTTCGCACCTTCCTGTCCGCCGTGCGGAACCCCCGCTGGCTGCTCGGGCTGGTCCTGATCGGCGTCTCGGCGGTCCTCCAGGTGACGGCCCTGTTCTTCGGCCCGCTGTCGGTCGTCCAGCCCCTCGGCCTCCTCGCCTTCCCCTGGTCCGTCCTCCTGGCCGCCCGGGCCACCCGCACCTGGGTGCCGCCCCGCACCCAGCTCGCCGTGGTCGCCACCGTGGCGTCCACCCTCGCCTTCACCCTCGTCACCGGCATCCACGCCGCGGCCGAGGCCGACCTCGTGATGCGCAAGGTGATCATCGGGGCCCTGATCGTGTACGCGGTGGCAGGGTTGTTCGCCACGCTCGGCTCCAAGGGCCCCTTCGCGTGGCGCTGCCTGTTCTGGTCGTCGGGTGGGGCGCTCTTCTACGGCCTCGAGGCGTCCATGGTGAAGTCGATCTGGGAGTACGTGAAGACGCACCAGTGGCCCTACTCGCCGGCCATCTTCGGCATCCTCGTCGCACTCGTCGTGGGCGCCATCGCGGCCGGTTGGTACATGCAGCAGGGGTACGCCACGGGTCCCTCCGAGATCGTGGTCGGCTCCATGACGGTGACCAGCCCCGTCGTCGCCGTGGCCTTCGGCATCCTGGTGCT
Source organism: Propionibacterium sp. (assembly GCA_012838755.1). GTDB lineage: Bacteria > Actinomycetota > Actinomycetes > Propionibacteriales > Propionibacteriaceae > Propioniciclava. The sequence continues at coordinate 15,089 of DUOQ01000290.1, read as the reverse complement.
GGGGGAGGGCGCCGGGATCACGCCCCAAGCCGCCGCCCTCATGATCGTGCTCGGCCTGATCGCCATTGCGGGCGTCATCGCCCTGACGCGGTTCCACCCCAAGTACGAACACCATGCCCCCGACCAACTCGGGAGCACGGCGTCCGACAAGCGGGCCTGAGCGCTCAGTTGAAGCGGTAGAGCTTCTGGGCGGTGCGGTACAGGGCCACCGAGACCTTGCGGCCGACGGGCCCGGGCAGGTTCGCCCCCAGCACCAGCGGCAGGCGCAGGCCCAGGCGCGCCTTGAGGACCGGGTCCACCGAATCGATGTGCTCCCACATCTCGCGGCGCATCCGCAGGCCCTTCTCGGTGCCCTCCAGCAGCGAGAACATGCTGGACGCCGTGACGATCAGCCCCAGGTACTGCTCCATGTAGCCCGCGAGGCGGCGGTTGCCGGCACCCTCGGGGAGCTTGTGGGCCTCCACCATGATCCGGGTGACCCGCATCTGCTGGTCGAGGCGGCTGATCTGCACCGTCTCGTTGACCGACTGGTCGTCGCGCCCGATGAAGTAACGGTAGAGGTTCACCGGGAGGTAGAACAGCGTCTGCACGCTCGGGAGCGGCTGGTAGACGAAGATGTTGTCGACGTAGAACGTGTGCTCGGGGAGCTCCAGCCCGCAGTCGCGCAGCACCTGGGTGCGGTAGATGGCCGCGTGCATCAGGATGTTCTGCCCCGGGCCCGAGAAACCGACCTCGTTCCAGGTGAAGACGCGGTTCTGCGGCAGCATGCCGCGGTACTTGATCACCTTCTGGGTGCCCGAGACCGTGTGCTCGTAGACGTAGTTGGCGACCACGAGGTCGACCGGCGAGCCGGAGCCGATGAAGTGGCGCAGCTTGCTCATGGTCAGGTTGAGGGCGACCGGGTCGAGCCAGTCGTCGGAGTCCACGACCTTGAAGTAGACGCCCGAGGCGGCCCGGAGGCCGGCCATCACGGCACCGCCGTGGCCCTTGTTCTCCTGGTGGATCACCTTGATCGTGTCGGGGTGGCGGGCGGCCCACTCGTCGGCCTTCTCGGCCGTGTTGTCCTTGGTGGACCCGTCGTTGACGATGATGATCTCGATGTTCCCGGTGGCGCGCAGGATCGAGTCGATGCAGTGATCCATGTACTCGGCCGAGTTGTAGCAGGGGATGACGAAGGAGATCTCCTTCTGGCTTTCGTACGGGTGCTCGGCGGTCACGGGGTCCTCTCCGTTGGAGTTGGTGCAGTCGCGCCTCAGGCTACCCGCTCCGACGTCCCGACGGCCTCCCCCGGTGGGCGGGCCCGGGCCTGCCCGACTCCACCCGTGGGGTGGCCCGTCAGTCGACCAGGTCGCCCAGCCCCTCGACGACGTCCCCGAGGGCGCCGACGTCGTCGCGGATCAGCTCGCGTGGTCGTGGGCGTCCCATGCCTCCTCCGCGGCCCCCAACGAACGACGGCCCCCGAGGGAATCCCTCGGGGGCCGCCGTGGTTCAGCGGGGTGCCGGCGTCACTCGTCGACGATCTCGCAGAGCGTGTCGCCCGAGGCCACCGTCTGGCCGGCCTCGACGGACAGGCCCTTGATGACACCGGCGCGGTGCGCGTTGAGCGGCTGCTCCATCTTCATCGCCTCGAGCACCACGACGGTGTCGCCCTCGGCCACGGTGTCGCCCTCGGACACGGCCACCTTGACGATCGTGCCCTGCATCGGCGACGCGACGGCGTTGCTCGACGGGGCCGAGGCCTTGGCGCCACCGCGGTCGCGGCGGGTCGGCTTCTTGGCCTTGGAGGAGGCGGCGGCCGGGGCGCTCAGCGACGCCGGCAGCTTGACCTCGACGCGACGGCCGTTGACCTCGACGACCACGTTGGTCTTCTCGACCTCCTCCGCCTCACCGAGCGGGCCGGTGTACGCGGGGATCTGGTTGTCGAACTCGGTCTCGATCCAGCGGGTGTGGACGCCGAACGTGCCGTCGGGCGCCGTGTACGCCGGGTCGGTCAGCACGACCTGGTGGAACGGGATGACCGTGGGCATGCCCTCGAGCACCGTCTCGGACAGGGCGCGGCGGGAGCGGGCGATGGCCTGCTCGCGGTCGGCACCGGTCACGATGATCTTGGCGACCAGGGAGTCGAACGAACCCGGGACCGACATGCCCGCGTTGTAGCCGTGGTCCACGCGGACGCCGGGGCCGGACGGTGCCTGCCACGCGGTCAGCGTGCCGGGGGCCGGCATGAAGTTGCGGCCGGCGTCCTCGGCGTTGATGCGGAACTCGATGGAGTGGCCGCGGACCTCGGGGTCCTCGTAGCCCAGCTCCTCACCGTCGGCGATGCGGAACATCTCGCGGACGAGGTCGATGCCGGTGACCTCCTCGGAGACCGGGTGCTCGACCTGGAGGCGCGTGTTGACCTCGAGGAAGGAGATCCGGCCGTCCTGGGCGACCAGGAACTCACAGGTGCCGGCACCCACGTAGCCGGCCTCCTTGAGGATGGCCTTGGACGACGTGTACAGGCGGTCGACCTGCTCCTCGGTCAGGAACGGCGCCGGGGCCTCCTCGACCAGCTTCTGGTGGCGGCGCTGCAGCGAGCAGTCACGCGTGGAGACGACCACGACGTTGCCGTGGGAGTCGGCCAGGCACTGGGTCTCGACGTGGCGGGGCCTGTCGAGGTACTGCTCGACGAAGCACTCACCGCGGCCGAATGCGGTGACGGCCTCACGGGTGGCGGACTCGAACAGCTCGGCGACCTCGTCGAGCTCGCGGGCGACCTTCAGGCCACGACCGCCACCGCCGTAGGCGGCCTTGATGGCGATCGGCAGGCCGTACTCCTTCGCGAAGGCGACGACCTCGTCGGCGTCCTTGACCGGGTCGGCGGTGCCCTGCACGAGCGGGGCACCGACCTTCTGGGCGATGTGGCGGGCCTTCACCTTGTCACCGAGGTTCTCGATGGCGGACGGCGGGGGGCCGATCCAGATCAAGCCGGCGTCGATGACCGCCTGCGCGAAGTCCGCGTTCTCGGCCAGGAAGCCGTAGCCCGGGTGGATCGCGTTGGCACCGGTGCGCTCGGCGACGGAGAGGATCTTCGCCACGTCGAGGTAGGTCTCGGCGGGCGTCATGCCGTTCAGGGCGAAGGCCTCGTCGGCCAGCTGCACGAACAGCGAATCTGCGTCGGGGTCCGCGTAGACGGCCACGCTCGGCAGCCCGGCGTCGCGGGCCGCGCGGATGACGCGGACGGCGATCTCACCGCGGTTGGCGACGAGAACCTTGGTGATAGGCACATTTCCTCCTTGAAAGTCCTTCAATGGCGCGAAAGCCGTGTCCGTTCGGGAGTCTAGGACCAAATCAGGGCCGGGTGGGAATCGGCCGGTCCCCCGATGGGGCAGCCCCGCTGCGGGGGCGTCCGATCAGGCGAACACGCCGATGGCGACGGGGATCACCCACAGCACGCCGAGGCCCTGGAGGACGCGGTCGGACAGCACGACGTCCTCGGGTTCGCCGGCCGCCCCGGTGTCGATCACGTAGGCGTAGCGCAGCAGCGCGAGCGTGAACGGGGCGATCGAGATGGCGTGCCAGGCGACGGCGCTCGCGGAGGGGAGTGCGGACTGCTCGAACGCCCACAGGCTGTACGACATGATCACCGCGGTGCAGGCGACGGTCCAGACGAAGCGCAGGTAGGTGTCGGTGTAGCGGGCCAGGGACAGCCGCGTCCCGGCCTGCTGCCCCAGCTCGCGGATCTCGGAGTAGCGCTTGCCGGCGACCATGAACAGCGACCCGAAGGCGGCGACCAGGAGGAACCACTGCGACAGCGCGATGCCGGAGGCGACACCGCCGGCCACCGCGCGCAGCAGGAAGCCGGACGCCACCATCGCCAAGTCGATGATCGGCTGGTCCTTGAGGAACAACGAATAGCCCACCTGCGCGACCCAGTACGTGGCCAGGGTGGCGGCCAGGAGCGGGGCGATGAGCAGGCCCAAGGCCATGCTGGCCGCGACGGTGACGGCGGCCAGTGCGAGGGCCATCCGGGGCGCGAGCTCGCCGGCCGCGATCGGGCGGAGGCGCTTCTTGGGGTGCTGGCGGTCGGCCTCGACGTCACGGACGTCGTTGATCAGGTAGATGGAGGCGCTGACCAGGCAGAAGGCGACGAAGGCCCCGAGGGTGTTGGCCAGGACGGCGGGCTGCAGGACCACGCCGGCGGCCACCGGGGCCGCGAGCACGAGGACGTTCTTGACCCACTGGCGGGGGCGCATCGCGCGCAGGGGCGCCGGCAGTCGGTGGCGCGCGGGCGCGGGCGTGATCTCGGACATGTCCGGCTCAGGCTACCGGCGCCACAGGCTCGGCCACGCCACCCCCGCGTCGGCGAGCATGTGGCGCAGCAGGGGCAGGCTGAGGCCGACCACGTTGTGGTGGTCCCCGGCCAGGCGCTCGACGAAGGCGCCGCCGAAGCCGTCGATGGTGAACGCGCCGGCACAATGGTGCGGCTCGCCTGTGGCGATGTAGGCGTCCACCTCGTCATCGGTGACGTCGGCGAACGTGACGTCGGTCGTCGCGGCCCTGGTGTCGCGGTGGATCCCGCCGTCCCGCACGACGACGACGTGGTGGCCGGTGATGAGCCGGCCGGTCCGGCCGCGCATGAGCTCCCAGCGCGCACGCACGGCCTCATCGGTGTGGGGCTTGCCGTGCACCTGCCCGTCCAGGACGAGCAGGGAGTCGCACCCCAGCACGATCGTGTCCTCGGCGGTGCCCACCTCCGCCAGGACGGCCTCGGCCTTCAGCCGGGCCAGTTCGGACGCCAGCCCCTCGGGCCGGTCGGCCTCCACGCCGTCCTCGTCGACGCCGGAGACCTGCACGATCGGGTCGACGCCGGCGGCCCGCAGGGTCTGCAGGCGCGCCGGCGACGCCGATGCGAGGATCAGCCGCACGCGTCAGCGACGGCCGATGAGGATGTCCTTGAGCAGCCCACCGAGGAGGTCGCCTGCGCCGCCACCGGCCGGGGCCTGCGGGGTGCGCGGGGCCGTCTGCGACGAGCCCGGGTCCATGCGGAGCCCACCATCGGACGCCGGGGCCTGGAAGCCGCCGGTGGCACCCGAGGACGGGGCCTGCGTGCGCTGCTGCGGGGCCGCGCCACCGCCACCGAGCAGGTCGCCCAGGATGTCGCCCAAGCCGCCACCAGAGGTCTGGCCCTGGACGCCGCCGCCCAGGAGGTCGCCGAGGATGTCCCCGAGGCCACCACCCTGCTGCGGAGCCGGTGCCTGGGCGCGTCCGCCGCCGCCCATCTTCTCCTGGAGCTTGCTGGCCAGGTAGCCCATCACGATGGGGGCCAGGAGGGGCAGGAGCCGCCGCAGCAGGTTGCCGCCGGCACCGGAGCCGCCGAACTGCTGGATCTGGTTGGGGGAGAACACGTGGCTGACGATCTTCTCGCCGTCGGCGGCGTCCACGTTGTTGATGTCGACGCTGTCACCGTAGGCGGAGGACTGCGCGTGGTCGGTCAGCGCGGCGCGGGTGAGGCCCACGGCGCCGTCCACGTCGTTCACGTTGTTGTCCATGGCGCCGACCAACTGGTTCAGGGCCCGGTCGACGGTCGCGCTGGCCGTCTGCTCGTCGGTGCCCAGGAACTGGGCGATCTGGGACATGTCAAGGGTCGACTTGATGTCGTCTACGGCAGCCATTGTCGGGTCTCCTTCGCTTGTTGACGGACGCAACGAGCCTAGCGGCCGTCACCAAGCGGGAGAAGGGGGTCAGCGGCGGGCGGTGCTCCGCCAGGCGCCGTGGCCCTGCATCATCTGGTGCCGTACGAGGTGCCAGTGCGAACGCCAGCCACCCGCGATAGCCGAGTCGACCGGCGTGCGCGGGCGCCCGCGGCCCCGGCGGACGGCGGCGAGGACGGCCGCGAGGACCGCCACCTCCTCGTCCGTCGGGTTGCCCGACACCACCTGGAATGCGGGTGCCTGCTCCTCGAGCGTCGTCTCGTCGCTCACAGCGGGATGTTCCCGTGCTTCTTGGGCGGCAGGGTCTGCCGCTTGGTGCGGAGCAGCCGAAGCACCCGGATGATCGTCTCGCGCGTGCTGTGCGGGTAGATCACCTGGTCGATGTAACCGCGCTCGGCGGCCACGTACGGGTTGGCCAGCTCGTCGTTGTACTCCTGGACGAGCTCCTTGCGCCGGTTGACCGGGTCCTCGGCGTCGGCGAGCTCCTTCTTGTAGAGGATCTCGACGGCACCCTCGGCGCCCATGACGGCGATCTGGGCGGTCGGCCACGCCAGGTTCACGTCGGCACCCAGGTGCTTGGAGCCCATGACGTCGTAGGCGCCACCGTAGGCCTTGCGGGTGATGACCGTGATCAGCGGGACGGTCGCCTCGGCGTACGCGTAGATGAGCTTCGCGCCGCGGCGGATGATGCCGTTGTGCTCCTGCTCGACGCCGGGGAGGAAGCCCGGGACGTCGACGAACGTGAGCACCGGGATGTTGAAGCAGTCACACGTGCGCACGAAGCGCGCGGCCTTCTCGGAGGCGTTGATGTCGAGGCAGCCCGCGAACACCATCGGCTGGTTGGCCACGATGCCCACGACGCGGCCCTCGATGCGGCCGAAGCCGACCACGATGTTGCCGGCGTACAGCTCCTGGACCTCGAGGAACTCGTCGTCGTCGAGGACGTTCTTGATGACCTCGCGGATGTCGTAGGGCTGGTTGGGGCTGTCGGGGATCAGCAGGTCGAGTTCACGGTCGTGGTCGGTGATCGTCAGGTCGACCTCGGCCTCGTCGTAGACCGGCGGGTCCTCGAGGTTGTTCTGCGGCAGGTAGCTCAGCAGCTCGCGGACGTACTCGATCGCGTCGTTGTCGTCGGCGGCCAAGTAGTGGGCGTTGCCGGACTTGGCGTTGTGCGTGCGACCGCCACCGAGCTCCTCGAGCGTGACGTCCTCACCCGTCACCGTCTTGATGACGGCGGGACCTGTGATGAACATCTGGCTGGTCTTGTCGACCATGACCGTGAAGTCGGTCAGGGCGGGGGAGTACACGTGGCCACCGGCGGCCGCACCCATGATCAGCGAGATCTGGGGGATGACACCGGAGGCGAGCGTGTTGCGGCGGAAGATCTCACCGTAGAGGCCGAGGCTGACCACACCCTCCTGGATGCGGGCGCCACCACCCTCGTTGATGCCGATGAGCGGGCAGCCGGTCTTGATCGCGAAGTCGATGATCTTGACGATCTTCTCGCCGTAGACCTGGCCGAGCGCGCCGCCGAAGAGCGCGACGTCCTGGCTGAACACGCAGACGGGACGACCATGGATGGCACCGACGCCGGTGATGACGCCGTCGGTGTAGGGACGCTTGGCCTGCATGCCGAACGCCGTAGAGCGGTGGCGGGCGAACTCGTCGAACTCCGCGAAGGTGCCCTCGTCCAGCAGCGCGGCGATGCGCTCGCGGGCCGTGAGCTTTCCCTTGGCGTGCTGCTTCTCCACAGCAGCCGGGGAGGCGGCGTTCTCAGCAGCGAGAATCCTCTCCCCGAGATCGGCGATCTTACCCTTCGTCGTGTGGATGTCGATCTCCATGCGCTGACCATAATGCCTACCGGCCCTCAGGTCCCAAGCCAGCCTGCCCCACCGCGGCTACGCTGGCCGCCGTGAGTGGATTCCTCGACGCGGATGCCCTGGGCGTGGCCGTCACCGGAGGCCTGTGGCGCCAGGTCGACGTCGTGGCCACGACGGGTTCGACCAACGCCGACCTGGCCCAGAAGTCCCGGGAGGGGGCACCGGCGGGGCTGGTGCTGGCCTCGGGCCACCAGAGCCAGGGGCGCGGCCGGATGGCCCGCCGCTGGGAGGCGCCGCCCGACACCTCGATCGCCTGCTCGGTGCTGGTGACGCCGCGGCGCCCGATGCCCGAGTGGGGCTGGCTCCCGCTGCTGGTCGGCATGGCGGTGACCGACGGCGTCCGCGCCGCGACCGGGCTCGGCACCACCCTCAAGTGGCCCAACGACGTCCTGGTCGGGGGCCGCAAGCTGTGTGGCGTCCTGTGCGAGTCCGTCGGCGACGCCGACGAGCCCCGTGCCGTGCTGGGCTTCGGCCTCAACGTCGCCCTGCGCGAGGACCAGTTGCCCGTGCCCACCGCAACGTCCACCCGCCTCGAGGGGTCGGACGCCGCGGCCACCACGATCCTTGCCGCCGTGCTCCGCTCCCTGGAGACGTGGTTCTCGGCCTGGGACGCGGGGGAGGACATCGTGGACGCCTACCGCCGCCGCTGCGACACCATCGGCCGCGAGGTGACGATCCGGGTCGCGGGGGGCGACCCCGTCAGCGGCACCGCGGTGGGGGTGGACGCCGGGGGCGGCATCATCATCATCGACGACGCCGGCCCCCGCACCTTCGTGGCCGGCGACGTCGAGCACCTGCGGCCGGCCTGAGCGATGGCGACGCACACGTACGAGCTGGAGGTCGCCTGGGTGGGCAACCGCGGCGCGGGCACGACCGGCTTCCGGGAGTACGGCCGGGAGGTGCTGGCCCGCAGCTCGGGGCGTCCGGACCTCGAACTGTCGGCCGACAAGCCCTTCCGGGGCGATCCGGCCCGGTGGAACCCCGAGGTGCTGCTCCTGGCCGCGCTGGGGGAGTGCCACCTGCTGTCGTTCCTGCACATCGCCGTGACCCACGGCGTCGTGGTGACCGCCTACACCGATGCGCCGGTGGGCTGGCTCGAGCAGGAGGGGGTCGGCGGCCGGTTCACCCGCGTGCTGCTGCGCCCGCGGGTCGAGTTCGCCTCCGAGGTGGACGCCGACCTGCTGGCCCGGCTGCACGCCGAGGCGGGCCGGGCGTGCTTCATCGCGTCGTCGGTGAACTTCCCGGTCGACGTGGAGCCGGTGGCCTAACCGGTCGCCGGGTCGGCGTCCTCGGTGAGGAACGGCCAGACGAGGGCGTTGAAGGCCTCGGGCGCCTCCACGTTCGGCTGGTGCCCGGCGTCGGGGATGACCGCCAGGCGGGCCCCCGGGATGCCCGCGGCGAGGTCCTGCGCCGCGGTGTGGTTGGCCTTGTCGTGGGCGCCGACCAGCACCAGCGTCTTCGCCCGCACCTGGCCCAGCCGGGAGCGGTAGTCGACGGTGGCGGCCTGGTCGAGGGCCTGCAGGAAGCGCTTCTTCTCCACGCCCATGGCGGCCAGCCGCTTGGCCGGCACCATGGAGAACACCAGGCGCTGCATGCGCATCACCGACTTCGGCGGGTTCACCTGCCCGGCCGCCAGCACGAGGTGGGACACATTCCCGGGGGAGCGAATGGCGGCGTCGAGGGCGACCATCGCGCCGAGCGAGACGCCGACCAGGGCGATCTCCTCCACGCCGTGCTGGTTCAGCAGGGCGAGGACGTCGTCGGCGGCACCCTCGACGCTGAACTCCTGGGCCCGCCCGGGCCGCAGCCCGCGCAGCCACGGGGCGACCGCCTTGAACCCGTCGGGCATGGCCGTGACCTGGTCCTGCCAGGACTGGGGGGTCTGGCCGAGGCCGTGGAGGAGGGCGAGCAGGCGCATGGGGTCAATGTAGTCGGCTGTGGGACGATGGCCGGCGTGACGATCCCTCCCGAGGCCACCGGCCAGGACCCGCGGCTGCCCCTGGGCGCGCAACTGTTCCGGTTCGTGGTGACCGGCGGGGTCTCGGCGGTCGTCGACTTCGGGCTCCTCGTGGCGGGGATGGCGCTGGGGCTCGGGCCCACCCCGGCCAAGGCGATCTCGTGGGTGTTCGGCACGGTCACCGCCTACGCGATCAACTCCCGGTGGACGTTCCAGTCCGGGGGGAGCCGCGGCCGGTTCGCGGCCGTGGCCACGCTCTACGTGCTCACGTTCGCCCTGCAGGTGGGCACGTTCGCGGCCCTGTTCCCGCCGCTGCAGGCGGCCTGGGGCACCACCCTCGCCCAAGTGGTCGGCTTCGTCGTCGCCCAAGGGCTCGCCACGCTGGTGAACTTCGTCGTCCAGCGGGTGTGGATCTTCCGGTGACGGACGCAGACGTCCGGGACGGGTGGGCACCCGTCCCGGACGTGACGAACGTGCGTGTCGCGCCCCCTCGGGGCGGACGTGCCGGCCCCGAGGGGCACGGGTCAGAGGAGTTCGACCGCCTGCTGCTCGACCAGCACGCCGGACGCGGTGGGCATCGTGGAGGGCTGGACGGAGAACACGCGCTGGCCGGCCTCCTCGGCGTAGCAACCGGCGAGCTTGCCGTCGGTGAAGTGCACCGCAGCACCGTCGTCGGCGGCGTAACCGCCGGGGAGGTCGCCCGAGGCGACGGCGTCGGTGTACACCGCCACGCGGCCGTCCTCGTTGCCGAAGTGGCTGCAGAAGCTGCCCGGGACCAGCCCGAGGCCACCGCGCCACGCGCGGAAGTCGCCGAACGAGTCGGTGACGCAGCCGTCGAACCAGATGTTGCCCCCGGCGCTGGTGCCGGCCAGGACGACGTCGCCGGCCTCGTAGCGCTTCTTGATGGCCTTGTGCACGCCGTGCGCCTTCCACAGCGCGTACATGTTCACGGTGGCCCCGTTGCCGACCAGGATCAGGTCGGCCTCCTGGATGCGCGCCACGGCGTTGGCGGCGTCCTGCCACAGGGTCATCACCATCGGGCGGATGCCCAACGTGCCGTAGGCGACGAGGAACTTGTTGATGTACTGCGGGTCATCGGCGGACGCGGTCGGGATGAAGCAGACCAGGGGAGCGGACTTCCCGGTCAGGTCGACGAGGTAACGGTCGAGGGCTGTGGGGGCTCCGAGCTGCGACGTTGCGAACCCGCCACCACCCATCGCGACGATGTGAGCGGTCATGTCGCCATCTTGGCACCGACCCACCCCCGAACGCGAAGCCAAGTAACCTTCACCGGGTGACGGACCTGACCATCGGCATCGTGGGCGGCGGGCAACTGGCCCGGATGATGAATGAGGCGGCCACGCCGCTCGGACTGGGGGTGCGGCTGCTCGCGGAGGCCGAGGGCACCTCGGCCGCCCAGGTCGTGCCCGGCGCCCTCGTGGGCGACTACGCCGACGCCTCGACATTGACCGACTTCGCCGCGGGCACCGATGCGGTGACCTTCGACCACGAACACGTCCCGACGCCGCTGCTGCAGCAGTTGCAGGACGCCGGCGTGGCCGTCCGCCCGGGCCCGGCCGCCCTGGTGTACGCGCAGGACAAGGCGGCCATGCGCGAGCGGCTCACGGGCCTCGACATCCCCGCCCCGGCGTGGCGGGTGACCCGGACCCCGGAGGAGTTCGTGGCCTTCGGCGACGAGATCGGCTGGCCGCTCATCGCCAAGACCTCGCGCGGCGGCTACGACGGCAAGGGCGTCTGGAAGGTCGACGGGCCCGACGGCGCCGCCGAGCCGTTCGCGGCGCTGGGCCGGGCGTTGGGGCCCACGGAGCGGGTCTCGCCAGGCTCGACCACCGGGGACGGCTCGGCCACCGAGGTCGTCATCGTCGCCGAGGAGTTCATCCCGTTCACCCGCGAGATGTCGGTGCTCGTCGTCCGCCGCCCGGGTGGGGAGTCGGTCGTGTACCCGGTCAGCGAGACCGTGCAGCGCGACGGCATCTGCCACGAGACCACCACGCCGGCGCCGGGGCTCGACCCCGGCTACGCCGCCGAGATCCAGGCGTTCGCCACCCGCATCGCCGACGAACTCGGCGTCGTGGGCGTCCTCGCCGTGGAGCTGATGGAGCGACCCGGGGGCGAGGTCGTCGTCAACGAGCTCGCCATGCGCCCCCACAACACGGGCCACTGGACCATCGAGGGCGCGGCGACCAGCCAGTTCGAGAACCACCTCCGCGCCGTGCTCGACCTGCCGCTGGGCTCCACCGCGCCGACCGCCCCCGTCGTCGTCATGAGCAACGTGCTGGGCGGCAGCAACCCCGACCTGGTCGGCTCGCTCCCGGTCGTGCTCGCCGACCCCGACGTGCGCGTCCACCTGTACGGCAAGTCGGTCAAGCCCGGCCGCAAGGTCGGGCACGTGACGGTCCGCGGCAGCGACGTCGCGGCCACGCAGGACGCCGCGCGCGCGGCGTCCGCCCACCTGGAAGGAGCCTGACATGGCCAAGCACGCCGCACCGCAGCAGCCCCGGGTGGGGATCGTGATGGGGTCCGACTCGGACTGGCCCACGATGAAGGCCGCGGCCGAGGCGCTGGCCGAGTTCGACATCCCGTACGAGGCCGACGTGGTGAGCGCCCACCGCATGCCCGAGGACATGCTGCGCTACGGCCGCGAGGCCCACTCGCGGGGGCTCGAGGTGATCATCGCGGGCGCCGGGGGAGCGGCACACCTGCCCGGCATGCTCGCCTCGCTGACGCCGCTGCCCGTGATCGGCGTCCCGGTCGCGCTGACGTACCTCGACGGGATGGACTCCCTGCTCTCGATCGTGCAGATGCCCGCCGGCGTGCCGGTCGCCACCGTCGCCATCGGCAACGCGCGCAACGCGGGCCTGCTCGCCGTGCGCGTGCTGGCGGCGGGCGACCCCGAGCTCACCGGACGCATGCTCGCCTTCCAGGACGAGCTGCGGGCCATCGCCACGGCGAAGGGCGCGAACGTCCGCGGCCACTGACGGGCATCGGGCGAACACGCCGCGGGGCCTCCCCGCGCCCGGCGGGCCCTCCCGCCAGACTGGCCACACCTGATCCTGCTGTCTTCCCCCAGAGGTGTAGGTATGTCCGACGCGTCCCAGCCGACGGTGCGCCAGCGCAGTGAGCGCATCGCATTCCGCCGCGGCGTCTCGCTGCTCGCGTTGACCCTGTTCGTGCCGGGCTCCGCCCAGGTGATCGCCGGCGGCCGGGGCCTGGGCCGCTTCGCCCTGCGGGTCTGGCTGGTCGTCCTCGGCGTCCTGGCCGCCTTCCTCGCCCTCGCCTGGCTGCGTCGCGACTGGGCGGTGGCGTTGTACGCCCACCCGTTCACCCAGTGGATCGCCTCCGTGGCCGTCCTCGTGCTCGGGGTCGGCTGGGCCCTGCTGTTCCTCGACGCGTGGCGCCTGTCCCATCCCCGGCAGATGGGACGCCGCGGGTTCGGCATGGCCCTGCTGTCGGGCCTGCTGGCCCTGGGGATCGGCTTCGGGTCGATGCAGGCCTCGGCGCTGTCGCGCAGCCAGGCCGAGCTGTTCGGCTCCGTCTTCGGGGGCGGCGGCAGCACGGCCGCCCACGACGGCCGCTACAACATCCTGCTGCTGGGCGCCGATGCCGAGCCGGACCGGCCCGGCATCCGCACCGACACGATGATGGTCGCCTCCGTCAGCGCGACCACCGGGCGCACCGTGCTGTTCAGCCTGCCCCGCAATCTGCAGTGGGCCCCCATCCCGCGCAGCAACCCCCTGCAGCGGCTGTACCCGAAGGGCTACGGCTGCGCCGACCAGAGCTGCCTGCTCAACGCCGTCCATTCCGAGGCGGAGAACCACCCCGAGCTGTTCGCGGGCGTCAAGGACCCCGGGTTGCAGGCGACCCGCGACGTGGTCGGCGAGACGCTGGGCCTGCAGATCAACTACTACGCGCTGGTCGACATGCGCGGGTTCGAGTCCCTGGTGGACGCCCTGGGCGGCGTCCGGCTCGACATCGCCAAGGCGGTGCCCATCGGCGGCGGGAGCGCCCCGGTCGAGGGGTACATCCAGCCGGGTAAGGGCGTCCAGCTCGACGGCATCCAGGCGCTGTGGTTCGCCCGCTCGCGGCACGGCTCGTCGGACTACGAGCGGATGGCCCGCCAGAAGTGCATCGTCAACGCAATGGCCAAGCAGGTCACCCCGCTCAACGTCGTCACCCGGTTCACCGACCTCGCGCGGGCGGGCAGCTCCATGGTGAGCACCGACGTGCCGACCACCGAGTTGGCCCGACTCGCCGAACTCGCCGACGCCGGGCGCCGCCTCCCGATCGCCTCGGTCAGCTTCGCCCCGCCGCTGATCCAGCCGGCACAGCCCGACCTCGGGCTGATCCGCCAGACCGTCCGGGACAGCGTCGCGGCATCGGTCGCCCTCGACCGCGAGGCGAAGGCGTCCGCCTCGGGCGATCCCGCCGCGCCGGCACCGGTCGAGCGGCCGGCCGAGCCCGCGGCGCCCGAGAAGGGGGCGCAGGCCGCCGAGCCCACGCCGGTGGTGGCGGACACCGCGCCCAGGACCAACGCCTCGTTCAGCGAGGAGCGCCGGACCGAGGACCTGACCGAGATCTGCTCGGTGTCCTGACCCGGCCCGGGCGGGGTGGGGAGCCGCTCAGGCGAGCTCAGCCTCCAAGATCGTGAAGACGTCGGCACCGATCCCGTCGACCAGGGCGCGGCCCTCGTCGAAGGTGGGCATCCGGGTCATGATCGCGGCGACGTAGTCGCGGCCCTGCCCGCGGACGTGGCCCATCGAGTTCACGCCCCACAGGTTGTCGATGCTCTGGAACTGCACCCAGCCGTTCTTCATGCTGACGTGCACCTCGTCGCGTTTCTTGGGGTGCCCGACGCCCCAGGTGTGGTTGGGGTTGGTCTTCGACATGAGGTCGAGCAGGTAGAGCTGGTCCTCGACGTGGATGGCGTCGGAGCCGGTGACCAGCACCTCGGCGAGCTTGCGCTGGTCGTCGGCGGTCGTGTTGGTCCAGGACCAGAACTCGCTGCGGTCGTCGCCGTGGGTGTCGGCCAGGCCGAGCTCGCGCGCGAGCGTGGTGTAGGCCTGCTTGCCGCCCACCTTCTCCCACAGCTCGTCGGCGGGGTCGTTCTCGGAGTCGATGATCGCTCGGGAGGCACGCCCGTAGTCCTCGAAGGGCAGCTCGGTGCCCGCCCGGCGCGCCTGCACCAGCGCCAGCAGCACGATCATCACCTTGGCGATCGAGGCCGACTGGGTCACCCAGTCGCCCTGCCAGCTGAACTCGCCGCCGGTGCGCAGGTCCTTGACCGACAGGCCGAGCAGGTCGGTGTTGGCGCGGTAGGCGTCCATCACCTGCTGCAACTGGTCGCGCACGGCGCCGGACGGGCTGGCCGTGGGCGTCACCACGGGCGCGGGCCCGCGCGAGCAGCCGGCCAGGGTGGCGGTCGAGGCGGCACCCAGGAGCAGGGCGCGGCGCGAGACGGTCATCGGTGGTCCTTCCTCGGGGCGGGACGACGCCTCATGCTACGACCCGGGCCTTCTCGGCGGACGCCGTGCGCACCGG
>DUOQ01000289.1 GCA_012838755.1 Propionibacterium sp. | reverse complement strand
GTCGCGGCCGTGGCCCGCGTCCTGCGGGCCGGGGCCACGCTCGCACAGGCCGTGGCCCCCGGTGTCACGGTCGCCGACAGCCTGCTGGTGGCCGGCGACGGCCCCCCGGCTCCTGCGCCGGGACGACCCCGGAGCCGCCGCTCCCTGTTCCGCCCGCTCAAACCCGCGACGCCCGCCCCCGTGGAGGGCACGTCACCGCGCACGCTGCTGCTGGCGGCGGCCCCGGACGCCCCCCTGCCCCTGCTCCGTGTCGACGACACCTGCACCGGCTGCGGTGCCTGCAGCAAGGTGTGCCCGACGGGGGCCCTGATCGCGGACGTCACGACCACCGGCACGACCCTGGTGTTCGACCCGCGCTCCTGCGTCGACTGCGGCGAGTGTGCCCGGGTCTGTGGCGTGGACGCGATCAGCGTGCCGGGCCGGTCCCCCGGCCCCCACACCGAGGTCGTCGTGGCACGGGTGTCCATCGACCGGTGCAGCCGGTGCCAGGCCCTCCTCGCCCCGGGCGAGGGCGGGACGTGCTCACGGTGCCGGGGCCGCCGGGGGATGCTCGACGACGTCTGGGCCGCCCTCGGGTGAGGGGCCAGAACCGGCCAGCGGGACCCGCAGCGTGAAGGTCGCGCCGTGGCCGAGGCCCGCGCTGCCCACCGTCAACGACCCGCCGTGGCGTTCGGCGATCGTGCGGGCGATCGTCAGCCCGATGCCCGACCCCGTGGCCTCCCCGGCAGTACGGCGTCCGGGAACCCGGTAGAAGCGCTCGAACACGTGGCCGACGTGCTCGGGGGCGATGCCCTCGCCGTCGTCGGCCACGTCCACGGCGGCGGTGGTCCCCTCCGCGTGGGCGGCCAGCCGGATGGAGCCCCCGGGCGGGGTGGCCGCGATGGCGTTGCCGACCAGGTTGGTAACCACTTGGGCGATCCGGTCAGCGTCGGCGTCCACCACGAGGGCGGACGCCCCGAGGTCCACCCCGAACCCCACCCCGCCCTCCTGGGCCTGCTGGCGCAGGCGCTCGGCGGCCTCGCCCACGACCTGGCGGAGGTCGAGCCGGCGCGGCGTGAACCGCAGGCGCCCCTCCTCCGCACGCGACAGCGAGGACAAGTCGTCGGACAGGCGGCGCAGCCGGCAGGCCTCGACGACCACCTGGCTCAGGTGCTCGCGGTCGGGGGGCAGGACGCCGTCGATCATGCCCTCGACGTAGCCGTGGATGATCGTGATCGGCGTGCGCATCTCGTGGGCGACCTCGCCCAGCAGGCGCAGGCGCCGGCCCTCGGTCTCGGCCAGGGCGGCCCCGAGGGTGTTGACGTCGCGCACCACCTCGGCCAGCTCGGTCTCGACGGGTTCGGCCACGTCGGCGCTGTAGTCGCCGGCCGCGATCCGTCGGGTCCCCTCCCGGACGCGGTCCAGGGAGCGATTCACCCGCCACGCGACGAAGGCGCCCAGCGCCGCGGCGACCAGCCCGCCGAACACGGCCCCGACGATGAGCGCCTGGTCGACCGACTTCGCGAAGTCCTCGGCGATGCCGGGTCCGGGACCCAGGCCGATGCGGGCCCGGGCCTCCCGCCGCAGGTCGGCGTCGAAGATCTCCGGCGCCAGCAACCGGACGACCACGTACATGACCAGCGCCCCCAGCAGACCCACCGCCACGTGCCCCAGGAGCAGGCGGACCGACATGCGCCTCACGCTTCACCCACCAGCAACCGGTAGCCGACCCCGCGCACGGTGCCGATCAATCGCGGGTCGGCGGCGTCGTCGCCCAGCGCCGCCCTGATCCGGCGGATGTGCACGTCGACCACGCGCTCGTCGCCGTAGAAGTCGTAGCCCCAGACACTCTCGAGCAACTGGACGCGGGAGAACACGCGCCCGGGGTCGGACGCCAGGGCGTGGACCAGGTCGAACTCGAGCGCGGTGAGGGCCACCGGCCGCCCCGCCAGGTCGACGGTCCGGGTGCGCGGGTCGATCACCAGCTCGGCGATGGTCACGACGGGGTCCAGAGGCGGGTGGGTGCCCTGCCGCGCCGAGCGGCGCAGCACGGTGTTCACCCGTGCCACGACCTCACGCGGGCTGAAGGGCTTGGTCACGTAGTCGTCGGCGCCCGCCTCGAGGCCGGTGAGCTTGTCGAGCTCCTCGGCGCGAGCGGTGACGAGGATGACCGGGACGTCGGACGTCTGCCGGATCGTGGCCAGGACCTCGAGCCCGCCGATGTCGGGCAGGCCGATGTCGAGCAGGACGAGGTCGACCGGGCTGGCGGCCAGCTTGCGGAGCGCCTCCGAGCCGAGGGCGGCCTCGATCACCTCGTGACCGCCGTCGACCAGGTACGCCCGCAGCATCGTCCGGATCGGACGCTCGTCGTCGACGACCAGCACCCGCTGGGCCATGGCTCAGGACTCCGCCGGCGCCTCGGTGCTCGCGCCGTTGCCGCCGTTGCCGGAGTTCGAGCCCGAGCCGGAGCCCCGCGAGCGTCCCCCGCGTGACCGGGAGCTGCGGCGTCCGTGGTCGCGGTCGCCACCATCGGCGGGGGCCTGCGACGCCACCGGCGCCTCGTGGGTGTGGTAGCCGCGGCCGTGGCAGTTCTCGCACTGGACGGTGAAGGCCTCGGCCAGCCCGGTGCCGATCCGCTTGCGGGTCATCTGCACCAGCCCCAGTGAGGTGACCTCGGCCACCTGGTGGCGGGTCCGGTCGCGGCCCAGGCACTCGACGAGGCGTCGCAGCAGGAGCTCACGGTTGGCCGGGAGCACCATGTCGATGAAGTCGATCACGATGATGCCGCCGATGTCACGCAGGCGCAGCTGCCGGACGATCTCCTCGGCCGCCTCGAGGTTGTTGCTCGTGACGGTGGCCTCCAGGTTGCCCTGGGTTCCGGTGAACTTGCCGGTGTTGACGTCGATGACCGTCATGGCCTCGGTGCGGTCGATGATCAACGAGCCACCCGAGGGCAGGTGCACCTTGCGCTCGAGCGCCTTGGCGACCTGCTCGTGCACCCGGAACTTCTCGAAGAGGTCGCCCTCGGCCTCGCGGTCCCAGCGGCGCAGGCGCTCCGACAGGTGGGGCGCCACGTGCGTGACGTAGCCCTCCATCGTGTCCCAGGCGTCCTCGCCCTCGCCGTTGCCGTCGACGATGAGCTTGGTGAAGTCCTCGGTGAACAGGTCGCGCACGATGCGGACCGTCAGGTCGGGCTCGGTGTAGAGCTGCTGCGGGGCCGAGCCCTTGACCTTCGTCTCGATGACCTTCCACTGCGCCTTGAGGCGGTTCACGTCGCGCTCGAGCTCCTCCTGCGAGGCGCCCTCGGCGGCGGTGCGCACGATCACGGACGCGTCCTCGCCGACGGCCTCGTCGAGGATGCCCTTGAGGCGGTTGCGCTCGTTCTCGGGCAGCTTGCGGGAGATGCCGGACAGCTGGCCGCCCGGGCAGTACACGACGTAGCGGCCCGGGATGGAGATGTGCGCGGTGAGGCGGGCGCCCTTGGCGCCGATCGGGTCCTTGGTGACCTGCACCAGGATCGACTGGCCCGACTTCAGCACCTTCTCGACCTTGCGGTCGTCGCCGGTGACGCCGAAGGTCTCCCAGTCCACCTCGCCGGCGTACAGCACGGCGTTGCGGCCGCGACCGATGTCGATGAAGGCGGCCTCCATGCTGGGCAGCACGTTCTGGACGCGGCCCAGGTACACGTTGCCGATCAGGGACGCGGCGCTGGCCCGGTCGACGTAGTGCTCGACGAGGACGCCGTCCTCCATGACCGCGATCTGCGTGTAGTCCTCGGCCTGGCGGATCAGCATCTGGCGGTCGACCGACTCGCGCCGGGCCAGGAACTCGGCCTCGGACAGGATCGGCGCGCGGCGGCGGCCGGCGGCGCGACCCTCACGGCGGCGCTGGCGCTTGGCCTCCATGCGCGTGGAGCCCTCGATGCCGGTGATCTGGTCAGCGCCGGTGTCGGACCCGCGGGTCCGCGACGTGCGCGGTTCGCGCACCTTGACGACGACGTCCACGCCGTCCTCGGTGGCGTCGGACCCGGTGTCCTCACCACGGCGCCGGCGACGGCGCCGGCGACGGCTCGTCGTCGGGGTGCCCTCGTCACCCTCACCGTTGTCGTCGTCGTCGCCCTCGTCGTCGGACGCCTGGGACCCCTGGTCGTCGCCCTCGTTGCCCTCGGAGTCGTCGTCGCCCTCGGGGTCGTCGTCGCCCTCAGGGTTGTCGTCGCTGTCGGAACCGCGGCGGCGGCGGCGGCCCCCACGGCGGCGCCGGCGGCGGCGCGGGGTCGTCTCGGCGTCCTCGGACTCGGGGTCGGCGTCGTCGGAGTCATCGGACTCGTCGCCCTCGCCCTCGGGCCGGGCGGCCTGCTCGGTGACGGTGCCGGGCTCACCGCTGATCGCGGCCGCCAGGTCCTGGAGGGCGGCGGACACGTCCACGGCACCGGCCTCGGCGTCGGCCTTGGGCTCACCCTCGTGCTCGGCGCGGAGCTGGGCGAGTTCGGCGGCCACCGGGTCGGCGGCGTCGGCCTCGGTCCCCGTCCCGGGCGTGGGCTCGGGGTCCGGGGTGGTGGTGCGGGTGCGGCGTCGCGTGGCACGCCTCCGCGGGGCGGGCGCGGGCCCCGGGTCGGGCTCGGCCTCTGCTTCGGGCTCAGCGGGGGCGTCCTCGGCCACGACCTCCTCGGCCTGCTCGTCGGCGGCTTCCTCGTCCTCGTCAGCGACGGGCGTCCCCTCGGCGACGGGTTCCTCGAAAATCGGCTGCTCGTCGACGACGGGCGCAGCGGCGTGCACCTCGTCCCACTCGGCCTCGACGGACTCGGGCTCGGCGGCGGGCGGCGCGATGGCGGCGGGCTCGGGCGTCGGGGTGATCGCCTTGGGCGGCCCGGCCGGCCGGCTGGCGGCACGACGGCGACGCTGCGGCTTCTCGGCGGGGGTGGACTCTGCGGATTCAGGGGTGGCACCCACGGGTGCATCCGAATCGAGCATCTGCTCTCCTCACACGGCAGGCGGGCCTGCCGGACATGGGGCGCGCGTCGACCGAGGGCCGGGGCGCACCAAAGCTTGCGGTTTCCGGGGAACCCGCCGCGGTCGAGGTCTCCCTCGTCGCGGCCTGGTGCCCGGTCGGGCGCCGGGGACGGCGTCCAACCTGCTCGTCATTGTTCCACACCCGGGTCCGAAACCCCAGCTACTCCCCCGGGTGCGCCTCGAACGGGCCCACGACCCTCGCCCCGTCCCAGGTGCCCTGGGCGCGCCGGGTGAGCAGCGGCGGGTCCGTGGGGGCGAAGGCGTCGTCGACACGGCCCAGGGCCTGCAGCACGTCGTCAGGGCGGACCAGGGGCGTGCTGTGGGCCGACACGAGCCGGAGCGTGTCGTCGCCGACCACCTCCAGCCCGATGATCGCCGCGCGGGCGTCGAAGGTGCGCAGGCCCGTCTTGGTCATCCGCTCGACCTCGGCGTGGTCGGCGGCCAGCAGGGACGCCACCGCACGCTCGAGCACCTCGCGGGGGACGCCCGCCACGCCGATCTCCCAGGTCGACGCCGTGAGGCGGTCGGCGATGCCGCCCGGCGGGGCGACGACGACCTCGAGCACGTGGAGGCCGTCGGGCAGGGCGGCGTCCAGCGCTGCTCGCACCGCGTCGGGGTCGGCGACCTCGCGCAGGCCGATCTCGAGGTACTCCGCCTCGGTCGCGGCGCCGGTCGGGGACGCATTGGCGAAGGACACGCGCTGGTGCGGGTTGTAGCCGGAGCTGTAGGCCATCGGCACGCCCGCGCGGCGCAGCGCGCGCTCGAAGGCGCGGCTGAAGTCGCGGTGGCTGGTGAAGCGGGCGCGCCCGCGCTTGGCGTAGCGCACCTGCAACTTCTGGACCGGCGGGGCCTGCTGCTCGGGCTGCCGGCGGGGAGCATTCGTCACGCCGCGGAGCCTACCGGGGACCACTGGCTACTGTGGCGGGGTGCAGATCGACTACCGCAGCATGACCATTCCCGACACGGTGACCGACGAGCTCAGGGGCTGGTACGAGGCCGTCGGCCTCGGCTTCGGGCAGGGCCGGGCCCAGGAGGAAACGCTCCAGCGCTGGCGCAACGAGGTCGCCCGCGACGGCTGGCGCCTCGACGGCGCCTACACCGACGCGCGGGGTTTCGGCCTGGGCGAGCACACCCCCGTGGGCACCTTCGTGACCACGACCCAGACCGTGAACACCGGCGCCGGCCACATGGAGCCTGCCTGCTTCATCACCGACGTCACGGTCCGGACCACCCACCGGCGCCGCGGCCTGCTCACGAACCTGATGACCAACGCCCTGCGCCGCGCCCGCGACGAGGGCCTCTCCCTGGCGGCCCTGACCGTCACCGAGGGTGGCATTTACGGCCGCTTCGGCTTCGGCGTCGCCACGTCCCACACCAGCGCCGAGCTCGACAGCGGCCCGCGATTCCGCATGACCCGCGACATCGAGCCCCGGGTCGAACTGGTCACGCCCGAGGCGTCCGTGGAGGCCCGGCGGACCGTGTTCGACGCCGTGCACGCCACCCATCGCGGGTCGCACCAACGCCTGGCCTTCTACGACGACTACTTGGCCGGCTTGTGGGACCACGACAAGAACGGGCCCAACCACGCGGTGCGCAGCGCCGTGCACCTCGACGCGGACGGAAGGCCCGACGGGGCCGTGTCCTACCTGTTCGAGGAGGAACGCGGGCAGATCCGCGTGCGCGACCTGCTCGCCGCCAAACCCGAGGCCGAGCTGGGCCTGTGGCACTTCCTCGGCTCGATCGACCTGGTGGAGAAGGTCGTCATCCGCCGCCTGTCCCCCACCACGGCGCTGCCGTGGGCGTTGGCCGACCCGCATCGGCTCAAGGTCACCGGCACCGGCGACTTCACCTGGCTGCGCGTGCTCGACGTGGCCAAGGCGCTCGGCGTCCGCGGCTTCGAGTCGGACGGCGAGGTCTCCTTCACGGTCGACGACGTGCTCGGGCTGGCGTCCGGCTCGTACCGGCTCGTCGTCCGCGACGGCCGGGCGGAGGTGACGCCGGTCTCGGCGGCCCACCTGCGCCTCGACGTGCGTGCCCTGGGCAGCCTGTACTTCGGCCTCGTGGACGCCCACGTGCTGGCGGCCGCCGGCCAGGTCAGCGGGCCCCCGGCCGAGGTCGACGCCCTGTCGCAGCTGTTCCGCACCGCCCTCCCGCCGGTCAACACGTCGGGCTTCTAGCCCTTCGGGCCCCGGCGGCCCGGAGGCCGGCCGTGCTCCGCGACGAAGTCGGCCTCGTACGCCGCCACGGCCGTGGGCAGCGTCGGGAACACGTGGTCGGACTCGATCACCTGGAGCAGGCCGGCGTTGGCCAGGAACTCCCGCGTCTTCCACTTCACCCGGGAAAGCGCGAGCGTGATCCCGCGCTCGGCCAGCGCCGACTGGAGCTCGACCAGGGCATCCGCGGCCGTGAGGTCGATCTCGACGGCGGTCTCGAGGTTGAGCAGCATCCAGCGGACAGGGCCGGCCGCCGCGTCGACCGCGGCGAGCGCCCGGGTGAGGTAGTCGTTGCTGTTCACGAAGAACAGCGGCGCGTCGTAGCGGTAGACGACGAGGCCCTCGACCTGGGTGGCCTCGGGGTAGTCGTCGACGTCGTGCATGCCGGCCAGGCCGTCCTGGTAGCCCAGCACCGCGTCGTGCGGGGTCGCGATGCGGCGGATCAGGTCGAGCAGGCTGACCACCACCGCGACCCCGATGCCGCTCAGGACGCCCAGCCCCACCACGCCGACCGCCGTCACCGTCGCGAGCACGAGCTCGCTGCGCCGGAACCGCGCGATACGGACCAGCTCCGGCACGTCGACCAGCCGGGACGCCGCGTAGACGATGAGCGCCCCCATCGCGGCCGTGGGGAAGGTGGCCAGGGCGGGCGCCGCCACCAGCAGCACGAGGACGACCCCGGCGAGGACGACGAGCGCGTGCAGCTGGGTGCGGCTGCCCATGCTGTCGCCGAGCACGGTCCGGCTGCTGCTGGAGCTGTTGGGGAAACCGCTGGTCAGGCCCGCCACCAAGTTGGTCGCGCCGAGGGCGAGTAACTCCTGGTTGGCGTCGATCCGCTCCCGCCGGCGTGAGGCGAAGGCGCGCGCGGTGAGCACGTTGTCGGAGTACCCGACCAGCGCGATGCCGACCGCCCACGGCAGCAGCCGGACCACGTCGACCCCCGCGAAGCTCGGCACGTTCGGCGGCGGGAGCCCGACCGGCACGTCGCCGATCGTGGCCAGGCCGAGCCCCTGACCCACGGGCAGCGCCACGAACGCCGCCGCGGCCATGACCGCGATGAGCGGTGCCGGCCAGCGGGGCAGCCACCGCCGCAGCGCGAGGATCAGGACGAGCGAGAGGGTCGCGACCAGCAGCGTGGGCACGTGGATCGCGCGCCACTGCCCCGCCAGCGACAGGAACTGGTCGAGCGGCAGGTCCCCACGGACGCCGACCTTGGTCACCTTGCCCAGCTGGCTGGCCACCATGAGGACGGCCACGCCCACGAGGTAGCCCTGCATGACCGGGCGCGAGAGCAGGTTGGCCAGGAAGCCCAGCCGCAGCAGCCAGCCGACCACGCAGACCAGTCCGACGAGGATCGCCAGCACCCCGGCGGTCTCGAGGCGCAGGTGGGCGTCGGTGACCGAGAGCACGGCCCCCAGCGCGGACGCCGCCATGAGCGAGGTGGTGGCCTCCGGCCCGACCGACAGCTGGCGGGACGTGCCGACCACCGCGTAGACGGCGAGCGGGCCGAGCATCCCCCACAGCCCCACGACCGGCGGCAACCCGGCGATCACGGCGTACGCCATCACCTGGGGCACGAGGTAGGCGGTGACCGTCAGGCCGGCCAAGAGGTCCCCGCGCAACCAGGATCGGTCGTAGTGGCGGAGGGTGGACAGGCCCGGCAGGAACCGCTCCCATCCCGGTCCCCCCGCGTCCACCATGGCGGGCAGAATAGCGGCACCGAGTCCGTGCCGCGGGTTCCCCCGCAAGCGAGCACGCCAACCCGTGGCACAACCTACGCACCCGTAGGTTCCCGACGTAGAATCGCCTCCATGACCTACGCCGGCCGACCCGCCACCGCCGCCACGGACGCCGTCCGCGCCGCCCGCGACTTCCTGCTCCACCACCCCCACGACTACGACACCGTCGTGCGGGACTTCACCTGGCCGGAGCTGGACGCGTTCAACTTCGCGCTGGAGTGGTTCGACGTGGTCGCCGGGGAGCATCCCGACCGCCCGGCGGTCACCATCGTCGAGGAGGCCACCGGCGAGACGAACTCGTGGAGCTACGGCGACCTTGCCCGACGGTCCGACCAGGTGGCGTCCTGGCTCGTGGACCTGGGCATGCGCCCCGGCGACAAGATGGTCGTGATGCTCAACAACACCATCGAGCTGTGGGAGGTCCTCATGGGCCTCATGAAGGTCGGGGCCGTGGCCATCCCGACCTCGACGCTGCTCAACGACGAGGACCTCGCCTGGCGCATCGCGACCGCCGACGCGCGCTACGCGATCGCGCCGGTGTCGCTGACCGAGCGGTTCGACCTGGTCCGCGAGGGCACCGTGAGGATCGCCGTGCCGAACACCTGGTCCCCCGACGAGCAGGCCCCCGAGGGCTGGCACCGCTGGGGGGCCTCGTTCGGGGCGTCCGAGGGCTTCACCCCGGACGGGCCCACGCCGGCCGACTCGACCTCGCTGCTCTACTTCACCTCCGGCACCACCGCCCGGCCCAAGCTGGTGCGGCACACCCAGATCAGCTACCCGGTCGCGCACCTGTCGACCATGTACTGGCTCGGCGTGCGGCCCGGAGACGTCCACCTCAACATCAGCTCGCCCGGCTGGGGAAAACACGCGTGGAGCAACTTCTTCTCCCCGTTCCTCGCCCAGGCGACCGTGTTCATCCTGAACTACGACCGCTTCAGCGCCGAGCGCCTGCTGGAGGTGATGGACACCCATCAGGTCTCCAGTTTCTGCGCCCCGCCCACCGTGTGGCGCATGCTGATCCAGGCCGACCTGACCCGGCTGTCGCGGCCGCCGCGCGAACTGGTGGGGGCCGGTGAGGCCCTCAACCCCGAGGTGATCAACAAGGTGCGCGACGCGTGGCACAACACGATCCGTGACGGCTACGGCCAGACCGAGATGACCTGCTGCATCGGCAACTCCCCCGGCCAACCGGTCAAGACCGGCGCGATGGGACGCCCCCTGCCCGGCTACCGCATCGCCCTGGTCGAGCCCCACACCGACGAGGTGCTCGACGGGCCCGGCGAGGGAGAGATCTGCCTCGACCTCTCCTACCAGCACGCCGGCCTGATGGGCGGCTATTACGAGGCGCCAGAACTGACCGCCGACGCCTGCCGGGGCGGTTTCTACCACACCGGTGACATCGGCTCCCGTGACGCCGAGGGCTACATCACCTACGTGGGTCGCGCCGACGACGTGTTCAAGGCGTCCGACTACAAGATCTCGCCCTTCGAGCTCGAGAGCGCCCTGATGCTGCACCCGGCCGTCGTCGAGTGCGCCGTCGTGCCGTCCCCCGACGAGGTGCGCGGGGCGGTTCCCAAGGCCTACGTCATCCTCGCGGCCGGGCACGCCGCCGGGCGCGAGGTGGCGGCGTCCGTGTTCGCGCACTGCCGCGAGCACCTGAACGGCTACCAGCTGGTGCGCATCCTCGAGTTCACCGAGGCGTTGCCCAAGACGATCAGTTCGAAGATCCGTCGTGTCGAACTGCGCGCCGCGGAGGCGGAGCGCGTCGCGGCGCGGCAGGATGAGGGGCAGTACCACTACCGCGACTTCCGATGAGGTGAGCATGGCCCAGCCCTGGCTCCGACTGGCTGCGGTCATGGTCGCCGCCGGCTGGGGCGCCAACCAGTTCGCCCCCATGATGCTGGCCTACCGCGCCCAGCGCGGGCTGTCCGAGCAGGCCGTGACCGGCATGTTCGCCGTCTACGTCGGCGGGCTCATCCCCGCCCTCTTGCTCGCCGCCTGGTGGAGCCAGCACCATGGCAAGCGCCCCATGGTGCGCATCTCCACCGTGCTGATGCTCCTGGGTTCGTTGTTGCTGCTCGCCGGCGCCGACACCCCGTGGCTGCTGTCCCTGGGGCGCGTGGTGGGCGGCATCGGGATCGGCTTCGTGATGGGGCCCGGCACCGCCTGGATGAAGGAGCTGTCGGCCGGCGAGATCCCCGGCACGGGCGCCCGGCGCGCCGCGCTGGCCCTGACCGGCGGGTTCGCCCTGGGGCCGATCGCGTCCGGCGCGCTGGCCGAGTGGCTGCCCGCCCCGCTGCACCTCACCTACGCCCTCCACCTCGTCGTCCAGGCGATCGCCACGGTGCTGGTCTGGAACGTCCCCGAGCTCGACACCAGCGACCACCCGACCCCCACCATCCCCCAGGTGGCCCGCCACGTGACCCAGCCGTGGTTCCTGAAGACGGTGCTCTTCACGGCCCCTTGGGTGTTCGGGGTGGCGGCCGTCTCGCTGGCGGTGATGCCGTCGGTGATCGGCCCCCTACCGGGCCTGCCGCGCATCGCCGCCGCGGGCGCCGTCGCCGGGCTCACGCTCGGCACCTCGGTCCTCCTGCAGCCGTCGATGCGGCGCTGGGCGTCCCACCACCCCCGCAGCGTGACCGCCGTCGGCATGGGCGTCACGACGGTCGGCATGGGGCTGGCCACCGCGGGCGCCCTGCTGCCCGCCTGGTGGTGGCTGCCGATCATCGCGATCGTCATGGGAACCGCCCACGGGCTGACCCTGGTGGGCTGCATGACGACGGTGGAGCTGAACACGCCGTCCGAGCTCATGGCCGCGACGACGGCGGTGACGTACTGCCTGACCTACATCGGGTTCCTGTCGCCCTACCTCATCGCGGTGTTGTCCACCGTGGGGCCGGCCTGGCTGGCCCTGGCCGGGGGTGCGGGTGCCGCCCTGGTCACCACCGCCTGGGTGGGCGCGCAGCGCACCCCGAGCGCTGCCACCACCTGAGCGCTCGTGCCCCGGTCGTCGGACTCGAGGAGAAGTGACCACTCGTCGGGGTCTGTGGACCCGGGCCCGCGGCGTCCAGCGCAACAAGGACGCGTCGAGTGGCCACTTCCCCGCCAGACGGGCACTGCCCGCGCGCGGGTCCCCAGGAGAAAGAACAGCGGGACGCCGTGCTAGGGCGCTGGCGGGACGACCAGGGAGAGCGTGATGATCCCCCCCGCGAGCAGGCCCAGGCAGACCACGTCGACCCAGCGGCGGCGCACACCGAGCAGCCCGACCTTGTCGGCGGGCAGGAAGGCGCGCAGCAGCGTGCCCACGGCGAAGGCGAACCCGAGGGTGAACGACCCGCGCTTCCAGTGCGTCAGGCCGACCCAGGCCAGGCCGATCGAGACGCCGACGAGCACGACGAACAGCGGCCACTGGCCGAGCACCAACTGCCACCACGGGCGGGGTGCGCGGGGACCCTGGTCGACCGACCAGGAGGCTCCGGGGTCGCGGCGGCTCACCCTCGGGACGCTACCAGCGCCTCCGCGCGGTCGACGACGTTCGACAGCAGCATCGCGCGCGTCATCGGGCCCACGCCGCCGGGGTTGGGGGTGACCCACGCGGCCTTGTCCCAGACATCGGGGGCGAGGTCGCCGGTGGTCTTGCCGTCGACCCGGCTCACGCCGACGTCGATGCAGACCGCACCCTCGCGGATCATGTCGGCACCCACCATGCCGGGCACGCCCGCCGCGGCCACCACGATGTCGGCCCGCCGGGTGTGCTCGGCGAGGTCACGCGTCCCGGTGTGGCACAGGGTCACGGTCGCGTTCTCCGAGCGCCGGGTCAGGATCAGCCCGAGCGGGCGTCCCACCGTGATGCCGCGCCCGACGACCACGACCTCGGCGCCCTTCCACTCCACGCCGTGGCGGCGCACGAGCTCGACGATCCCCCGCGGGGTGCAGGGCAGGGTGGCCGGCTCGTTGAGCACGAGGCGTCCGAGGTTGATCGGGTGCAGGCCGTCGGCGTCCTTGTCGGGGTCGATCAGCGACAGCGCCCAGTTCTCGTCGAGGTGCTTCGGGATCGGCAACTGCACGATGTAACCCGTGCAGGCGTCGTCGGCGTTGAGTCCCTCGATCGCCGCCCGGACCTGGTCGGCGGTCGCGTCGGCGGGCAACTCGACCCGGATCGACTCGATCCCCACCTGCTCGCAGTCGCGGTGCTTCATCCGGACGTAGTTCTGGGACGCCGGGTCCTCCCCCACCAGCACCGTCGCGAGCCCGGGCACGACGCCCCTGGCCCGCAGGGCGCCGACCCGCTGGGTCAGCTCGGCCTTGATCGCGGCGGCGGTGGCCACCCCGTCCAGCTTCTGTGCAGTCATGGTGCTCCTAGTGGAAGAAGTGGCGGGTGCCGGTGAAGTACAGCGCGACTCCGGCCGCCTTGCAGGCCTCGATGGTCTCGTCGTCGCGCACCGAGCCGCCGGGCTCGACGATGGCCTTCACGCCGCCCTCGATGAGGATGGCTGGCCCGTCCGCGAACGGGAAGAACGCATCGGACGCCGCCACGCTGCCCTGCGTGCGCTCACCGGCGCGCTCCACGGCGAGCTTGCAGGAGTCCACGCGGTTGACCTGACCCATGCCCACACCCACGGACGCCCCCTCCGACGCCAGCAGGATCGCGTTGCTCTTCACCGCGCGGCACGCCCGCCAGGCGAAGGCGAGGTCGGCCAGCGTCGCCTCGTCGACGGCCTCCCCGGCCACGAGCTGCCAGCCCGACGGGTCGTCGCCCGGGGCGTCCAGCTGGTCGGGCACCTGCAGCAGCGCGCCACCGGAGATCGGGTGCAGCGTGCGCTCGCGGTGGGTGTACTCGGGGGCCACCAGGATGCGGATGTTCTTCTTGCGGTTGAGGATGTCGACCGCGCCGTCCTCGTAGCCGGGCGCGATGATCACCTCGGTGAACACCTCGGCCACCTGCTCGGCCATGGCGACCGACACGGGGCGGTTCGTCGCGATGACGCCGCCGAACGCCGAGACCGGGTCGCACGCGTGCGCGCGCCGGTGGGCCTCGGCGATGTCGGCGCCGACCGCGATGCCGCAGGGGTTGGCGTGCTTGATGATCGCCACGCAGGGCTCGGCGAAGTCATAGGCCGCGCGGTAGGCGGCGTCCCCGTCGGTGTAGTTGTTGTAGCTCATCTCCTTGCCGTGCAGCTGCTCGGCCTGGGTGATGCCGGCGGGGCCGGGGGCGTAGCTGTACAGGGCGGCCGGCTGGTGGGAGTTCTCGCCGTAGCGCAGGGTGCCGACCTTGTCCCAGGTGGCGCCGAGCCACTCCGGGAAGAGGGTGTCGGCCTCGTCGGCGCCGGTGAGGTTGGCCCCCATCCACGAGGCCACCGCGACGTCGTAGGACGCCGTGTGCCGGAACGCCGCCGCCGCGAGCTCCTTGCGCTGGGCGAGCGTGAAGCCGCCGGACGCGAGCGAGTCGGTGAGCAGGCCGTACTGGTCGGGGCTGGTGATGATGGCCACCGAGGGGTGGTTCTTCGCGGCCGCGCGCACCATGGACGGGCCGCCGATATCGATCTGCTCGACGCACTCGTCGACCGACGCGCCCGAGGCGACCGTCTGGGTGAACGGGTACAGGTTGCTGACGACCAGGTCGAAGGGCTCGACGCCGAGCTCACCGAGCTGCGCGACATGGGTGTCCAGGCGCCGGTCGGCGAGGATGCCCGCGTGCACCCGCGGGTGCAGCGTCTTGACCCGACCGTCGAGGCACTCGGGGAAGCCGGTCAGCTCCGACACCTCGGTGACGGGGACGCCCGCGTCGGCGAGCAGCTTGTACGACCCGCCGGTGGAGACGACCTCGACCCCGGCGTCGGCCAGGGCGCGGCCCAGCTCGGCCAGGCCCGTCTTGTCGTACACCGAGACGAGCGCTCGGCGGATGGCGATGCGATCCATGTTCTCCTCTTCCTAGGTGGGTGCTGCCTCAGGTGCGGGCCGCGGCCAGCGCGTTGACGGTGTCGACGAGCATGCGCCGCTCGGCGACCTTGATGCGTTCGTGCAGGGACTCCTCGGTGTCGCCGGGTTCCACCCGCACGGCCACCTGGTCGATGATCCGGCCCGTGTCGACGCCGGCGTCCACCTCGAAGATGGTGCAGCCGGTCACCTTCACGCCGTGGGCGAGCGCGTCGCGGACGCCGTGCGCCCCGGGGAAGCTCGGCAGCAGCGCCGGGTGGGTGTTGAGGAAGCGGCCGGTGAAGCGGTCGAGGAAGGTGGGGCCGCACAGCTTCATGAAGCCGGCGCTGACGACCAGGTCGGGCTCGTGCGCGGCACAGGCCTCGGTGAGCGCCGCGTCCCAGTCGGCGCGCTCGGCGAAGTCGGGCAGGCGGACGACGAAGGTGGGCACGCCGGCGCGCTCGGCCCGGGCGAGACCCTCGATGCCGGGGCGGTCGGCGCCGACGGCGACGACCTCGGCGGCCAAGGTGCCGGAGGCCTGCGCGTCCAGCAGGGCCTGCAGCAGGGTCCCCGAACCGGAGACCAGGACGAGGAGCCGCAACGTCATGGGGCTCACCCTATTGCAGCGGGCTCCTCCACCGGCGCGGGCGCCGCCCGACGGGAGGGCCACAGGGCGCGCCCGAGGCCGTACACGGCGCCGGCGGCCGCCAGCGGCAGCGTGCCCCACAGGAGCAGGTCGGGGAAGCGCGGGCCGAGGCCGACCATGAGGTCGACCCCCAGGTCGCCGCGGGTGAACCACGAGGCGGCCACCCAGGCCACGCCGGTGGCCAGGCCGGCCACGGCGCCCTGCCACAGCCCGGCCAGCGAGTGCGGCTCGCCGCCCCGCAGCAGCCACCACGCGGAC
>DUOQ01000288.1 GCA_012838755.1 Propionibacterium sp. | reverse complement strand
GGGGCGTCCGGGCTGGAGATCGCACTTGCCGACGGGCTCGTGCTGGGTCGCGAACTCGACCACCCGGGTGTGGCGCTGGACGCCGACCTGCAGGTCTCCCGACGCCATGCGGTGGTGGCTCGCGGGGGCCAGGGGTGGGTCGTGCGTGACCTCGGGAGCCGCAACGGGACGTTCGTGAACGGGTCGAGGGTGGACGTGGCCCCACTCGGGTCGGGCGACCGGCTGACCGTGGGCCAGTCCTCGTTCGTCGTGCGGGGGGACACCCTGCGCCCGTGGGACGAGACTGGGGTGCCGGCCGTGGTGGTCTCCCACGTCGGTCGCCGCCTCCCCACGGGGAAGGTCCTCCTGGACGACGTCAGCTTCGTGCTGCAGCCGGGGACGATGCTGGGGGTGGTCGGCCCCTCCGGCGCGGGCAAGAGCACCCTGCTGGGCGCCCTCACCGGTGACCGTCCCGCCACGAGCGGCCGAATCTTCTACGCCGGGCGCGACCTGGCGACCTCGCTGGGGGAGATCCGGGCCCGCATCGGGTTGGTGCCTCAGGACGACATCGTGCACCGCCAGCTCCGCCTGCGGGACGCGCTGTTGTACGCGGCGCGGCTCCGGCTGCCCGATGACGTGGCCCCCGCCCTGCGGGAGCAGCGCGTGGACGCCGTCTTGGCCGAGCTGGGCCTCTCCGAGCATGGCGCCACCAGGGTCGACCGGCTCTCGGGCGGTCAACGCAAGCGCGCCTCGGTCGCCATGGAGCTCCTGACCTCGCCCTCCTTCCTGCTGCTGGACGAGCCCACGTCCGGCCTCGACCCGGCGCTGGACCGGCAGCTCATGCAGAGCCTGCGCGCCCTCGCCGACGGCGGGCGCACCGTGATGGTGATCTCGCACAACACCAACGAACTGCACCTGTGCGACTACGTGCTCTTCCTCGCGCCCGGTGGTCGCGTCGCCTTCTTCGGGCCACCGGACGAGGTGCTCGAATGGTTCGGCAGCCGCGACTTCGCCGACGCCTTCGACCTGGCCTACCGCGACGCGGATGGTGTCGTGAACCGGTTCCGCACCCAGCGGAGCGGGAGCCACCCCCTCCCGGACCTGCCCGACCAAGGGCCGCCGGTCCCACCCGTCAAGCCGTCCCGTCAGCGCGTCCAGCACCAGTTCACGACGCTGGTGCGTCGCCACGTGCGGGCGCTCGCGGCCGACCGTGGCTTACTCGCGTTCAGCGCCGTGCTGCCGGTGGCCCTGGTGGCGCTGGCGCTCCTGGTCCCGGGTGACCAGGGGCTCCGGGGCCCCGCGATGGGCAAGGTCCCGTCCGGGCAACCGGTGCAGATCCTGCTGATCCTGATGGTCGGGGCGGTGTTCATGGGTCTGTCGTCCGCCATCCGCGAACTGGTCGGGGAACGCACCATCTTCCTGCGCGAGCGTGCCGTCGGCCTGTCCCGGGTGGCCTACCTCGCCTCCAAGATCGCCGTCCTGGGCGCCGTGGTCACGGCGCAGGTGCTGGTGATGCTGGTGATCGTCCTGCTGCTGCGCAAGGGCCCGGAGGACCCCCTGCTGCTGAGCGGCGAGGTGGAGTTGCTGGTGGCGCTGGTCGCCGCCGGCGTCGTGAACGTGGTGCTGGGGCTCGCGCTCTCGGGGGTGATCCGGACCCTCGGCCAGACCATGCCGATCCTGGTCATGACAGTGATGGCCGAGCTGGTCTTCACCAGCGGCCTGTTCGCGCTCACGGGACGGGGTGCGATCGAGGTCGTGTCATGGTTGTTCCCCTCGCGGTGGGCGTTCGCGGCCGGTGCGTCCGTGCTCGACTTCAACAACAACGGGCTCCGGGACGTGGACGACCCCCTCTGGGAGCACGCGTTCGGCGTGTACCTCCTCGACCTCGGCGTCGTCGCGGTGTTCGTGGCCGTTCTGGCCATCCTCGCGTGGTGGACGACCGGGCGCCGCTACGCCGATCGATGAGTCCCTCCCCCTAGTCGGGGACTACGCCGCGTAGTAGAATCGGCAGACCCGTGGGACAAAGGGGTCCCACGGGCCACTACGACACCAGTGGGGGGTTGCCATGGCACTCTTCGAACTGACCGGCAAGACCGTCGTGGTGACCGGAGCAGGCTCCGGCATCGGCCGCGCGACGGCGGTCATGGTCGCATCTCAGGGGGCGACGGTGGTGGTCGCCGACATTGCCGACAGCGCCCACGAGACCGTCACCCAGATCACGGACGCCGGCGGCTCGGCCCGCGCGGCGGTGGGGGACATCTCCGACCCGGCGGTCGCCGAGGCGCTCATCGCGGACGCCGATGCCGACGGCACCCTGTGGGGCCTGGTCAACAACGCCGGCGTCATGGACCTCTTCTCGGGCGTCGCGAAGGTCGACGACGGAACCTGGGAGCGGTGCCTGCGGGTGAACCTGACCGCCCCGATGTACCTGATGCGCGCCGCGGTGCCGCGGATGGTCGCGAACGGCGGCGGCTCGATCGTCAACGTGTCCTCCGAGGCCGGCATCCGTGGTGCGGCAGCGGGCGCGGCCTACACGGCGTCCAAGCACGGGCTCATCGGCCTGACGCGCAACACGGCGTACATGTACGGCAAGGCCGGGGTCCGCTGCAACGCGATCATGCCGGGCGGCGTCGAGACCAACATCATGGCCTCGATCGACCAGAGCAAGCTCGACATGGAGGGGCTCGGTGTCCTGGGCGCGGTCCACGCCGGCGCGCTGCGCAACGCGAAGCCCGACGAGCTGGCGGCGCTGGTGGTGTTCCTGCTGGCCGTCGAGGCGTCCAACGTCAACGGGGCGCTGATCGCCAACGACGGCGGCTGGTCCGCCGGCTGACGCCTTCGCATGGGCCCCTACCATGGGGCCCATGCGCGTGCTCGTCACTGGATTCGGTCCGTTCCCGGGGGTCACCCTCAACCCGTCCGAGGCGGCGGTCGACGCCCTGCAGCGCCGCGCCGACACGGGCCGGATGCCGGGGCTCCAGGTGGGCACGGCCGTGCTGCCTGTCGACTTCACGACCATCCCGGGGCAGATCGCCGAGATCATGCGGCTCGTCCGCCCCCAGCTGGTGCTGTGCACCGGCGTGGACATGGGCGCCGAGGCCATCACCGTCGAGCGCGTCGCCATCAACCTGCTCGACGCGCGCGTGCCCGACATCAAGGGCGTGCAGCCCGTCGACCAGCCGGTCGTGCCGGGCGCGCCCGACGGCCTGTTCGCGACCATCCCGGTCAAGGCGGTGCGCCGGGCGATCCAGCGGACGGGCGCGCCCGCGGAGCTGTCGCTCTCGGCCGGCACCTACGGCTGCAACGCCCTGATGTTCGCGGCGCTGCACCACGCCCCGCCGGGTACGCGGGTGGGTTTCCTGCACATCCCGTCCCTGCGGGTGATGGGCACCGCGACCGCTGCGACCGCGCTGGCGGCCGCCGTCCAGGCGTGTGTCGAGCACGAGACCGATATCGACGAGGTCGGCGGCGAGCTCGCCTGAGCCCACGGCGTCCGGACGCCTCGCGGGCCGGGTCGGCAGGGGCTCAGTCCTCCTCGCGGACCCACTCCCGCGCGACCGCGACCGACCCGATGGTCTCGCCGGCGTCGTCCTGCACGACCGCGAACGTCATCGTGATGTAGACCGTGCCGCCCGAGGCGGTCAGCGACTTCGTGCGGCGGGCCCGCCCGTCAGAGGCGAGGTGGCCGGCCTCCATGGCGGCGAAGAACCCGCGGTCGTGGGCCGAGCGCAGCCGCTCGGGGATCATCACCTTCACGTCCTGGCCGACGACCTCCTCGGCCTTCCAGCCGAACAGGGTCTCCGCGAAGCGGTTCCAGGCCCTGATGGTCCCGGACGTGTCGATCGCGATCAGCGCGTCGTTGGCGTGGTCGAAGGCGCTGGCCTTGAAGGGGGTCAGGTCGTCGGTCATGCGCCCATTGTGGCCCGGCCCGACGGGGTCGTGCCGAAGCGCGCCCGGAACGTGCGGGCGAAGTGGGCGGAGTCCCGGAACCCGCAGGCGAACGCGACCTCGGTGATCGTGCGCCCGTCACGCACCTCGGGGGCGAGCTCGTCCCACGCGCGATCGAGGCGCCGGCCCAGCAGCCAACGCCCGAAGCTCAGGCCGCGTTCGGCGAACAGCTTGGTCAGGTAGCTGGTCGAGATGCAGAGCCGTCGGGCCAGCTGGTGGGCCGTGAGGTCGGGGTCGTCCAACGTCCGCTCGGCCTCCTCGACCGCCTGCTGCAGCAGCAGCGCCCGCCCCCGCGGCGGCCGCGGGGACGCCTCGCACACCGCCATC
>DUOQ01000287.1 GCA_012838755.1 Propionibacterium sp. | reverse complement strand
GTGGGATCCTTCGAGTTCACGTCTCACAGCTCTCTCGAAAGGACATCACCACGATGACCGCTGCTCACATTGTCGACCCCGCCCACGTACTGGGCAACCTGCTGGCCGAAGCATCGCCGGACATGATGCGCCAGCTGCTGCAGAACATGATCAACCAGCTCCTGTCTGCTGACGCCGACCAGGTCTGCGGCGCCGAATGGGGCCAAGCCTCCCCCGAGCGGCTGGTCCAGCGCAACGGCTACCGCCACCGGCCCTTGGACACCCGCGTCGGCACCGTCGATGTTGCCGTCCCCAAGCTGCGTTCCGGGACCTACTTCCCGGAGTGGCTGCTGGAGCGCCGCAAACGAGCCGAAGCCGCCCTGATCACGGTGATCGCCGACTGCTACCTCGCCGGGGTGTCGACTCGTCGGATGGACAAGCTCGTCAAAGCGTTGGGAATCGACGGGTTGTCGAAGTCCCAGGTGTCCCGGATGGCCGCCGACCTCGACGAACACGTCAACCAGTTCCGACACCGCCCCCTGGCCGAGGCGGGGCCGTTCACGTTCGTCGCAGCCGACGCGTTGACGATGAAGGTCCGCGAGGGCGGCCGGGTGATCAATGCTGTCGTACTCCTGGCGACTGGCGTCAACGGCGACGGCCACCGCGAAGTGTTGGGCCTGCAGGTCGCCACCTCCGAGACCCGAAGCGCATGGAACACCTTCCTCGCCGACCTCGTCGCCCGCGGCCTGACCGGCGTCCGCCTGGTCACCTCCGACGCTCACGCCGGGCTGGTCGAAGCCGTTAGCGCGAACCTGCCCGGCGCGATCTGGCAGCGCTGCAGAACCCACTACGCCGCCAACCTGATGTCCGTGACACCCAAGACGATGTGGCCGGCGGTCAAGGCGATGCTGCACTCCGTCTACGACCAACCCGACGCCGCCTCCGTCGAGGCCCAGTTCGACCGGCTGCTGGACTACACCAGCGAGAAACTCCCCGCCGTCGCCGAACACCTCGACCAAGCGCGAGCCGACGTGCTCGCTTTCACCGGCTTCCCCAAGGACGTCTGGCCCCAGATCTGGTCCAACAACCCCGCCGAACGCCTCAACCGGGAGATTAGGCGCCGCACCGACTCTGTTGGCATCTTCCCCAACCGGGAAGCCATCATCCGCCTCGTCGGGGCCGTCCTGGCCGAACAAACCGACGAATGGGCCGAAGGCCGCCGCTACCTCGGCCTCGAAATCCTCGCACGCTGCCGACTCACCACCATCACCAACACCGAGGAGGTGACCGAACCCCTCGCCCTCACCGCCTAAACGAAGGAACCCCCGCTACACCACTCCACGGGACTTGACCTCGCGTTCAACAACCCGTGTGCACGCTGCTGGCTCAGTCCGACGTGGTCGGGGTCTCGACGGATGGTGTGGTGGCCTGGATCAGCGCCCGTAGGTCAGCGTGTAGCTTCGCGTGGTTGAGCGTCCAGCGCGTGAGGCGCCGTCGGCGCTCCTCGTGGGCAGGGTCGCCATTGACACAGCCGTGGTCCTCGAGTTCATGGAGATTGCGGACGATCGTGGTGCCGGCGACCTGTCCCTCCAGCGCAGCCACCAGCTCCGGGGTACTGAGAGTGCCGCCGTGCTGGGTC
>DUOQ01000286.1 GCA_012838755.1 Propionibacterium sp. | reverse complement strand
TGTCGACACGGGCGCCGGCGTCCGCCACCGGGCGACCGCCCGGCAGCAGGTTCGGCAGGCAGCCGGCCTCGATGGCACCCCGGTCACCGGCCCGACGCGGGACCCACGCGAGGCGGGCGCCGGTCCGGCCGGCCAGGTCGAGCACCGCGGACAGGGCGCCACGGGAGCCCGCCGCACGCTCGCCGACGAGGATGATCGTGTCGGCGTCCGCGTCGAGCTTGGAGACGACCTCGGCCTCCGTGCCGGGCACGGTGGGGACGAGGTGGGCGTCCAGCTTGGTCTGGCCGTTGGTCAGGTACGGCGCGACCGCGACGACCTTGAGGCCCTTCTTCCGGGCCGCCTTGCGCAGGCGGAGGAAGACGATCGGGCTCTCCTCCTCGGGCTCGAAGCCGACGCAGATGACCTGCTTGGCGTTCTCGAGTTCGGTGTACGTGACCCCGTCACCGAGCTGCTTGCCAGCCACCGCGTGGGCCAGGAACTGCCCCTCCTCCAGCGTGTGCTGGCGGCTGCGGAAGTCGACGTTGTTCGTGCCGAGGACGGCGCGGGCGAACTTCGCGTAGCCGTAGGCGTTCTCGAGCGTGAGGCGTCCGCCGGTCAGGACGCCGACGTTGCTGCCGGCCGCCCTCAGGCCGGCCACGGCGGCGTCGATGGCCTCGGGCCATGACGCCGGGCGCAGGACGTCACCGTCACGCACCAGGGGGGTCGTGAGCCGGTCGCCCTGGCGGCCGTAGTAGAAGGCGAAGCGACCGCGGTCGCAGTTCCACTCCTCGTTGACCTCGGGGGCGTTGCCGGCGAGGCGACGCTTGACCTGGTAGTGACGGTGGTCGGACCGCAGCTGGCAACCCGACGCGCAGAGCTCGCAGGTGACCGGCGTCGACACGAGGTCGAACGGGCGGGCCTGGAAGCGGTAGTCGGCGCTGGTCAGCGCACCCACCGGGCAGATCTGGATGACGTTGCCCGAGAAGTAGCTGTCGTAGGGGTCGTCCTCGTAGAAGCCGACCTGCTGCAGCGCGCCGCGCTCGACCAGGGCGATGAACGGGTCGCCGGAGATCTGCTCGGAGAAACGGGTGCAGCGCGCGCACAGCACGCAGCGCTCGCGGTCGAGCAGGACCTGGGCGGACACCGAGATCGGCTTGGGGAACGTGCGCTTCACGCCGTCGTAGCGGGACTCGCCGTACCCGTGCGACATCGCCTGGTTCTGCAGGGGGCACTCGCCACCCTTGTCGCAGATGGGGCAGTCCAGCGGGTGGTTGATCAGCAGGAACTCGAGCATGCCCTTCTGGGCCTTCTCGGCCACCGGGGAACTCACCTGCGTCTGGATCTGCATGTTCGGCGCCACCTCGAGCGTGCAGGACGCCTGCGGCTTCGGCATGCCGCGTCCGTTGCCCATGTCGGGCACCTCGACCATGCACTGGCGGCAGGCGCCGACAGGGTCGAGCAGCGGGTGGTCGCAGAACCGCGGGATGTCGATGCCGATCATCTCGGCGGCGCGGATGGCGAGGGTGCCCTTGGGCACCTGCACCTCGGTGCCGTCGATGAACACCGAGATCAGGTCGCTCTTCTCGACGGCTCCAGCCTTGGCGTCGACGCTCATGCGTGGCCTCCAGCGGTCTTGACGGGGAACAGGGCGCTCTTGGCGTAGGGGAACAGCTCCCAGGCGGGCGTGTGGTAGCCGGCCTCGAACTCGGAGCGGAACTCCTTCACGGCCGACTGCACGCAGGCGACGGCACCGTCGGCCAGGGCGCAGAACGACCGTCCGCCGATGTTCTCGGAGACGTCGAGCATCTTCTCGATGTCGCCCTCCTCGGCCTGCCCGGCCTCGAACTTCTTGAGCATCTGGACGAGCCACCAGTTGCCCTCACGGCACGGGGTGCACTTGCCGCACGACTCGTGCTTGTAGAACTCGATCCACCGCAGGGTGGTGCGGACCACCGAGGTGGTCTCGTCGAAGATCTGCAGCGCGCGTGTGCCCAGCAGCGAGCCGGCCGACATGACCGACTCGAAGTCGAGGGGCATGTCGAGGTGCTCGCTGGTCAGGATCTGCGTCGACGACCCACCCGGGGTGAAGAACTTCAGCTCGTGGCCGTCGCGCATGCCGCCGGCCAGGTCGATGAGCTGCCGCAGGGTGATGCCGAGCGGTGCCTCGAACTGGCCCGGCTTGGCGACGTGGCCCGAGAGGGAGAAGATGCCGTGGCCCTTGCTCTTCTCGGTGCCCATCGACTGGAACCAGCCCGCACCCTTGTCGATGATGGCCGGGACCGAGGCGATCGACTCGACGTTGTTGACGACCGTCGGCGAGGCGTACAGGCCGGCGACCGCCGGGAACGGCGGGCGGAGGCGGGGCTGGCCGCGGCGTCCCTCGAGCGAGTCGAGCAGCGCGGTCTCCTCACCACAGATGTAGGCGCCCGCACCGGCGTGGACGACGAGGTCGAGGTCGTGGCCGGTGCCCAGGATGTTCTTGCCCAGGTAGCCGGCGGAGTAGGCCTCGCGGACCGCCTGCTGCAGGCGGCGGATGACGTGGAGCACCTCGCCGCGGATGTAGATGAAGGCGAACTTCGAGCGGATCGCGTAGGCGCTGATGATGATGCCCTCGACCAGCACGTGCGGGTTGGCCATCATCAGCGGGATGTCCTTGCACGTGCCCGGCTCGGACTCGTCGGCGTTGACCACGAGGTACTTCGGGTTCGGGTTGTCCTGCGGCACGAAGCTCCACTTCATGCCGGTCGGGAAGCCTGCGCCGC
The DNA here is from genome assembly GCA_012838755.1 of Propionibacterium sp. Taxonomy (GTDB): domain Bacteria; phylum Actinomycetota; class Actinomycetes; order Propionibacteriales; family Propionibacteriaceae; genus Propioniciclava. The sequence continues at coordinate 56,802 of DUOQ01000286.1, read as the reverse complement.
CTCGGCCGCGCAGCCCGGAGTCCTTCACCTCGTTGATGACCTCGTCGGGGGTCATCTTGAGCGCCTTGCGCAGCGCCTGGTAGCCGCCGCGGCGCTCATAGTTGGTGATCTTCCAGGCCCGCTCGTCCGCCCAGTTGGCCGAGAGCACCGGGGTCAGGGTGTCGGTCACTTCTCCTCCTCCTGGCTCGCTGCGGGGGCGTCCGGGGCCGTCCAACCACGCTCGTTGGCGATCCTGAGGCCCACGAGCGAGGCGTCACCGGCGGCGGGACCCTCGTCAGCACGGCCGTCGGGGAAGCCGGCGATGACACGCTCGGCCTCCTTCCAACTGGTGATCGTGGCGCCACGGGACGACTGGACGGGGTTGCCCGCGGCCAGGTCGTCCAGCAACTGGTTGGCCTTGTCGGGGTCCATGTTGTCCATGAACTCCCAGTTGACCATCATCACCGGGGCGAAGTCGCAGGCGGCGTTGCACTCGAGGCGCTCGAGGCTGAACGTGCCGTCGGCCGTCGTCTCGCCCTCGGCGATGCCGAGCTTGTCGGAGACGTGGTCGAGCAGCGCGTCCCCACCCATGACCGCGCACAGCGCGGTGGTGCAGACGCCGACGTGGTGCTTACCCGCCGGACGCCGCTTGTACATCGTGTAGAACGTCGCGACACCGGACACCTGGGCGGCCGAGATGCCGAGCACGTCGGCGCAGGCCTCGATGCCCCGCGGGGACACGCGGCCGTCCACCGACTGCACCAGGTGCAGCATCGGCAGCAGCGCCGAGCGGGACTCGGGGTAGCGCCCAGCGAGCTGGCGCATCTCCTCGATGGTCCCGTCGGTGATGTTCGTGCCCTGGTCGGTGAGGTCGACGCCCCCCGACTCGGGGAAGTACGACTGGAACTCGTGACCGCTCACCGGTCAACACCTCCCATGACGGGGTCGATCGAGCCGACCGCGACGACGACATCCGAGATCATGCCGCCCTCGCACTGGATCGGGACGGTCTGCAGGTGGTGGAACCCTGGGTCGCGCATGTGGGCGCGGTACGGGCGGGTGCCACCGTCGGAGACGACGTGGCACCCGATCTCGCCCTTGGGCGACTCGATCGGCACGTACGCCTGGCCGGCCGGGACGCGGAAGCCCTCGGTCACGATCTTGAAGTGGTGGATCAGCGCCTCCATGGAGTCACCCATGATGTGCTTGATGTGCTCGTTGCTGTTGCCCTGGCCATCAGGACCCACGGCCAGCTGCGACGGCCACGCGATCTTCTTGTCGGCGACCATCGTGGGCTCGCCCACGGACGCCTCGAGGCGGTCGGCGGCCTGCTTGACGATGTGCAACGACTCCCACATCTCATCCAGGCGGATGCGGAACCGGGAGTAGGACTCGGAGCCCTCCCAGCCGTCGCTCGGCTTCCAGTACTTCGACTCGAAGTCGTAGTTCTCGTAGCCGCAGTAGGGCTGCTTCTTGCGCAGGTCCCAGTCGTAGCCGGTGGAGCGGAGCATCGGGCCGGTGACGCCCAGCGCCATGCACGCGGCGAGGTCCATGTGGCCCACGCCGATCATGCGGCCCTTGAAGATCGGGTTCTCGTTGCAGAACGCGGCGTACTCGGGGAGGTGGTCCTCGAGCCACTTGATGACCTCGCGCAGCTGCTCCATCGCGTTCTCGGGCAGGTCGGTCGCGACACCACCCGGGCGGATGTAGGCGTGGTTCATGCGCAGGCCGGTGACGGCCTCGAAGAAGTCGAGGATCATCTCGCGCTCGCGGAAGCCGATCGTCATGACGGTGAGGGCGCCGATCTCCATGCCACCGGTACCGATCGCGATGAGGTGGCTGGCGATACGGCACAGCTCCATCATCAGGACGCGGATGTCGTTGGCGCGCTCGGGGATCTGGTCCTCGATGCCGAGCAGGCGCTCGACGGACAGGCAGTAGGCGACCTCGTTGAAGAAGGGGGCCACGTAGTCCATGCGGGTCACGAAGGTCGTGCCCTGCGTGAACGTGCGGTACTCCATGTTCTTCTCGATGCCCGTGTGCAGGAAGCCGATGCCCGGGCGGATGCTCGTCACGGTCTCGCCGTCGCACTCCAGGATCAGGCGGAGGACGCCGTGGGTCGAGGGGTGCTGCGGGCCCATGTTGATGACGAGGGTCTCATCCCCGCGCTCGGCCTGCTCCTGGGCGATCTCGGCCCAGTCGCCGCCCATCGACGTGTAGACCGTGCCGGTGGCCTCCTCGCCGGGCTGCGCGTAGAAGTCGGTGCTCGATGCAGTCATCGGTAGTTCCTCCGCTGGTCCGGGGGCGGCACGACCGCGCCCTTGTACTCGACAGGAATCCCGCCGAGCGGGTAGTCCTTGCGCTGCGGGTGGCCGACCCAGTCGTCCGGCATGAGGATGCGTGTGAGCGACGGGTGGTCGTCGAAGATGATCCCGAACATGTCCCAGGTCTCGCGCTCGTGCCAGTCGGCGGCCGGGTAGGTCGCGCACACGGACGGGATGTGGGGGTCGGCGTCCGGGCAGGTCACCTCGACGCGCAGGCGTCGGTTGTGGGTGAACGACTGCAGCGCGTACACGGCGTGGAGCTCGGCGCCCGCATCGCTGGGGTAGTGGACGCCGTTGACGCCCATGAAGCCCTCGTAGCGCAGGTGGGCGTCGTCGCGCAGCGCGGACACGACCTCGAGCAGCTTCTCGCGCGGCACGAAGATCGTGAGCTCGCCGCGGTCGAACAGGACGCTGCTGAAGGCGCCGTCGACCAGCTGCTCGAGCCGGGAGACGACCCGCTCCTGGGCGTCCTCGAGGGGACGCACCGACGACTGCTTCGGCAGGTACTGGCGGACGATGCCGCCGTAGCCGGAGGTGTCGGGCGAGCCGTCCGACCACATGCCCGTGCGGGTGACCGGCGGGCTGGGCTGGGTGTCCTCGCGCTCGAGGCCGGCCGAGGGGGCGGAATCCTGGCCCTCGACCGGGACGTCGATGGTCTTCTCCTCGCCGGGGAGCTTCTCGTCGCTCATCGCATGAGGCCCTTCTGCTCGAGGGTGGGCGTCGCGATCAGGGCCAGCTGCTCGAGGTCCTCGAGCACCTTGGCGCGGTGGGCCCCCATCGGGTCCTTCAGCACGATCTCGCGCAGCTTGAACATGCCGTCGATCAGCATGTCGGGGCGCGGCGGGCAACCGGGGACGTAGATGTCGACCGGGACGATGTGGTCACCGCCCTGCACGATCGCGTAGTTGTTGAACATGCCGCCCGAGCTGGCGCACACGCCCATCGCCATGACCCACTTGGGGTTCGGCATCTGGTCGTACACCTGGCGCATGACCGGGGCGAACTTCTGGCTCACGCGACCGGAGATGATCATCAGGTCGGCCTGGCGCGGCGACGCGCGGAAGACCTCCTGGCCCCAGCGGCCGGCGTCGAAGCGCGGCGTGCCGAAGGCCATCATCTCGATCGCGCAGCACGCGATGCCGAACGTGGCCGGCCAGAACGACGTGCGACGCATCCAGCCGGCAACGGCTTCGACGGTGGTGGTGAGGATGCCCTCCTCGGGCAGTGCGTCCTCGATACCCATGCCTGGACTTCCTTTCTACCGGCTCAGTCCCACTCCATGCCGCCGCGCTTGTACTCGTAGTAGTACGCGATGCACAGCAGCAGGAGGAAGACGATCATGGCGAGCACGACGAACATGCTCAGCTGGTCGAACGCGACAACCCAGGGGTACAGGAACGCGATCTCGACATCGAAGACGAGGAACATCATGGCGGTGATGTAGAACTTCACCGGGAACCGCCCGCCCCCCGCCGCACGGGGCGTCGGGTCGATGCCGCACTCGTACGGCATGTACTTGGCCCGGTTGTACCGCTTGGGCCCGATGAACAAAGAGGCGAGGACCATGACCCCCAGCAGGGCTGCCGAGAAGAACAGCACCCCGAGGATCGGAATGTAGGGGCTCATCGCACCCTTCCCTTCTGGTTGTACGTCATGCCGACGGCACCACCTTCGTCAACGACGTGATGGTCCTGTCCATCCAGTCACCGTCCTTGGTGTCGTACAGATGGGCCAGCAGCTTCATCGTGAACTTCATCAAGGTCGGCCTGGGCAAACCGTATCGCGTGCAGAGGCGCATGATCTCAGGACGCTCGATGAGGGACACGAATACTTGTCCGAGGCGGTAATAACCGCCCCATTCCGCCTCCAGCCGCGTGCGGTAGCCGTGCAGCGCCTTCTCCGCCCCGGGGGTGCCGAAGCCGCGGCTGCGGGCGTCCGCGATCGCGTCGGCCGCGAAGTCGGCGGCCTCCATCGCGTAGGGGATGCCCTCGCCGTTGAAGGGGCTGACCATGCCCGCGGAGTCCCCCACCAGGACGAGGCCCCGGTGGTAGGCGGGCTTGCGGTTGAAGCTCATCGGGAGTGCGGCCGAGCCGATCGTGCCGACCATGTTCTCCTGGGTCAGGCCCCACTCGGCCGGGAAGTTCGCCACGACCTTCCACATCAGGTCGCGGAAGTTCATCTTGGCCGACGCCGCGGTGCTGCTGACGGTGCCGAGGCCGAAGTTGACCGTGCCGTCACCCAGGGCGAACAGCCACGCGTAGCCGGGCAGGAGGTTCGACTCGCCGGGCTTGCCGTCCCACAACTCGAGGTGGCTCTCCATCATGTCGTCGTGCGTGCGCGCCTCGCTGCGGAAGTACGCGCGGGCAGCGACCCCCATGGGACGCTGGCGGTTCTTCTCCAGCCCCATCGCGAGCGCCAGGCGGCTGGAGTTGCCGTCGGCGGCGATGGTGACGGGCGCGCGGTACTCGGTGCCGTCCTTGGTGCGGACGCCGACGATGCGGTCGCTGTTCGGGTCGATCACGGGGTCGGAGACGTTGGCGCCCTCGATCAGGTTGGCCCCGGCGTCCACGGCCAGGCGTGCCAGCATCTCGTCGAAGTCACCGCGGCGGCGGGTGAGGCCGTAGCTGGGGAACTCGGCCAGCTCGGGCCAACGGAACTCGAAGGGCTCGGGGTGGCCGGCGTAGGTGCGCAGGCCGTGGTTGTGCACCCAGCCCGCCTCCTCGGAGACGTCGACGCCCAGGCGCACGAGCTGCTTGGTCGCGCGCGGGGTCAGGCCGTCGCCACAGACCTTGTCGCGGGGGAAGGTGGACTTCTCCAGGAGGGTGACCGTCAGGCCCCGGTCGGCCAGCCACTTGGCGGCCGTCGAGCCGCCCGGGCCGGCGCCCACGACGATGACGTCGGATTCGACCACCGACTGCGCCGCGCGCTGCTCGGTCATCGAATCACACCCCTCCTGCGGGCACCACGCGGCGCCCAACTCCGGGCCAGTCTAGGGAACTCATCAGACAAGCGCCATTTTGCGCCCGCCCCCACATTCACCCTAGTCAGGCGCTCATCCAGGATCCCATATTGGCAAGGGAGGAGTTGCGGAAATACTCGGGGCAACCTCTGGGGGATGGTGCGCGGTCGGGCCGCGCCGACACTCACCGATGTCACGCCAGACGCGCGTGAGGAAGCCACTCAGATGTGACGAACCCGCGTGTCGGGAGGCTGGGGGTGGGTGCGCGTGGGGCACCCAGCCCCGACCAACGTCAGGCCGGAGTCGTCACCACGTCAGGCGGCACGAGCTGCACGCGTGGCCAGCACGTGCCCGTGGAGCACGCGCTGGACCGTGGCCGGGTAGTCGAGTTCGGGCCACATGACGCGCATGAATCCGTATCCCCGGGACCGAATCCAGTCCTCACGACGCTTCTCGGCGACGATGGCCTTCCTGCCCTCCGGCCCGTCGTACTTCAACTCGCCGTCGAACTCGAGCACGACGCGTCCATCGATGAGGAGGTCTGCGACGTATCCCGAGCCCGGTCCACCCACGTTCGCCTGGAGGTCGTAGTCGAAGGACCCACCGTGGACGATGGCACGCAGGCGCGACTCCCCCGGCGACTCGGCCCGTCCGTCCGCCAGGGCCGCGGCCCGCCGGGCGGCTCGGATGCCGCGCCTGAGGCGTCCGGAGTCGATCACGGACTGGAGGTCATCCTTGGCCACCTCGCCCAAGCGGAGCGCGTGGTCCATGGAGACGAGGCCGGCCACCATGCCCCACCGGCTCGCCGTCTGGCACAGGGCCAGGGGGAGGCCGATGGCCCTGTGCTCGCCGATCGTGACGACGGGGTCGCCATCGCGCAGGACGTGGCGGTGCAGCGATCGGTGGCTGCGACTGCTGCACCGCGGATCGGCGACCTGGACTTGGTCGAACGGGACGCCGTACAGGTTGATGCCGTGCAGGACCAAGGCCGAGTGGTGGCTCGCGACCGACCACGGGTCGGCATCGAGGATCGCGCGCGTGACCGCCGCGTGGCGTCCCTCGCGGGTGCTGTCGTCGCGCGGGACGTAGACGCCCTGCGCGGTGTGGAGGAACACCCCCGCGCCCACGAGACGGTGCAGGGACATGCGCCCGACGCCGAGGTTGGCCGCTTGGGCCGTGGTCACGTACCCCTGTCGGTGGGCCAGATCGAGAACTTCTTCCATGCCCTGAGTTGTCGGCACGTGTCCTCGATTCCGGTCACCCGGATCACCACCTGTGGACAACCCGCGCCGGCGCTGACCGTTGTCCACACGTCGCTGGCGGATCTGCTGGGCTTCGCGGCCTCGCCCGCCCCGACACGCGGGTTAGTCACATCTGAGCGGCTTCCTCACGCGTCTCCCGAGTGACATCGGTGAGTGTCGCGCCCCCAGCCCGGATCAGCCCAGCCCGGATCAGGCCAGCCCGGATCAGCCCAGCCGGCTCCGTCAGCGGCGGGCCTTCTCGGCCTCGAGGAGTTTCTGCTGTTCCTTGGCCTGCTCGGACATCTCCTCCATGTTGAAGCCCGTCCGCAGGATGAGCAGCAGGACGACCCCGATGCCGAGGGACCAGATGGGGTCGACGTTGAGCAGGATCGGCGCGGTCACGAGGGCGGCGACGTCGAAGCCGCGCATCAGGTTGAAGATCAGGGTCGGCGGCACCGCGCCGGCGGTGGTCGCCATCATGGGGACGGCGAAGTTCACCGGCTTGGCGGTCTGCCACCGGATGGCCCCGAGCAACCCGCCCAGGCCACAGGCGACGGCCACGGCCAGCGCCACGACGGGGTGGCGCTCCAGGCCGCCGGTGATCCCCGTGAACGCGGGGAGGGTGGCCACGGCCCACACGGCAGCCAGGATCGCCGGCACGGTGAAGCTCGCCGTGCGCAGTTGCGCGGTGGTGAACGGCAGGGTACGCGCCAGCCCCGTGGACCGCGACAGCACGCGCAGGGCCCCCAGGGTCGGCACCAGCGCGAACATCAGCGCGACCGCCGACAGGAACGGGGTGAGCAGGGTGAGGCCGACGGCGTCCGAGGCGTAGGGGGCCAGGACCGCGCCGGCCAGCCCGAGCAGCGGCCGGGGGAAGCGGCGCAGCCGCTGGAGGTCGCGCCAGACGAGGGCCGAGGTGCCCAGTCCCCGCCCCGGCGTCGGCTTGACGTGGCCGCGCTCGATCGCCTCGCGGTCGACGAGGATGTCGCGGGCCAACCCCAGGTCGAGGCCGAACATCGCACCCTGCAGGCCCGACACGAGCGAGCCACCCGAGGTGAGGCGGGTGCGGGCGAACTGGTCCAGGCGCCGGTGTGCGCCGAGGGTGAACACGATCGTCATGACGAGGCCGACGGCAGCGAGGCCCCATGGGACGACGCCCAGCCACGCCGGCGGGTCGATGCGCACCCAGCCCGCGGCCACGGCCACCATCGTGCCGAGCACCAGCGCGGCGAGCGCCGCCAGCACGGCCTGCACGACGCGCAGCAACCGAACGCGCTCAATCGACTGCTCCCACGCAGACCAGGCCACCAGCCCGGACGCCACGAGGCCGGACGCCACGACCCAGGCCACGATGACGACCGGGGGTTCCCCCGCGATGCCGGCCACCCCGGCGGCCACGGCGGCCGCCACGACGAGCGCCCCGGCCACGACGGCCCACAGGCGCCCGCGCAGGATCCGCTTGCGCCCGATGGGGGCCTCCATCAGCCAGAAACCCTCGGCGGCCGAGGCGAGCACCGGTCCGAAGAGCCGGGCGGTCGACACCGTGAGCGCCGAGACGGCGAAGAACACGCCCCACGGGACGAGCAGGCGCCCGTTGAGGCAGGCGGCGGTGTCGCAGGTCGCCGACTGGGTCTGGCTGCCGATGATGACGTTCACGATCATCGCGCCGATCATCAGCACGCTGAAGAGCGCGATGTAGGCGTCCTGGAAGACGTCGAGGAACGAGCGCGTGGCCCGGCCGTGGCGCCACGACTTCGCCATCGCGTGCAGGGCCCGCTCGTCGACGACCTCGGGCTCGTCGTCGGGGAGCCAGGCGAAGTCCCACTCCCGGTCGGCGAACTCCTCGTAGGGGTCGCTCGGGACCACCACGGGGTCGGGCGCGACCGACTGCGGTGCCTGCTGCTTGTTCTTCGTCCCCTTGCGACGTGCGCGTGCCATCAGGCGTCCCCCCCGGCGTCCGTCGCGCCCGCACCGTCGGTGCCGTCGGCGGCCACGGCGTCCGGGACGGGGTTCTCGACCTTGACGATGCGGGTGGCGACCTGGCCGACGAGGTAGGGCTCGTGGGAGGCGAACACGATGGCCAGGCCCCGCTGGCGCTCGGCCTTCAGCCGCGCGGCGAGCCAGGCGACGCCCTCGACGTCGAGGCGCTGCTCGGGCTCGTCGAGCACCAGCAACCGCCGGGGCCGGACGAACGCGGTGCCCAGCGCGAGCCGTCGGCGCTGGCCCGAGCTCAGCGTGCCGGGGAGCTGGCCCGACTGCGGCACCAGCTGGACCTCGGCGAGCACCTCGTCGACGATCGCCTCCGGGTCGGGGACGCCGTGGGCGCGGGCCAGCAGGTCGAGGTGCTCGACCACCGAGAGGTCGGGGAAGAAGTCCAGGTCGTCGATGACCGAGGCCATGCCGCGCCGGATGTCGGCATTCGTCTCGCTCATCCGGGTGCCCTCGAACTCGACGCGTCCCTCATCAGGGCGCACGGCGCCGACGAGCATGCGGAGGATGGTCGACTTGCCCGCACCGTTGCGCCCGGTGATGGCCACGGCCTCGCCGGCGTGCACCGTCAACGAGAAGTCGTCGACGATGCGTGCGGGGCCGTAGGACTTGGAGATGCTGGTCGCGGTCAGGACCGGTGCGCGGGACGCCATGTCCCCCAGTCTGGCAGGATCATCAGGTGCAGAAGTTCGATGCCCGCGCCACGCTGGCCAAGCGCCGCGCGGATGTGGCGACCATGTTCGACGGTGTGGCGGGCCGCTACGACCTGATGAACGACCTCCTCTCCCTGGGCCAGGTGCGCCAGTGGCGCGCCGAGGCGTTGCGGGCCGTCGACCCGCGCCCGGGCCACCGAATCCTCGACCTGGCGGCGGGGACCGGCACCTCGTCGCGGGACTTCGCGGACGCCGGCGCCCTCGTCGTGCCCGTCGACCTGAGCCTCGGCATGGTGACCGAGGGAAAGAAGCGCCAGCCCGACCTCGGCTTCGTGAACGCCGACGGCCTCCAGCTGCCCTTCGCCGACGACACCTTCGACGCCGTCACGATCAGCTACGGGCTGCGCAACGTCGAGGACACCGCGGCCGCCCTGGCCGAGATGCGTCGCGTGACCGCGCCCGGCGGCGTCCTGGTGATCGCCGAGTTCTCCACCCCGACGTGGGGGCCGTTCCGGGAGGTGTACCGGCGCTACCTGGTCCGGATGCTCCCCACGGTGTCGGGGATCCTCAGCTCGAACCCCCGGGCGTACGACTACCTGGCCGAATCCATCCTGGCGTGGCCCGACCAGGCCGCCCTCGCGCAGCTCATCCGCGGGGCCGGCTGGCGTGACGTGGAGTGGAAGAACCTCTCCGGCGGCATCGTGGCCCTCCACCGGGCGGTCGCCTGACCCGCGGGATCCTCGATGTCGTTCACCCTGGACGCCTACGCCGCCCGCAGCTGCCCGCTGAAGACGGTCAACCGGTTCACCCCGAACCTGGTCGCGCCGAGCCTCACCCCGCCGGACCCGCCGTTCTTCCGTGACCCCGACGCCACCGAGGCGAAGGTGTTCGGCGCGGTGCTCTCCTCCCCCGGCCGGGTCGTCGACCTGCGCCACCTTCGCGAGGCACCCAGCGCGGACGCCGAGCGCGCCTGCCTGGAGGCGATGGCGTCCGGCGCCGACGTCGTGATCGGCGGCCTGCTCCCCCGCGACGAGGCCGCCCACCGCCGCGGCCGCCCGTCGATGCTCGTGCGCTCGCGGGCCGAGTCGGGTGGCTACCACCCGGTCCAGGTGAAGTTCCACCGGGTGCTCGAGTCCTGCAACCCCGAGTCCGACGACCTCTTCGTGGCGTCCCTGGCCGCCCCGCGCCGGCCGCTACCCGTGGCGGGACGCCGGTTCCGCTGGACCAGCCGCCCCAACGCCGCCCTGCAGGTCGCTCACTACTGGCGACTGCTCGAGGCCTGCGGCCACGCCGCCGAGGTGCCGTGGGCGGGCCTGGTGGGCATCGACCAGATCCCGCTCCACCCCGACCGGCCGGGGGCGGTCGAGGAGGTCATCACCTGGCTCAACCTGGCCGAGGAGCGCATGCCGCCCGACCCGCGCACGGTGGAGTGGCCCGACCAGGCCGACCCGCTCAGCACCCTGGCCCGCTACGACCAGGAGCACCGTTACCGCGTCGAGCTCGCCGAGGCCGCCCTCGCGTCCTCGGGGCAGGACAAGCTGCTGACCCCGATCCTGTCGAGCGAGTGCCGGGGCTGCGAGTGGCAGGAACACTGCCAGGCGCAACTGGACGCCGACGACCTGTCCCTGCGCATCACCAAGGCGCCGCTGGACGTCCACGAGGTGCGCACGCTGCGCCGCCTGGGCATCAGCACGGTCGCCGAACTCGCCCACGCCGACCTCGACACGCTCCTGGAGCAGTACCTCCCCCGGGCGAGCCACCGGGTGGGCAGCGAGCAGCGGCTGCGCCGCGCGCACCACCGGGCCACGCTCATCGACGCCGGGGTCGAGCTCGAGCGCCAGACGCAGGGCCCGCTCGACCTGCCGACGCACGACCTGGAGATCGACGTCGACATCGAGACGTCCTCCGACGACCGCGTGTACCTGTGGGGGTTCTGGGTCCACGACCCCTCCCGCGGCGAGCCGTACTGCCGCCAGTTCGCCACGTTCGCCGACCTCGACGACGCCGCCGAACTCGACCTGGCGCGGCGCGCACTGGGCTGGCTCCGCCAGACGGTGGCGGGGCGGGACGCCGCGGTGTACCACTACTCCGACTACGAGGTCGTCCGGGTCAACCGCCTGGCCCCGCGGCTCGGCGACGTGGGCGCGTGGGCCTCCGCGTGGGCGCAGGAGGGCTTCGTCGACCTGTTCGACGTCGTGCGTCGCAACTTCTTCGGCGCCAACGGGCTCGGGCTCAAGGTGGTCACGGCCGCCGTCACCGGCTTCGCCTGGCGCGACGAGGACCCGGGCGGCCTCAACTCCCAGCGCTGGTTCGCCGAGGCGGTCGGCGACCCCGACGACCGCGTCCGGGAACTGGCCCGGGTGCGGGTGCTGCAGTACAACGAGGACGACGTGCGCGCGACCTGGCACCTGCGCCGGTGGCTGCGCGAGCAGGCGTGACGGTTCAGGCGGCGCGCCGGCCGCGGGCGCGCGCCCGGTGCTCCCGGACGCCGACGTCCGCCCCACCGGCCGCCTCCGCGATCGTGTCCGCGAGGGTGCGCGCCACGCCGTCGGGTCCGCCGAACCAGCCCAGCCCGTCGAGCGGGACGTCGGTGAGCACCCGGCCCTGGCGCACCACAACGTAGGGCACCGAGACCAGGCCCGGCTGCACCTGGACGCCCTGCACCTGCTCCCAGGCCACCTGGCCCAGGCGGGGCAGGACGATGCCCGCCTCGTCGTAGCGGACCCGCATGCCCAGCGCCAGCCAGGTCGTCAGCAGGCCACCCAGGAGCCCGGCGACACCGAGCAGCAGCCCGCCCGGGCGCGGCAGACCGACGAAGGACAGCACCCCCAGGACGACCCAGCCGACGGCGACCAGCCCGGTCACCGCCACCATCGGACCCGAGATGATGCGTGCCTGCCCGTCCATCAGCCCAGCACCGTCCCGACCAGGACGCCGACGGCCGCCAGGACCTCGGCGATGCCGGTCACCTTCAGCACGCGGATGAGTTCGGGGCCGCGTGCGTCGTCGAGGATGCGCAGCACCGGGCCGACGAGGATGATGAGGCCCACGAGCCCGAGGAGCGCCCACCACGTGGTGCCAGCGGCCACGCCCACCAGGCCGGCGGCGCCGAGCAGGACGAGCGCGAGGTAGAACCAGCGGGTCCCCCGGTCCCCCAGCCGTACGGCCAGGGTGTGCTTGCCGGAGGCGGCGTCCCCCGCGCGGTCGCGCAGGTTGTTGGCGACCAGGATGGCGGACGCCAGGGCACCCGTCGCGACGCCACCGGCGACCGCGGCGAACGGGACCGAGAGCGTCTGCACGTAGGTCGTGCCGATGGTGGCCACCAGGCCGAAGAACACGAAGACGAACAGCTCACCCAGTCCGGCGTAGCCGTAGGGGCGGCGTCCCCCGGTGTAGTACCACCCGGCAAGGATGCAGGCGATGCCGACGGCGATGAGCCACCACTGGCCGGTGAGCACCACGAGCGCGAGGCCGGCGAGGCCCGCGAGGCCGAAGCAGGCGAAGGCGGCGGCCTTGACCGCCCCCGGGGAGGCCGCGCCGGAGCCGACCAGGCGCATCGGGCCGACCCGCTCGGCGTCCGTGCCCCGCACCCCGTCGGAATAGTCGTTGGCGTAGTTGACGGCGAGCTGCAGCGCCAGGGCCACCACGCCCGCCAGGGCGGCGCGCAGCGGGTCGAACTTCCCGAGGTGGAGGGCGACCGCGGTGCCCACGAGCACCGGCGCCAACGCCGCCGGCAGGGTGCGCACCCGCGCCCCCTCGACCCACTCGGCCACCGTCGCCACGTACGTTCCTCCTCGCCCGGCCGCCCACCGGCGCCCATCGCCCATCCTTCCACGACCACGGCCGGGTAGATTGGAACCCATGCCTCGCGTCCTCCTCGTCCTCGTCATCGTCGCCGTCACGGTGTACGCGTTGGTCGAGGCCGTCCAGACGCCCCCCAACCGCACCCGCCTCATGCCGCGCTGGTTGTGGTTCGTCGCGATCGTGGCGCTGCCCATCATCGGGCCCGTCGGCTGGTTCGCGCTCGGACGCCCCCAGTCCGGTGGCCTGCAGGGCGGCGGGCACCGCCCGCCGATCGCCCCCGACGACGACCCCGACTTCCTGCGGCGGCTCTGAGCCCGCGTCCCGGCGTCAGTAGCGCGGCTCGATGGGCGGCACGCCAGGCGTAGCCGGGCGGCGCGGCGTCCCGACGGTCCCGCGCGTGGCCTCGGCCATCCTGCGCGGGGAGCGTCGGCTCACGCCCCGGTCCCGGCCCAGTCCACGAGGCCGTCGGCGTCGTGGGAGCCCCCGGGCCAGACCGCCCGGACGATCCCGGCCGCAGCGAGGGCCTTGCGGCAGCCCGGGCAGGGCGGGTCGGTGATGTAGGCGGTCGCGCCCTTGGTGTCCCGTGTAGAGAACAGCAGGGCGTTCACCTCGGCGTGGATGGCGATGCAGAACCCCGGCGTCCCCGGGCGGTCGTAGTCGCCCAGGCCGGGCACCGCGTCGTAGCCGAGCTGACCGCGCGGGCAGGCGCCCTCGAGGCAGTCGGGACGCCCCGGGGCCGCCCCGTTGTACCCGGTGGCGATGATCCGGCGGTCGAGGACGAGGACGGCCCCGACCCGGCGGCGCGTGCACTTGGCCCGGCGCGCCACTGCCTCGGCGATGCCGAGGAAGTAGTCGTCCCAACCCGGCACGCCCACGTGGTCGGTCACGTCTGCCCCCTGGTTCACCCGGTGACGTGCTCGTTCGTCATGGCCTCGGCCGGGTCGACCTCCGTGGTCACCAGACCGGCCTCGAGCATGAAGTCCGTCATCGCACGCCATTCCTGCTCGTCCATTGTGCCCGTGGCGCGCCCCTGCTGTGCCGTCCACAACGGAATGGTGGCCTCCAGCGTCGCGAGGGCGGACGCCTCGGCGCCGGCCTCGTCCAGGGTCGGGATGTGCTCCTTGCCCGCGGCGACGGCGCTGGCGGGCTCGGCGACGACCCGTTCCATCCCGGCGACCATCGCGCGGGCGACCTTCGCGGAGGTCTCGGGGTTGCTCGCCAGGTGGTCGGTGGTGGTGGCCAGGACGATGCTGACGAGCGGGACGTCCCCGTCGGCCGCGAGGGGCACCGTGCGGGTGGGCACGCCGGCCAGCTCGAACTGGACCTGGTCGTTGTTGGCGAAGCCGACCACGGCGTCCACCTTGCCGGTGGTGAGGGCGGCGTGCGCGGTGTAGCCGATCTCCACGACCTCGACGTCGGACTCGGCGAGTCCGGCTCCGTCGAGGGCCGCCTGCAGGCCGAACCAGGACTCACCGAACTTGCCCGGGAGCCCGATGCGCATCCCGGCGAGGTCGGCCACCGACTGCGCCGGCGAGGTGTCCGGGACGATCAGGACGACCGGGTAGCGGTGGTAGTACTGCGCGATCGCCACGAGGTCCATGCCCTGGGCGCGGGCCTGCACCAGCTCGTCGCCCCCGGCGATCACGTACTGCTCCTGCCCGGCGACCAGCGCGGTGAACAGGCCCTCCTGGGCGCCGTGGTGGCGCAGCGTCGCGTCCAGCCCCTGCTCGGTGAAGATGCCCTCCTCGGCGGCCACGTAGAACGGGGCGAACTGGATGTCGGGGATGTAGGTGAGGCCGATGGTGGCCGTCGCGGGGCCGTCGTCCTGGCTCCCCGGCGGGGCGGTGCGCGCGCAGCCGGTCAGCACCAGGGTCAGGAGCGCCACGAGGGCAAGGACGCGTCGAGCGGTGTGGTTCATGGGATTCCTTTCGTTCACGACGACTCGGTGCGGAGCAGGGACGCGACGGTGCGACTGCGCCGTTCGATGAGGTGGATCAGGCCATACAGGCCCGAGGCCATCGCACAGAGCACGAGGATGGAGGCGAACATGCCGGCGGTGTCGACCGCGTCACGCTGGACGGTGAGCAGCTGCCCCAGGCCCGAGCCGCCCATCACCATCTCGCCGACGACGGCGCCGGTGACCGACAGCGTGAAGCCGTTGCGCAGGCCGGCCAGGACGTTGGGCAGGGCCAGCGGGAGCTCGACGTGCCGCAGCAGGGCGACGCTGCCCGCGCCGTCCATCCGGGCGGCGTCGACCACGTGGGGGTCGACGTGCCGCAGCCCGACCACCGACGACACGAGGATCGGGAAGAACACCATGAGCGCGCACAGCAGGATGATCGGCCCGATGCCGTAGCCCACCCAGATCGCCAGCAGGGGCGCCAGCGCGATGGCGGGGATCGCCTGGGTCGCGCCCAGGAAGGGGGTGACGGCGGCGCTGAGCACGCGGCTGCGGTGGATCGCGATGGCCAGCGTCAGCGCGACCGCGGCGCCGAGCAGGCTGCCGCCGACGGCCTCGACGAAGGTCTCGCGGATCGCCGGCCAGAACGCGGGGGTGGTGAGTCCGGTGACCAGGCGGTCGGCGACGGCCAGCGGCGAGGGGAGCATGTAGGGCGGCGGGGCGACCACGGCGACGACCAGGACCCAAGCGGCGATGAGGCCCACACCGAAGACCCACGGGGCGGCGGCGAGCAGTCCGGTCGGGCGAGGACGTCGTCGCTCGCGTGGTGCGCTGCCGGACATCGGCCCCTCCCCTCTCGCTCTGCGCCGGGGCAGGACTGGGAGGATGCCAACGGGCCCGCCACCGCGAGTGCGCGTGTGACGGACACGCCTCGTGCGCCTCCCATCCGGACTTTGACCGTCGGTCCCGGAATTCCACCGGATCAACCATTGGCCTTGCGGCCGCCGGGTCGCGGACTGTAACCGCCGGTTCGGATTCTCACCGACCCCGGAGCACGTGTGTGTGTTCGCGGGCCAGCCTAGCGCACGGGCGCGGAGACCCAGGAGATCAGCTGCTCCCCGGTCCCGAAGAAGACGTTGCGGTCGAGGTGGTTCTCGACGGCGCGCTGCCACAGGGTGGGCCGGTCCCACCCGGCGGGGAGGTCGCCGGGGGCGTTGCCGTGGTCGTAGAGCCACAGGGGGTGGTCGCCGAACGAGGTGTCGGCGCCGGTGCACTCGTCCCACAGCTCGGCCTTGGTGTAGATGACCGGGACGCGGCCGGACAGGCGTCGGTACTCGTCGGAGAACGCGCGGACCCACGCGGTCATCTCGGCCGGTGTCAGGCCGTGGCAGGTGTCGCCCTCCTCGGCGGCCTCGAGGTCGAGGGCGCCGGGCAGCGTCAGCCCGTCGGGGGCCCAGGCACCCCCGTTGGCGTGGAAGAACCGCGCCTGCAGCGTCCCCGACGACTGGCCGGGGCGCGCGTAGTGGTAGGCGCCCTGCAGGATGCCCGCCTCGCGCGCGCCGTCGCGCTGCTCGTCGTGGGTCGGGCTGCGGTGGTTCGTGCCCTCGGTGGCCTTGACGAAGGCGAAGGCGTGCCCGGACGCGACCAGGCCCGGCCAGTCCACGCTCCGCTGGTAGCGCGAGACATCGACCCCGGCCACCCCCTCACCGGTGCGCCACTCCCTCAGCGGGGCCGTCGCCGACGGCTCCACCGCCGCCGGGGGCGTGCCCTCGGTCACGGCGGTGGCGGCGGTGGGTTCCAGGGCGGCGTCCACGATGTCGGCCGACGGGCCGGACGCCCTGGGCGGCGACAGCGACAGCGCCGCGGGGCCGACGCACCCGGCGAGCACGAGGACCGCGCTGGCTGCCGCCCAGCGCGCCCTGCTGTGTCGCGTTGTCACCCGGCGAACCCTACCCCCTGCGAGGGCGGACATCGGACATCACCCGAAGTCGACCCCCTGGGCCAGCTGGACCGACCCTGAGTAGTTGATGGTGTTGGTCGCCCGGCGCATGTAGGCACGCCAGGCGTCCGACCCGGACTCGCGCCCGCCGCCGGTCTCCTTCTCGCCGCCGAACGCCCCACCGATCTCGGCGCCCGAGGTGCCGGCGTTGACGTTGGCGATGCCGGTGTCGGCCCCGTCGGGCCCGAGGTAGCGCTCCGCCTCACGCACGTCGTTGCTGAACAGGCCGCTGCTCAACCCCTGGGGGACCGCGTTGTGCAGGTCCAGCGCCTCGTCGAAGTCGCGGTACGTCAGCACGTACAGGATCGGCGCGAAGGTCTCGGTGAACACGACGCCCTCCTGAGCGGGCATGCGCAGCAGGGCCGGGCGCACCCAGACGCCCCCGGCGTCCACGTCGGCTCGGACGCCGCCGCTGACCAGCTCACCGCCCTGCGCGACGGCCGCTTCGACGGACGCCTCCATGGCCTGCCAGGCACGCTCGTTCACCAGCGGGCCGAGCAGGACGCCGTCGGCGAACGGGTCCCCGGCCTGCAGCGACTCGAAGGCGCGGGCGACGCGGGCGACGACCTCGTCGGCGACGGACTCGTGGACGACCAGGCGCCGGGTGCTGGTGCACCGCTGGCCCGCCGTGCCGGCCGCGCCGAAGACGATCGAGCTGACCGCCTGGTCGAGGTCGGCGCTCGGGGTCACGATGACGGCGTTGTTGCCGCCGAGCTCGAGCAGCGAGCGGCCGAAGCGGGCGGCCACCCTCGGCCCGACCTCACGACCCATCCGGGTCGACCCGGTGGCCGAGAGCAGCGCCACGCGCGCGTCGTCGACCAGGGCCTCCCCGACGTCGCGGGCGCCCAGCACCAGCTCGTGGAGGCCCTCGGGGGCGCCGCAGTCGGCCATCGCCCGGCGCAGCAGGGCGTCGCAGCCCAGGGCGCACAGCGGGGTCAGCTCGGACGGCTTCCACACAACGGCGTCGCCGCAGACGAGGGCGACGGCGGTGTTCCACGACCAGACGGCCACGGGGAAGTTGAACGCCGAGATGACGCCGACCACGCCGAGGGGCTGCCAGGTCTCCTGGAGCCGGTGGCCGGAGCGCTCCGAGGGCATGGTGCGGCCGTACAGCTGGCGGGACAGGCCGACCGCGAAGTCGCAGATGTCGACCATCTCCTGGACCTCGCCGAGGGCCTCGGTGTGGATCTTGCCGGCCTCGATGGTGACGAGGGCGGCGAGGTCCTCCTTGTGCTCGGCGATCAGTTCCCCCAGCCGCTTGACCAGCGCGCCACGCACGGGGCCGGGCGTGGTCCGCCAAGTGCCGAAGGCGTCATGGGCGCGGCCGACGGCGTCCGCCACGCCGGCCGTGGTGTGCTGCCGGACGCCGAACAGGTCCGCGCCGGTCAACGGCGAGCGCGCCACCAGGTCGCCCTCGAGGAGCGCTTCGTCGACGCCGAGGCGTCCGAGCGCCTCGCGGGCGAGGGTGGTCAGGTCGTCGGTGGTCCTCATCGGTCGATGTCCTTCCTGGACGCGTCGGACTGGGCCCGGTACAGGGCCATGGGGTCGTGGACGGTGCGCTGCATCGCCTCGGCGAGCCAGTGCTCGTCGCGCTGGCTGCCCTCGAGCGTGGTGTCGCGGCTGCCGGCGTCGTCGAGGTTGGAGGCGAAGATCCCGGCCGCCGAGCGCGGCAGGAAGTCCTCGTAGACGATGGGCGTCCGGACGACCTCGCCATCGACGACCTTCCACTCGAAGAAGGCCAGGCCCTGTTCCTCGAGCCCGTCCTCGGTGGGCGGCAGGTGGGCGCGCCAGACGTCCTTCTTGATGGCGTCGCGCTCCTCGGGAGTCACGCCGGCGGCGCGCTCATCGACCTCGACGACCATGCGGTCGTACAGCTCGCGGCCGGCCGGGGTGAGCGCGATGCCGCGCTGCTCGACCTCGCCGAAGCGGACCGACAGGGTGCCGTCGACGACCGATCCGTCCTCCTCGCGGAAGCGGCGGCGCTCGGCCAGGGCCTTGAACGAGGTCTGCCGCAGTAGCACGTCGGGGCCCTCCCAGGCGGGCGGGCCCTGGATCTCGTCGATCATCGTGATGCCCTGCTCGGTCATCCGGACGTAGAGGTCGTCGATGTCGAGCACCCGCGGGGTGAGGTGGTTGATGTGCGTGCGCGGCACCCCGCCGATGTCGGCGGCCACCCCCGAGATGGCGGCCAGGCGCTGGTACCAGGCGCGGTCCACCGGCTCGGTGGTGAGCTCGAAGCAGGCCGTGGCCTCGCGCAGGAAGCGCTCGGCCTCGTCGTCCTCGAGCCCGCCCTCGGCCTCGGCCTTCGCCGCCAGCTCCACCACGGGATCGGGGAACAGCTCGCGGGAGGCGAGGAAGGCGTCCAGCTCCTCCTGCAGGTCGGCGTCGAAATAGCGGCGGTCGTCCGTGACGAGCACGGAGGTGAACACCCGGAAGGGGTTCAGCGCCAGGGCCTCCGGGGTCGTCGGGCGGAACGCCGTCGAGACGATGGGCAGGCTCGTGGCGGCGTCCCCGCGCAGGTCGTAGAAGCCCACGGGCTCCATGCCGAGCGCGGCGAAGATCTGCGCCACCCGGGCGAGCTCGCGGGCGGTGCCGACGCGGATGGCGCCGTGCCGCTCCGCGGTCACCCGGTCGATCGTGCCGAGGCGCTCGGCGGTGCCGGGGTGGGCCGTGAGGTGGTCGGTGTTCACGGCGGTCGAGGTGTCGACCAGCGTGTTGTAGGCCGGCACCTCCGTGCCGTACATGGCCGACAGGTGCCGTGCGAAGGCGGCACGCAGGGCGTGGGTGTCGTACACGTCAGGCCTCCAGCCCCGTGAGGACTCGGTCGATGGCGTCCACGGCGCGGTCGATGGCCGCACGCTCGACCGTCAGCGGCGGGCGGACGCGCAGCGACCGGCGGCCGCAGCCCAGCATGAGGACGCGCTCGTCGGCGGACAGGCGGCGGATCGCCTCGTCCCGCGTGGCGGTGTCGGGCAGCGAGATGGCGCACATGAGACCGAGGCCGCGCGCGTTGCTGACGATGCCGTGACGGGCCTGGACGTCCTCGAGGCGGGCCAGCAGGTGCTCGCCCTCGCTGCGGGCGCGGCCCATCAGGTCCTCGGACTCGATGACCTCCATGATGCGGCGCGAGCGGACCATGTCGGTCAGGTTGCCGCCCCAGGTCGAGTTGATCCGGCTGGAGACCTTGAACACGTTCTGCTCGACCTCGTCGACGCGACCACCGGCGGTGATGCCGCAGACCTGCAGCTTCTTGCCGAAGCTCATCACGTCGGGGGCCACCCCGTAGTGCTGCCAGGCCCACGGCGTGCCGGTCATGCCGCCGCCGGTCTGCACCTCATCGAACAGGAACAGGGCATCGTTGGCGTGGCACAGCTCCTTCATCTTCTCGAGGAACCCCTGGCGGAAGCGGTGGTCGCCGCCCTCGCCCTGGATCGGCTCCATGATGAAGGCCGCGATGTCGTGCGGGTTCGCCTCGAAGGCCGCAGCGGCCTCGGCCAGGGTCGCCGCCTCGACGGCGTCCATGTCGCGCTCGGCGGCCCAGTACGGGGTCGACAGGCGCGGCCAGTCGAACTTCGGGAAGCGCGCGACCTTGTTCGGGTCGGTGTTGGTGAGGCTCATCGTGTAGCCGGAGCGGCCGTGGAAGGCCTCCTGCAGGTGCATGATCTTCGTGCCGAGCTCGGGGCTGCGACCCGCGGCCTCGTTCTGGCGGGACTTCCAGTCGAAGGCCGTCTTGAGGGCGTTCTCGACCGCGAGGCTGCCGCCCTCGATGAAGAAGTAGTGGGGCATCTCGTCGGTGCCCATGACGCGGGCGAACGTGTCGACGAAGCGGGCCATCGCCACGGTGTAGATGTCGGAGTTCGAGGGCTTGTTGAGGGCGGCCTCGAGCAGTTCCTCCTTGAAGGCCGCGTCCTCGGTCAGGCCGGGGTGGTTCATGCCCAGCGCGTTGCTGGCGAAGAACGTGAACATGTCGAGGAACTCGTCGCCGGTGGCCTCGTCGACCAGGGTCGTGCCCCGGGAGCGCTTGAGGTCCAGGACCAGGGGCATGCCGTCCACGAGGATGTGGCGTCCGAGCGAGGCGAAGACCTGGTCAGGCGTGATCGTTGCGGGCGAGATCGTGTCAACCATTCCGGGACGATACCCCGGCATAGACAGGAAAATCTATGCCTGAATCCGAGACCTGCCTTTGATTCTTCACTTTCTGCCCCGCCCTGCGGACGGTGGGTCGGGGCCGCAGGGGACGGGAAGCGAAGCGCTCCCGCTCTGATGCACGTGTGCATCAGAGCGGGAGCGCTGGGTCACGGTGCCCGGGGAGCCGGGCGTTCGTGCCGCGTCAGCCCACCACGCGGTTGGCGCTGGCGCCCTGGGAGGCCGAGTACAGCGACTGGGCCAGCGAATTCAGCTTCGGACCGTGCATGCCGCTCGAGCCGGAGTAGCTGTAGGAGTTGACCGACATCATCGTCCCGGTGCCCGTGGCCTCCGGGCGTCTGCGGTGACGCCCGCGACGGGGGCCCGACGGGAGACTAGGGGGACGAGCGTGTCGACAGTTCACCGGACGACGTCGCCGCCAGCAGCCTGCCAGGCGCCGATGCCACCGCCGAGGTGGTGGGCGTCGACGAACCCGGCCTGCCGCAGGGTGTCGAGCGCGACCTGGGACCGGTTGCCCGAGCGGCAGTACACGGCGTGGGTCGCCTGTGGGTCGAGGGTGCCGATCCGCTCGGCGAAGTCGGCCGCCTGGACGTCGATGTTCACGGCGTCGGGCAGGTGCCCGGCCGCGAACTCGGCCGGGGTGCGGACGTCGAGGACGACCACGCCCGGCCGGGCCACGAGCTCGGCGAAGCCCGCGGCGTCCAGCGTCTGGCCGTAGCCGCCGGCCGCCCCGGATGCCGGCTGCGCAGGGGCCGCGCAGCCGACGAGGCCGAGTCCGAGCAGCGCGAGCGCTGCGCGTCGGGAGAACATCAGCCGCCGTGGTGCTCGCGCCAGCTGCGGACCTTCTCGAGCTGGTGGTGCGCCTCGACCCAGCGGACCGTGCCGGACTCGGAGCGCATGACGACCGAGTGGGTGCGCGCGCTGCCGTTGGGCAGGTAGCGGACGCCGTCGACCAGGTCGCCGTCGGTGATGCCGGTGGCGACGAACAGGGTCTTGTCCGAACCCACGAGGTCGCTGGTGTCGAGCACCTTGTCGACGTCGAAGCCGGCCTCGGCGGTCTTCGCGCGCTCCTCGTCGGTGGTCGGGTGCAGGCGGGCCAGGATGCGGCCACCCAGGCTCTTCATGGCGCACGCGGTGACGACGCCCTCGGGGCTGCCACCGATGCCGGCGAGCATGTCGATCTTCACACCGGGGGTCGCGGCGGCCACGGCGGCGGCCACGTCACCGTCGGTGAACATGCGGGTCGCGGCGCCGGCCTCGCGGATCTCCCGGACCAGGTCGTTGTGGCGCTCGCGGTTCAACACGCCGACGACGATCTCGGAGACGTCCTTGCCCTCGGCCTTGGCGACCTTGGCGATGTTGTCGGCGATCGGGGCGTCCAGGTCGATCACGTCGGCGGCGTTGGCGCTGACCACGAGCTTCTCCATGTAGAAGCACATGTGCGGGTCGTACATCGTGCCGCCCTCGGCCGCGGCGAGCACCGCGATCGAGTTGCGCATGCCCCACGCCAGCAGGCGCGTGCCGTCGACCGGGTCAACGGCGATGTCGATGCGGTCGCCCCAGCCGTTGCCGACCTTCTCGCCGTTGGCGAGCATGGGGGCCTCGTCCTTCTCGCCCTCACCGATCACGATCGTGCCGGCCATGCGGACCTGGTTCAGGATGTGGCGCATCGCGTCCACCGCCGCCTTGTCGCCCGACTCCTTGTCACCACGCCCGGCCCAGCGGCCGGCGGCCAGGGCCGCGGCCTCGGTGGCGCGCATCAAGTCCAGCCCGAGGTTGTGCCCCGCCAGCATGAACTTCTCCATTGAATGACCTCCTCGTCGCGGCGCGGCCGATCCGGCGCGCAATTCCATGACCCATGTTTCCGCATCGACCCCATTCGCGCACATGGGACCGACCGGGGACCCGCGGGGCCGGGTAGACTGACCCACATACCTACGGGACCGTAGGTGAAGTCTTCCCGGAGGGAGGAAGTGGATGCGCCGACGACGGCCACTGGCCGAGATCATCTCTGCACTCACCTACCCCCTGCACGTGGACGACATCACCGCCCTCTTCGACCCCCGCTACTCGAGCAAGCAGCCACGCGCCCGGGTGACCAAGGTGGTCCGCGAGGGGCCCCGCACGGCCACGATCCGGTTCCACGCGCCGCCCGGCTGGCGGGAGCACCAGGCCGGCCAGTGGGTGCGGGTCGGGGTCGAGATCGACGGCGTGCGGCACTGGCGCTCGTACTCCCTGTCGACCGCGCCGGGCCAGGACCCGGCCATCACCGTGACCGACATCGGCCAGGTGTCCGGCGAGCTGGTCCGCCGGGTGCGCCGCGGCGACATCCTCTACCTCGACCCCCCGCAGGGGGAGTTCGTCCTGCCCGAGCACCCGCGCCCGCTGCTGATGATCACCGGCGGTAGCGGCATCACCCCGGTCATGTCGATGCTGCGCACGCTCGCCGGGCGCCGCGCCGACGCCGACGTGGTCGTGCTGCACGCGGCCCGCACCCGGGCCGACGCCCTGTTCGTCGACGAGCTGGACGCCCTCGCCCAGTCGGCCCCGAATGTCCAGCACATGCTGTGGCTGTCGGGCGAGCAGGGACGCCTCGACCTCACCACGGTGGACACCCTCGACCGCCTGTGCCCCGACTGGAGGGACCGAGCGGCCTATGTCTGCGGCCCCGAGGGAATGGTGGCCGACGCCGAGCGCCTGTGGGCCGATGAGGGCGCGGGCGACCACCTCACGATGGAGCGCTTCAACGTCTCCCGTGTCGACGGACCCGCCGGAGAGGGCGGCACGGTCACGTTCACGCGGTCCGACCGCGAGGTGGCCGTCGACGGCGCCACCACCCTCCTCGAGGCGGGCGAGGCCGACGGCGTGGCCCTGCCCAGCGGCTGCCGCATGGGCATCTGCCGCACCTGCCTGACCAAGCTGGACGCCGGCCGGGTCCGTGACCTCACCACCGGTGAGGTGCACGGCGACCCCGGCGACCTCATCCGTACCTGCGTGTCCGCTCCCGCGGGCGACGTCCAACTCGATGCCTGAACCGGAGGCCCCATGACCACGATCGCGCTGCCCGACGCCCACGACATCGCCCGCATCCCGGGGGCGTCCCACCTGACCCGCGCCCAGGTCGACGAACTGGGCCGCGAGCTGGACGCCATCCGCGCCGAGGTGATGGACTCGCTCGGCTCGGCCGACGCGGCCTACATCAAGCGGGTCATCCAGATGCAGCGCATGCTCGAGGTCGGTGGCCGGGCGGTGCTGCTGGGCGCACGGCGTCCGGCCGCGTTCGTGGTGGGCACCGGCATGCTCGCGCTGTCGAAGATCTTGGAGAACATGGAGATCGGGCACAACGTGATCCACGGGCAGTGGGACTGGATGCGCGACCCCGACATCCACTCGACCACCTGGGAGTGGGACTTCGTCGCGCCGGCGAAGGGCTGGAAGCACACCCACAACGACGTGCACCACACGTGGACCAACGTCGTCGGCAAGGACCGCGACGTCGGCTACTCGGTGCTGCGCGTGAGCCGCGAGCAGCCGTGGGAGCCGCGGTTCCTGCTCAACGTTCCGATCAACGCGATCCTGGCGCCGTTCTTCGAATGGGGCATCGCGATCTACGACCTCGAACTCGACGAGGTCAAGGCCGGGCGCAAGTCGAAGAAGTCACTGGTCGACGACCTCAAGGCCGTCGGCGTGAAGTTCGCCCGCATGGTCGGCAAGGACTACGCGGGCACCCCCCTGTTGGCCCACCTGGCCACCCGGTCGGGGCCGACGGCGCTGCTGGGTACGTTCCTGGCCAACACGATCCGCAACATCTGGGCCCACACGGTGATCTTCTGCGGGCACTTCCCCGACGAGGTCGAGTCGTTCCCCGAGGAGTCCATCGAGGGCGAGAACCGGGGCGACTGGTACATCCGGCAGATGCTCGGCTCGGCCAACCTGACCGGCGGGAAGCTGTTCCACATCATGACCGGCAACCTCAGCCACCAGATCGAGCACCACCTGTTCCCCGACATGCCGTCGAACCGGTATGCCCAGGTGGCGCCCAAGGTGCAGGAGATCTGCGAGCGCTACGGACTGAAGTACACCGCCGGGCCGCTGCACCGCCAGATCGCCCAGACCTGGCGGACCATCGCCCGGCTCAGCCTGCCCGACCGCCTGGCCGTCGCGCGCTGAGGGGCGCCCGTCGGGTGGGCGAACCAGTCAGGACGGCGTCCACCTCGCGCTGGCTGATCGGCCCGGTGAGGCGGTCGTAGAAGGGGTGTCGGCGCCCGCGGGCCAGGCCCGGGTCCTTGCCCAGCGTGGCCGCGGTTGCGGCGTCCGGGGTGGGGTGGAAGTCCCAGTCGGCGTCGGTGTAGCCGTACAGGAGCGCGTGCGCGCGCCGCGCGGTTGGTGTCACCGGGGTACCGGACGCCGACCTGCGCCCGCCATCGGCAAGCCGGCCATCGTGGACGAACTCGGAGTCGGGGTGGTGGGCCGAGCGGCCCCCAGCGAGGCAACACGCGTGGTGAGGTGGGCCCACTGGGGATCGAACCCAGAACCCACGGATTAAAAGTCCGTTGCTCTGCCAGTTGAGCTATAGGCCCCGGCGGACAACTCTAGCGGCGCCCGTACAGTGGGCGCATGAACCCTCCGTGGTGGGGCATCCCGGTGGTGCTGGTGCTCGGCGCCGCGGTCATCCTCGGCGGCTGGTGGTGGGACCGCCGCCGGCAACGCCTGGCGGCCTCCGGGGGTTTCACGACCGAGGACGCCCTGGCGTCGACCGCTCCCCCACCCGGCCTGCCGGATGCCGAACTCTCCACCCTGCTGGCAGGACGCAGCCCCGAGCCGACGCTCCCGGCGGCCCTGGCCGACCGCGAGTTCCTGACGCACCCGGCTCGTGGCGTGGCGGCGGTCCGCGACCCGTTGGTGGTCGTCACCGACGCCGCCCTCGACGACGAGCGCCTGATCCTGCCGCTGCTCGACTCGGCGCAGGCCCGGGGACAGGCACTGGTCCTCGTCGCCCCCACCTTCGGTTTCGGGCTGCTCGGCACCCTGCGTGCCAACCACCGCACGGGCCGGGTCACGACCGTCCCCCTCGAACTGGCCGACCCCGACCTCCTCGCACGGGCGGCGTCGCTGTGCGGGACGGTGGTGGTCCCGGACGCCGACCTGCGCTCCGGCTGGTGGCCCGAGTCGCACCGCGGGACCTGCTCGTCCTGGGTCGCCGACCTGGACAACTCGTGGGTCGACACACCCTCAACCTCTGGTTGAGATCTCTCAGGGGACTCTTGGGGTCACCTCCGACCCGGGAAGGCGTCCCCGGCCCGCGCCACCCCGAGGGGGGCGAAGTGCGGCCTGACAGTGGCAAACGCTTCCGACTACGCCAAATGACACCCGTGGGATTACCGCCCCGCGCCCTCGCGTGTCACCCGGGGAACCCTGAAGGAACTCTCAGGAACCGCTTGCTGCAACCCCGCGCGTCGGCTTCTACTGACCTAGGCAACTGTGCAACAGGGGGAGATTCACGTGAAGCGAGCTGGCAGGTTGGCCACCGCACTGGTGGGGGGCTGCCTGGCCCTCACGACGCTGGGGGCGAGCGGTCTGGTGATCGCCGCGACCGCGAACGCGAGCCAGACCATGACCGCGACGACCTGGGTGAACATGCGGTCGGGCCCCTCGACGTCCAACGGTGTGGTCGCGGTCCTCGCGCCGTCCGAGGCCGTCACGGCGTCCGGGCAGGTCAGCGGTGGCTGGTACCAGGTCACCACGGCGTCCGGCCGGGCCGGCTGGGTCTACCAGAACTACCTCAAGGCCAGCGAGTCCTCGGCCCCCGCGCCGTCGGCACCGTCCGGCCCGACCACGCCCACGGCGTCCGGCTCGGCCACGACGATCGCCGCCGTCAACGTGCGCACCGGCCCCGGAACCAGCTACACCGCGGTCGCGGTGGCAGCCAAGGGCACCACCCTCCCGACGACGGGGAAGACGTCGGGAGGGTGGACCGAGGTCATCCACGCGGGCCAGTCCCGCTGGATCTCGACCAACTACCTGACCACCGGCACCGTGTCGACCAGCAAGCCGGCCGGGCAGGTCCGCACGACCGCGAACCTCTACCTGCGTTCGGGCGGCAGCCTGAGCCACCCGTACAGCGGCGTCCTGCCCGCGAACTCGATCGTCGAGACCACCGGCAACACGACGAGGGACTACACCGAGATCATCCACGGCGGGAAGAACCGCTGGATCGCCACCCGCTACACCACGACCGTCTCGACGACCGCCCCGGCACCGACGCCGGCCCCGGCCGCCTCGGGCACGATCTACGTGAACGTGGGTTCCCTGTACGTCCGGGCCACGTCGGCCCCCGACAGCACCGTCGTCGCGACCGTCTACCGCGGTGCCGCCCTGCCGACCACCGGCCGGGTCATCGGTGACCGCCAGGAGATCCTCCACAACGGCGCCGCCCGCTGGGTGTTCAAGGCCTACACGACCTCGACCGCCCCGAGCACGAGCCCGGCGCCCGCGCCCTCGACGTCGGTGTCGCTGCCGGGCTACGACCGGCTCAACGCCAACTCCAAGGCTGTCGTGCAGCACGTGCTGGACACCTACCCGAAGATCCGGACGATCGGTGGCTACCGCGCCTCGAGCAGCTACTCCTCCGACCACCCGAACGGGCGTGCGGTCGACATCATGGTGTCGAACTGGTCGCAGCAGTCGAGCATCGACTACGGCTGGGCGATCGCGCGCGACTTCCAGGCCAACGCCGCGAAGTACAAGATCACCTACATCATCTGGCGCCAGCAGATCTGGAACGCCTCCTACCCCGACCGCGGGTGGCGCTGGATGGAGGACCGTGGCGGCTACACGGCCAACCACTACGACCACGTCCACATCTCGGTGCGCGACTGACCCCTGCTCCACCAGCACTTCCGGGTGGCGGGACCCCAAGGATTCTTGGGGTCCTGCCACCCGGAAGTGCGTGTGACCTCAACCAACTCGTTGAATTCTTGATAATTGGTCGTCGTGGCATAGACTGGGTCGCGTAAGGAAGGAGGTGGAACGCATGAACATCAAGGACATCATCGAGAAGTGGAACGAGGTCTCCGAGCTGATGGCCGACGCGCACCAGCTCTGACCGAGCCACACCCGAGGCCCGTACCCCACAACGCGGTGGCGGCGGGCTTTTTTCTTGCCCGCACGGGCCTCAGGCGACCGGCTCCAGGGTCGTCGCGAACGCCTCCAGCGCCTCGTACGGCAGGTCGCCCGACACGACGGTCGCGACGTCCTCGCCCTGGACCACCAGCGAGCGCGTGCGCCCGTCCTCGGACACGTAGCGCACCCACGGCTGCCCGCCCACGTCCGACTCCCCGTCCGGACGCCCCTGCCGCGTCACCGCGGTCACGAACGGCTCGGGCGCGACGTCACGCTGGTCGAGCGCGAAGTAGCGCCGCTCGGGGCTGAGGAAGCCGAGCTGGAAGGTGTCCCCCGGCGCCGGGTCGCCGCCGAGCAGCGGCTTGCCGATCCCGGTGAAGCGGGCTCGCGTCGCCACCCAGCCCTCGGGCAGGTTCGTCGGCGCCAGCACCTCGTAGGACGCCTCGGCCGCGGCCCGCGCGGCCACCGGCTGCCAGTCGAGGGCCTTGATCGGCGGCTCGGGGTCACGCGTGAACACCTGCGTGACCAGGATCACCGGGATGAAGAGCACCACCATGGCCACCAACATGTGGATGACGGAGTCGTTCCTCTTCTTCTTGGTCGTGGCCATGCGGGAGATCTTCCCACGTCAGAGCGAGATGTCCTCCAACATGTCCGTGACCAGCGCGGCGATCGGCGAGCGCTCCGAGCGGGTGAGCGTCACGTGCCCGAACAACGGGTTGCCCTTCAGCTTCTCCACCACCGCCGCGACGCCGTCGTGCCGACCGACCCGCAGGTTGTCGCGCTGGGCCACGTCGTGGGTGAGCACGACCCGCGAGTTCTGGCCGATGCGGCTGAGCACGGTGAGCAGGACGTTGCGCTCCAGCGACTGGGCCTCGTCCACGATCACGAACGCATTGTGCAGCGAGCGCCCGCGGATGTGCGTCAGGGGCAGCACCTCGATCAGCTCGCGGCTGAGGACCTCCTCGAGCACGTTGCGGTGCACCACCGAGCCCAGCGTGTCGAACACGGCCTGGCCCCAGGGCGACATCTTCTCGTGCTCGGTGCCGGGCAGGAAGCCCAGTTCCTGGCCGCCCACGGCGTACAGCGGCCGGAACACGATCACCTTGTCGTGCTGGCGGCGCTCCATCACGGCCTCGAGGCCGGCAGCCAGCGCCAGCGCCGACTTGCCGGTGCCCGCCTTGCCCCCCAGGCTCACGATGCCGACCGACTCGTCCAGCAGCAGGTCGAGCGCCACGCGCTGCTCGGCGGAGCGGCCGTGGAGGCCGAAGGCGTCCCGGTCGCTCTTGATCAGGCGCAGGGTCTTGTCGGCGTGCACGCGGGCGAGCGCGGTCGACCCGCCGCCCTTGACGATCACGCCGGTGTGGCAGGGCAGGTCGAGGGCCTCCATCGGGGCGGTCGAGCCCGTGTCGTACAGCTCGTCGACCTCGGCGGCCTCGAGGTCGAGGGACGCCATGCCCGTCCAGCCGGTCTCGCGCGGAATCTCGTGGCGGTACTCCTCGGCGGCCAGGCCGACGGAGGCGGCCTTGACGCGCAGGGGGAGGTCCTTGGTGACCAGCACGACGTCGCGGCCCTCGCGGGCGAAGTTCGCCGCCACGGCGAGGATGCGGGAGTCGTTGTCCCCCAGCCGGAACCCGGGCGGCAGCACCTCGGGGTCCGTGTGGTTCAGTTCCACGTGGATGCGCCCTCCCGCGTCGTTGACCGGCACGGGGGCGTCGAGGCGCCCGTAGCTGATCCGCAGGTCGTCGAGGAAGCGCAGCGCCTTGCGCGCGAAGAAGCCCAGCTCGGGGTGGTGCCGCTTGCCCTCCAGCTCGGTGATCACCACCAGCGGCACGACCACCTCGTGCTCGGCGAAGTAGAGCAGCGCGTTGGGGTCGGACAGCAGCACCGAGGTGTCGATGACGTAGGTGCGCAGGGCGGTGGGGGTGTCCACGGAGTCCGCGGGCCGGAGCTTGGCGTCGGTGGCGAGGTCGGTCACGTCGGTCCTTGTCGTCAGGGCCGTGTGGGCTCTCCACCCGGCCGGTCCGTGTGGTTCAGCCGAGGGCATCCCGTGGGGGAAGAAGTCTCATGGAGTCCTCTCGCAGGTCGCCCGTGGGGGGCTTCCTGTCCCCGACAGTAGGTCGGCGAACCCGCTGGTGGGGGCAGGGACACGCGCATTCACGCGATGTTCACCCGGGCTCGCCCCGGCGTCCGGCTAGCGTGGGGGAATGGCCCTGCCCGAGCGACTCCGCCCGACCACCCGACCGCTGTCCGACCCCGCCCAGGTGTTGACCGGTCCGAACTGGCGGATCACCATCCTCACCGAGCGCCTGCTGCGCCTGGAGTGGTCCGACGACGGCGTCTTCGAGGACCGCCCCACCCAGGTCGTGTGGAACCGCGACTTCGACCCGGTCCCCCACGACCTGGTCCGCCACGGCGAGGAGCTGCAGCTCAGCACGCGCGCCCTCAAGCTGTTCTTCGACGGGCAGCGGTTCTCCTCCGGCGGCCTGGCGGTCACCCAGCCGGACGCCGCGGGCTGGCACACCGCCTGGCGCTACGGGATGACCGACCGCGTCCAGGACCGCGAGCCGGGCTGGCACGTGGGGAACCTGGGCGGCACCGCCCGCACCCTCGACGAGGCCGACGGCGGCGTCCCGCTCGAGCCCGGCGTGGTCAGCGCCCTGGGCTGGGCGACCCTGGACGACTCGGGGTCGCTGGCCCTCGACGAGGACGGCTGGCCCACCGCGCGCCACGGCGACGTCGACCTGTACCTGTTCGTGCACGGCCACGACGCCCCGGCCGCGCTGCGCGACCTGTACGCCCTCACCGGGCCGACCCCGCTGCTCCCCCGCTGGGCGCTGGGCAACTGGTGGAGCCGGTACCACGCCTACACCGCCGGCGAGTACACCGCCCTCATGGACCGCTTCGACGCCGAGGGGCTGCCGTTCTCGGTGGCCGTCCTCGACATGGACTGGCACTGGGTCGACGTCGACCCCCGCCACGGGTCGGGCTGGACCGGCTTCTCCTGGAACACCCAGCTCGTCCCCGACCCCCAGGCGTTCCTGGCCGAGTTGCACGACCGCGGACTGCGGGTCTCGCTCAACCTCCACCCCGCCGACGGCATCCGGTCCTTCGAGGACGCCTACCCGGCCCTCGCGCGCCGGCTCGGCCTCGACCCGGACGCCGGCGACCCGATCCGCTTCGACGTCGCCTCCCCGGAGTTCATGCAGGCCTACTTCGAGGAGGTCCTGCACCCGCTGGAGGACCAGGGCGTCGACTTCTGGTGGGTCGACTGGCAGCAGGGCACCTCCTCGGGCATCCCCGGGCTCGACCCGCTCTGGCTGCTCAACCACCTGCACTTCCTCGACTCCGCCCGCGACGGCCGTCGTCCGATCACCTTCAGCCGATACGCGGGCCCGGGCTCGCACCGCTACCCCGTCGGGTTCTCCGGCGACACGGTGACCTCCTGGGACTCGCTGCACTTCCAGCCCTGGTTCACCGCCACCGCCGCCAACATCGGCTACGGCTGGTGGAGCCACGACATCGGCGGGCACATGTTCGGCGAGCGCGACGACGAGATGGTGGCCCGCTGGGTGCAGCTCGGCACATGGTCGCCGATCAACCGCCTGCACTCGACGTCGAGCCCCTTCCAAGGCAAGGAACCCTGGAACTTCGGCGTCGCCGCCCGTCAGGCCATGACGGACGCCCTGCGCCTGCGGCACCGCCTCCTGCCCTGGCTGCACACCATGAACGAGCGGGCGCACCGGCTCGGGGAGCCCCTGGTCCGCCCGGTCTACCACGCGGACCCGCGCCCCGAGTCGGTGCTGCACGGGTCGGGGGCGTTCCTGTTCGGCTCGGGGCTCCTCGTGGCGCCGCTCACCACCCCGGCCGACCGGCGCACCCGCCGGGCCGCGGTCACCACGTGGCTGCCCGAGGGCACCTGGCACGACTGGTACTCCGGGCTGCGCTACACCGGCGGGCGCTTCGTCACGCTGCGCCGCCCGCTGGAGACCTACCCGGTGCTCGCCCGGTCGGGCACCATCGTCCCGCTCGTCGACGGTGACGACCTGTCCGTGGCCAACCCGGCCGCGCTGCACGTGCGCGTGTTCGCGGGCGCGGACGGCGAGTTCATCCTCTACGAGGACGACGACGCCGGCACCCCGCGCACCTGCACCACCCGCCTCACCTGGGACCAGGCCGCCGGCCTGTTCACGATCGACCCCGTCGTGGGCGACGCCTCGGTGCTGCCCGGGGAACGCCGCTGGCGGGTGTCGGTGACCGGGCTGGCGCCCAGCGACACCGGCGCCGCCTCCGAGGCCCGCACGAGCTACGACCACGCCACCGGCACGATCACGGTCGACCTCGGCGTCGTGGACCCGGCCACCGGCGCGTCGTGCGACGTCGCGCTGCTGCCCACGGCGTCCGACCCGCGGCTGGACGAGCGGCTGTTCGCCCTCGTGAACGACCTGCAGGTGGGCTACATCGACAAGCACGCCCTGTGGGGGTTCCTGCAGGCCAACCCGTCGACGCCGGCCCGCGTCGCGGGGCTGCCCGCCCTGCCGATCGCCGACGACCTCAAGGACGCCGTCAGTGAGGTGCTGCTCGCCGAGGTGGAGGTGCCGGAGGCCTGATCAGCGCCCGTAGCGACGCTCGCGCGTGGCGTAGCTGCGCAGGGCGCGCAGGAAGTCGACGCGCCGGAAGTCGGGCCACAGCGCCTCGCAGAAATAGAACTCGCTGTGGGCCGACTGCCACATCAGGAAGCCCGACAGGCGCTGCTCGCCGGACGTGCGGATGATCAGGTCGGGGTCGGGGTCGCCGGCGGTGTAGAGGTGCGAGGCGATGTCCTCGATCTCGAGGTTCTGGGCCACCTCGCCCAGCGATGCCCCGTTCGCGGCCTGCGTGGCCAGCAGCTTGCGCACGGCGTCGCGCAGCTCGTGGCGCCCGCCGTAGGCGATGGCGACGTTGACCTTGAGCCCCTCCACCGAGGCGGTGTCGAACTCGGCGGCGCGCAGGGCGTCGGTCATGTCCTCGGGCAGCAGCGTCGGGTCACCGACCAGCTTGACGCGCCACCGCCCGGTCGCGGCGAGGTCGAGGAACAGCCGCTCGATGACGCCGAGCAGCGGCCCCACGTCGTCGGAGTTGCGGGCCAGGTTCTCGGTGGAGAGCACCCACAGAGTCACCACGCCGAGGCCCACCTCGTCACACCACTCCACGAACTGTTTGAGCTTGTCGGCGCCCGCCTGGTAGCCGACCTCGTAGGGCTGCCCCGGGGCGTTCAGCCGGGCCCAGCGACGGTTGCCGTCGGCCAGGACGGCCACGTGGCGGGGCAGGCGGTCGCGGTCCAGCTCGGCGAGCAGCCGCTGCTCGTAGGTCGAGTACAGCAACCCGGCCGGGTGCAGCCGATCGGCCCACTCACGTGCCTGCTCCACCCACGACATGGCGAAATCCTATCGGTGCATCACGTTGCGCAGCGTCTCCCCTGACCGCAGGCGGGCGAGGTTGTCGTTGAAGAGCTCGTTGCTGCCGTGGGCGACCCCGCCGGCGACGTGGGGGAGGATGACGCAACGGAGCACCGGACCCCCGCCCCACGGCCTGCGTTGTGCGCCCCCAGCACCTGCGTTATCCTTACCTACGTGACCGTAACTTACGGAGAGTCAAGTAAGGTGTCTCCCATGGACGACCCCATCACCAAGCCCCGGTTGCGCGGCTGGTTCCACCTCGGGATGGCCCCCTTCGTCCAACTCGCGGGGCTGATCCTGATCGTCGTGGCGCCCACCCTCGTCGCCCGCGTCAGCATCGCGATCTACCTCGTCGGCGCCACGCTGCTGTTCGCCACCTCGGCCGCCTACCACCGCGGGACCTGGTCGCCCCGGATGGCCGCCTTCCTGCGCCGCCTCGACCACGCCAACATCTTCATCTTCATCGCCGGCACCTACACCCCGCTGGCCCTGCTGCTGCTCGACGGCCGCAACGCCACGCTGCTGCTGGCCCTCATCTGGTCCGTCGCCGCCCTCGGCATCGCCTTCAAGCTCGGCTGGATGGCGGCCCCGCGCTGGCTCTACACCGGCCTCTACATCGCCATGGGCTGGGTGGCCGTCGGGTGGATGGTCCCGTTCTGGAACGCCGGCGGGCCCCTCATCGTCGCCCTGATCGTGCTCGGCGGCCTGATCTACTCCGCGGGCGCGGTCGTCTACGCGCTCAAGAAGCCGGACCCGGCCCCGGCCTGGTTCGGCTACCACGAGGTCTTCCACGTGGCCACCGTCGTCGCAGCCCTGTGCCACTTCGCGGCGATCACGCTGGTCGTCCTGCGCTGATCGCCCCTACGCGCGGCTCCACAGGGCCGTGCGGGCCTCCTGGACGGTGTTGGCCGGCGCGAAGCAGACCTCGCCACGGCAGACATACACCGTCTGCTCGAACGGCACCACCTCGTGCTCGTCGTACTCGTTCTCGTCCCCGTCGTGGGCCTCGACCTCGGACACCTGGCCCGAGCCGCCGATCCTCGCGTGGGTGAGCTTGGCGAGCGGGGACGCCGGGGCCTCGACAGGCTCGGCCCCCGGCGGGGTGTCGACAGGCTCGGCGACCGTGCGGCCCTCGAACCACGCGCCGAAGCCCTCGGTCCCGGGACGCCCCGACACCACGACGGTGCCGGCCGGCGCCATCCGCCAGACCGCGCGGGCGGCGTCGTTGAGGGGGTCACCGTCGGCGTCCACGACCACGGCCACGGCCGGGCGGAGCCCCTTGCGGGCCTCGTCGGACACCAACAGGTCGGTCAGCGCGGCCGAGGCGTGCCGCGGGGCGATCGCGAGGGTCCCCCACGTCGTCCGGGCCGCGCGGTCGGCGCGCTCGGCGAGGTCGCGGCGGTCGGCCAGCAGGCCCACCACGCGCAGGGCGGAGACCAGCGTCATCGTGCCCGACGGGGTCGGGTTGTCCTGGACGTCGCGCGGGCGGGTGAACAGCTCCCCCGCCGCGGCGTCGTGGAAGCCGCCGTCCTCGTCGCCGAAGAGCTCCACGGCGGCGTCCACCAGCTCCACCGCACGCTCGAGCCACACCGACTCGCCCAGCACACCCGCCAGCCGCGCGAAGGCCGACGCGAGGGCGCCGTGGTCCTCGGCGACGCCGGCGGCGTCCCCGGCGACCCCGTCCAGGGAGGTACGGCGCAGCGCGCCGTCGACCCAGTGGGTGTCCCACACGTAGGCGGCCGCACGGCGGGCGAGCTCGATCCACGACGGCTCGCCGAAGATCAGGCCGGCCCAGAGCAGGGACTCGATCGCCCAGCCGTTCCAGGAGGCGACGACCTTGCCGTCGCGCGGCGGCGCGAAGCGGTTGGCGCGCACCTCGAGCAGGCGGGCGGCGATGGCCTCGAGCCGGGCACCGTCGGGGGCGCCACGCAGCTGCAGGGTCGACAACCCGTGCTCGAAGGTGCCGTCGTTGGTGACGTGGAAGACCTTGCCGGCCCAGTCGGCGTCCTCCTCGCCGAGCGCGTCGGCGAGCAGCGAGGGGTTCCACACGTAGTAGACGCCCTCGTGGGCCATGCCGCGGATGTCGGCGGAGTCGGCGTCCAGCGAGGCGGCGAACCCGCCGCCCTCGACGACCATCTCGCGCTCGAGCCAGCCGACGACGCCGCGGACGACCCGCTCGAACAGCCAGCGCAGGCCGACCTCGTGCTGGGGCGTCCGGCGCCAGCCACGCACGTACGAGCCGAGCAGCAGGGCGTTGTCGTAGAGCATCTTCTCGAAGTGGGGCACGACCCAGCCCGCGTCCACGGCGTACCGGTGGAACCCACCGCCCACCTGGTCGTGGATGCCACCGCGCGCCATCGCCTCGAGCGTGCGCTGGGCGAGGTCGAGCGTCCCGGCCTCCCCCTTGACGAGCAGGGCGTCCACGAGCATCGGGGCGGGGAACTTCGGCGCGCCGCCGAACCCACCGTGCAGCAGGTCGAAGTCAGCGCTCACGGCGTCCAGCAGCTCCCAGACCCCGGGGGCCTCGGACGCCGCGGGCAGCGCGTTGATCTGGGCCAGCTGCCCGACGATCGCGGACGCGGACTCCAGCACCTCGCCCCGGCGGTCGCGCCAGGCCTCGCCGAGGGCGGTCACGACCTGCGTGAAGGACGGCAGCCCCTGTGCGGGCTCGGGCGGGTAATAGGTGCCGGCGAAGAACGGGTCCCCGTCGGGGGTGGCGAAGACCGTCATCGGCCAGCCACCGTGGCCGGTCAGCGCCTGCGTGGCGCGCATGTAGACGGCGTCGACGTCGGGGCGTTCCTCACGGTCGACCTTGATCGGCACGAACAGCTCGTTGACCAGCGCGGCCACCTCGGCGTCCTCGAACGACTCGTGGGCCATGACGTGGCACCAGTGGCACGCCGAGTAGCCGACCGAGACCAGGACGGGCAGGTTGCGGCGCCGGGCCTCCTCGAAGGCCTCGGGGCCCCACGGCCACCAGTCGACCGGGTTGGTGGCGTGCTGCAGCAGGTACGGGCTGGTCTGGCTCGCGAGACGGTTCGCCATCAGTTCTTCGGGTCGCCGTCCGGCCGGGGCGCGTCCGGACGTGGCGTGTCGATCCGGGGGGCGTGGATGTCGACGCCCTCCTCGGCGGAGAACTTCGCGGCACGCTTCAGGTGCCGGCGCATGCTGAACCACAGCAGCAGGAGGACGACGAGCAGGACGAGGGCGGTCGCGAGGGGCGACCAGCTGGGCGCCAGGTCGCGCCCGAGATCGAGGAGGAGCACGGGGCCCACCCTATCCCGCCGGGGAACGGGTCCTAGATCGAGTAGTCCCAGTCGGCGACGCGGTCGGTCTCGTGGCAGCACTCGACCCCGGCGAAGAGGTCGTCCTCGGGCAGCGTCGTCGCGACGCGGGAGCGGGCGAGCTGGTAGTCCTCGGTGGGCCACGCCATCTGCTGCACGGTGAGCGGGACCGC
The DNA here is from genome assembly GCA_012838755.1 of Propionibacterium sp. Taxonomy (GTDB): domain Bacteria; phylum Actinomycetota; class Actinomycetes; order Propionibacteriales; family Propionibacteriaceae; genus Propioniciclava. The sequence goes on along the minus strand of DUOQ01000286.1, from coordinate 19,791 downwards.
GAACCAGAACCCTTCGGGGTCCACCTGGGTCGCGTGGGCGCGCAGGGCGTCGTCGCGGACCGGGTAGTACTCGGCGCAGGCAACGAACGTGGTGAGCCGCTCGGCCTGGGACGGGTCCTCCGGCCAGTTCGCCAGCCGCTCGCGGTAGGGCGACTCGAGGCCGTGCTCGTGCATGGCCTCGTCCAGGGCCACGGCCCGCTGCCGGTGGAAGGTCATGTGGTAGTACACCTTCGCCACCGGCCAGGGGTTCCCGGCCATGTCGGTGCGCTCCTCGGCGGCGAGGTCGACGGCCCGCATCGTGACCTGGTGGGTCATGATGTGGTCGGGGTGGGGGTAGCCACCGTTCTCGTCGTAGGTCGTCACCACGTGCGGCCGGAACTCACGGATGATCCTCGCCAGCGCAGCACCGGCCTCGCTGACGCTGGCCAGCGCGAAGCAGCCCTCGGGCAGCGGCGGGAGCGGGTCGCCCTGCGGCAGGCCCGAGTCCTCGTACCCCAGCCACCGGTGCTGGACGCCGAGGATCTCGACCGCGCGCGCCATCTCGGCCAGGCGGACCTCGGTGATGTTCGCCAGGGTCTCGGGGTTGTCGACCGCCGGGTTCAGGATGTCGCCGCGCTCGCCACCGGTGCACGTCACGACCATCACCTCGACGCCCTCGGCCACGTACTTGGCCATGGTCGCCGCACCCTTGCTGGACTCGTCGTCGGGGTGCGCGTGCACGGCCATGAGCCGCAGCGGCTCCCCCGCCCTGTCCAATCTCACCTGCGTTGCCATGTTTCCCATTCAACCACCCCGGTTCGCCGCCCCCGGCGACGCCCCGGCACAATGGACCCATGTCCACCACCGAGACCGACGCCCAGCGCATCGCGCGCCGCTACCCCCCGAGCCGGACGCCGCGCTGGCTGTGGGTCGTGCTCGCCGTCGTCCTGGCCGGGGTCGGCGGCACGTGGCTGACGTGGTCGGCGCTGTACGGGGCCAACCCGCCGATCAGCGCCAAGATCGTGACGTGGACCGTGACCTCCGACTCCAGCGTGGACGTCCGGGTGACCACCCAGCGGCCCGACCCGGGGCGTCCGGCCGTGTGCACGATCACCGCGCAGGCGGAGTCGTACGAGACCGTCGGCCAGTACGACCTCGAGCTCGGTCCTGGCACCGAGGAACTCGAGGACCACGACATCGTCATCAAGACGTTCCAGCGCGCCACCTCGGTCAAGATCTCGAGCTGCACACCCCGCTGATAAGCTGGTCGAATGTCTGAAGCAGCAGCACAGGCCACCGTGTGGCTCACCCAGGAGGCGTACGACAAGCTCTCCGGCGAGCTCGAGTTCCTCAAGGGCGAAGGCCGCGAGACCGTGACGGCCAAGATCGCCCAGGCCCGCGACGAGGGCGACCTCTCCGAGAACGGCGGCTACCACGCCGCGCGCGAGGAACAAGGGCAGCAGGAGGCGCGGATCCGCCAGCTCGAGGCCATGCTGCGCGATGCCCAGATCGGCGAGCCCTCCGAGGCCGCGGATGCCGTCACCCCCGGTATGACCGTCACCATCTGCTACGACGGCGACGAGGACGACACCGACATCTTCCTGCTCGGCTCGCGCGAGCTGATGGGCGTGACCGACACCGCGGTCGAGGTCTTCAGCCCCCAGTCCCCGCTCGGCGGCGCCGTGGTCGGCGCGCGCAAGGGCGAGACCGTGAGCTACGAGGCCCCCAACGGCAAGACCATCGAGGTCACCGTCCTGGACTTCTCCGTCTTCTCCGGCTGAACCGCGGGCTCAGCGCAGCTTGCTGAGCAGGTCGGCCGCCGTGGCCGGCGAGAGCACCCCGGACGCCACCTGCGCCAGCACTTGGTCGCGGATGCTGTCGGGCGTCCCGGCCGCCGCGGGCTCGGCCTGGTCGACGGGTGCGTCCGGTTCGGCGTCCTGACCTGCTTCGGTGCCCTGCTCGGCCACCTCGGGATCCGGGTCGGCCTCCGCCAGCCAGCCGAGGCGCTCGAGCAGGTCGTTGAACCGCGCCCGGGCGGTCGGATAGCTGACGCCGAGGTGCGCCTGCAGCTCCTTGAGGTTGCCGCGCGAGACCAGGAAGACCTTCAGGGCCTCGAGGTCGGCGTCGTCGAGCGCGCAGAACGGGCACGGCGCGAAGTGCCCGACCAGCTCGGTGCCGCACGACGCACACCCGAGGCGCGTGGTGGCCAGGTCCTCCCCGCAGACCGGGCAGTCGGCGAGGGCTCGGTGGGTGTGCGGGGCGCTCACGCGTCGACCTTCCTCACCGTGGCGCTGCCCATGACGACCTCCAGGTCGAGCCGGGCGGAGCCGTTGCCGAACACGACCTCGTCCGGGGCCCCCCCGTCGTCGGGCCACACGACCCGGCCGAGCTGGGTCTGGGACCGCACGGTCACCGAGGCACGCTTCTCCAGCCCCAGGGTCAGCGAACCGGACTCGATCTTGATCCGCGAACGCCCCGTGTTGATCGGGCCCTCGAAGGTGCCCGACCCGGCCTGCACAAGGGCGTCCACCACGCGCCGGACGCCGGTGACGGCCACGCCGCCGGCCGTCACCCGGACGCGACCCAGGAACGGGACACCGCTCACGTTGAGGCTGCCGGCGGTGAGCTCGATGTCGACCTCGATGGCGGGGTTCACCCGCACGGTCAGCCCGCGCGCGAAGGTGAGGCCGCGGAGGTCGTCGAGGCTCTTGGGCGGGTTCAGCACGCTGAACCCCTCGAGCTTCGGACCGACCTCCCCGTCGGCGGAGATCTCCATCACGTCGCCCTGGCGGCGCAGCACGTGCTCCCCGGTGACCGAGGCGGTGGCGACGCCCGCGTCCCCGACGACGGTGACCCGGCGTCCGACGGCGCGGATGGTGAGGCGCTCGGTGCCCTTCACGCCGGTGGGGCCCGCGGGCTCGTCGATGGGGTCGCGCTCGGCGTCCTGGGGGGCGTGGGCCATCTGGGCCGCCTCGATGCGGCGGGCGGCCTCGGCGGCGTCGATGGTGCCGGCGGCGAGGTCGGCGAGGATCTGACTGAGGTCGGGGTCGCTCATGCCAAAATGATAAGGGCGCCTTTACATTCGCGAAAGCCCCTCGCCCCTGACCAGACCCTGATCGGGGTGGGTGGCCTGCCCGCGTCCCGCCAACGCGCCGGGCAGCCCTCAGGCCGGGGTGTGCGGCGAAGCGTCCGATGAGGATTGCGGGTTGCGCAGCGCGCGCACGAAGGCGACGCCGAAGGCCAGCACCGGGATCGCGACGAGCGCGCCCAGGATGCCCGAGATGATCGCGCCGGCGGTGATGCCGAGCAGCACCGCGAGCGGGTGCAGGTCGACCGCCTTGCCCATGACCAGCGGCTGGAGGAAGGTGCTCTCCAACTGCATGACCACGATGACCGCTCCCAGCATGATCAGCGCCGTCACCCAGCCGTGGCTGACCAGGGCCAGCGCGACGGCGACGGCACCCGCGAGGGTGGCACCCACGATCGGGATGAACGACAGGAAGAACGTCAGCGCGAACAGCGCCGCGACCAGCGGCACCTGCAGGATGAACGCGGCCAGGGCGACGCCGGAGGCGTCCACGGCGGCGACGATCACGGCCGAGCGCATGTAGGCGACCAGGGACGTCCAACCCCTCAGGGCCGCGGAGTCGACCGAGGTGCGGTAGTGGCGCGGGACGAGCACGTTGACCGAGCCGGCGAAGATCTGTCGGCCCTGGTAGGCGAAGAAGAAGGCGGCCACGAGAGCGGTGGCCAACCCGGCGAAGAAGCTGCCGAAGGCGGCACCGAAGCTCGCGGCGGCGCCCGCCAGCACCGACGCCTGGGTCTGCAGCCACGCGGTGCCCTGCGCGATCCACTCGTTGAGGCGGGCGTCGTCGATGCCGAACGGCAGCGTGCCCAGCCAGGCCACCAGCGCCTGGAACCCCTCCCGCGACTGCTCGAGCAGTTCGGGCCACTCGGCGGCGACCTGCTGCCCGACGAAGCCCAGCAGGCCGACGACCACCAGGACCAGCACGAACAGCGCCGTGATCGCAGCCAGCGCGGGCGGCCACTTCAGCCGCCGCAGGATCTGGGTCAGGGGGTACAGCATGGCGGCGAGGAGGATCGCGATCCCGACCGGGACCGTGATCTGGCTGAAGTACGACAGGAGCCAGTAGAGCCCGTACACGCCCACGGCGAGGGCTGCCAGCCGCCAGGCGTAGCCGGCGGCGACGGTCAGGCCGCGCGGGATGTCGGGCTCGAGGTCGGCCCGACGGTCCTGCTCGGGGACGGGGACCTGGACGACCACCGGCTCGGCGGGCCGAGGGGTGGGTTCAGGCCCCAGCAGACGGCGGAGGGTGGGGATCAACGGCACGGGGTGCTCCTTCCGGGCGGGGCACAGCCTACTGCCGGGCTAGCCTGATCTGCGTGACCGCTCGCCCACTCGCCGAACTCGTCGCCCCCGACTGGGCCGAGGCCCTGGCCCCCGTCGCGGACCAGGTGTCCACGATGGGCGCGTTCCTCCGCGCGGAGGTCGCCGCTGGCCGGTCCTACCTGCCCGCCGGGGAGAACGTGCTGCGCGCCTTCACCCGGCCGCTCGCCGACGTCCGCGTCCTGATCATCGGGCAGGACCCCTACCCCACCCCGGGCCACGCGGTCGGGCTGTCGTTCTCGGTGGCCGGGGAGGTCCGGCCGATCCCCCGCTCCCTGCGGAACATCTACGCCGAGGTGTCCACCGACCTGGGCATCCCCCCGGCCGAGCACGGCGACCTCAGCGCCTGGTTCGAGCGGGGCGTCCTGCTGCTCAACCGCTGCCTGACCGTTCGACCGGGGGCGCCGGCGTCCCACCGCGGCAAGGGCTGGGAGGTGGTCACCGACCGGGCCATCGACGCGCTCGTCGAACGGGGCGGCCCGCTCGTGGCGATCCTGTGGGGACGCGACGCCCAGTCCCTCACCCCGCGCCTGGGACAGGTGCCCGTCATCGCGTCGGCGCACCCCTCCCCCCTGTCGGCCCGCTCGGGCTTCTTCGGCTCGCGGCCCTTCTCCCGGGCCAACGCCGCCCTCGAGGCCCAGGGGGCCGCCCCCATCGACTGGCGGCTGTCCTAGGCTGGCGTCCATGGAAGCCCTGCCCCACGCGATCGTCTTCGACATGGACGGCACTCTCACCGACTCCGAGGAGGAGTGGGACGTCGTGCGCCGCGGCCTGGCCGAGGCCGACGGCGTCCCGTGGCCGGGGGAGGCCACGCAGGCGATGATGGGCATGAGCACCCCCGAATGGACGGCGTACCTCGTCGAGGCCGTCGGCCTGCGCGGGACCGCCCACGAGGCGGGTCGCCGCACCATCGACGGCATGGCGGACGCCTACCGCTCCGGTCGCATCCCGGTGCTGCCCGGGGCCGTGGACGCCGTGCGCCGCATGGCCGCGATCGCCCCGCTCGCGGTGGCATCGAGCTCCCCGCCGGAACTGATCGAGGCCGGGCTGGACCTGCTGGGCGTCCGCGACCTGGTGGGCGTCGTGGTGTCGACCGAGGAGGTCGAGCGCGGCAAGCCGCACCCGGACGGGTTCTTGGAGGCCGCGTCACGGCTGGGTGTCGACCCCACGACGTGCGTGGCGATCGAGGACTCCACCAACGGCGTGAAGTCGGCCCTCGCCGCGGGGATGCGCACCGTCGTGGTGCCGCCGCGGTTCCACCCGCCGGCCGCCGAGGTGCTCGACCGCGCGCACGCGGTCATCGACGACCTCGACGCCCTCACCGTCGAGCTGGTCCACGGCCTCTTCTGACCGGGCGCGCCCCCGGGCCCCCCGAGGCAATACCACGGAACCCCAGCGGGGTCCCGGCCCCTTGGCGACAATGAAGCCATATTTCCGCCTGCCAAAGGAGAGCCTCAGTGAGCCAGCATCCCGAAGCCGCCCAGGTGCTCGTCGACTTCGTCCCGACCGAGAAGTACTTCGTCGGCATCGACTCCGACGGGTGCGCCATGGACGCCATGGACATCAAGCACCTCGAGTGCTTCACCCCCGCCTCCATCCAGGCCTGGGACCTCCAGCCGGTCTCGACGCTGGCGCGCCAGACGGCCCTGTTCGTCAACCTCGGGTCGATCACCCGCGGCCTCAACCGCTGGCTGGCCCTGCGCCAACTGCTCAACCTGCTGCGCGACCGGGTCGAGGTGGAGGAACGTGGCGTGAAGGTCCCGCCGTACCCCGAGCTCGACGACTTCATCAACTCCGAGTTCCCGCTCTCCGACAAGGGCCTGGCCGCGTTCGCCGAGAAGAACCCGTCCCCGACGGTCGACCGCATGATCGCGTGGGGCGACGACGTGAACCAGCGCATCGCCGACATGGTGCACGGCTGTGGCCCGTTCCCCGGCGTCCGCGAGGCCATGGAGGCCATGCAAGAGGTCGGCGTGGACCAGATAACCGTCTCGGCCACGCCGCTGCACGCGCTCACCTACGAGTGGAACGCCCATGACCTCGCCAAGTACGTGAAGGTCATCGCCGGCCAGGAGATGGGCTCCAAGGCCGAGCACGTCCAGTACGCGGCGAAGGGCAAGTACGACGCCGACAAGATCATGCTGATCGGTGACGCCCCGGGTGACCGCGACGCTGCCGCCAAGGCCGAGTGCCTGTACTACCCGATCCTGCCGGGCAACGAGAAGTACTCGTGGGCCCGCTTCAAGGACGAGGCGCTGGGCAAGTTCCTCGACGGCACATTCGAGGGCGAGTACCAGGCCAAGCTCATCGAGGAGTTCAACAGCTACCTGCCCGGCGAGGTCCCCTGGGAGACCATCTCCGGCGACAAGGCCGTCCCGATGCCGAAGGTGAAGTGACATGGCCGAACTCGTTGACCTCACCGCCAGCCCGTACGACCTCGACGAGGGCCAGGTGGCCTGGGTCGAGGAGACCCTCGCATCCATGACCCTCGACGAGCAGGTCGGGCAGCTGTTCACCAACCTGTTCTTCTTCGGGGAGGACTCGTTCTCGGGCAACTCCTACACCGCCGAGCAGATCCTCGAGAAGTTCCCCGTCGGCGTGGCCCGCTACCACGGCGGCACGTCCGACCAGGTGCAGGAGCTGCTCAACCGGCTGCAGACCGCATCGAAGATCCCGCTGCTGATCGCGGCCAACTGCGACTCCGGCGGCAACGGCGCCATGAAGGACGGCACCTACATCGCCTCGGGCGCCCAGACCGAGGCGTCGGGGTCGGTCGAGGTGGCCCGCAACGCCGGCTACGTGTCGGGGCGCGAGATGGACGCCATCGGCGCCAACCTCAACTTCGACCCGTGCGTCGACATCCTGGTCAACTGGCGCAACACGATCGTGAACACCCGCGCCTACGGCACCACCGCCGACGACGTGATCAAGTACACGATCCCGTTCGTGGAGGGCCAGCGGGAGTCGGGGATCCTCACCTGTGTCAAGCACTGGCCCGGTGACGGCACCGAGGAGCGCGACCAGCACCTCGTCCTCGGCGTCAACGAGCTGCAGCCGGACGAGTGGGACGAGTCCTTCGGCAAGGTCTACCGCGCCCACATCGACAACGGCGTGGAGATGGTCATGGCCGGGCACATCGCCCTGCCCCACTACCAGCAGAAGCTCGACCCGTCGCTGGCGGACGCCGACATCCTGCCCGCCACGCTGGCGTCCGAACTCATCAACGGGCTGCTCAAGACCCAGCTGGGCTTCAACGGCGCGGTCATCACGGACGCCTCGCACATGCTCGGCATGACCTCGGCCATGCGCCGCGAGGACTACGTGCCCGCAGCGATCGCCGCCGGCTGCGACTGCTTCCTGTTCTTCAACAACCTGGAGGAGGACTTCGGGTTCATGAAGGCGGGCGTCGAGAAGGGAGTCATCACCAAGGAACGCCTCGACGACGCCAACCGGCGCATCCTCGGCCTCAAGGCCAAGCTCCGCCTGCACGAGAAGCGGGAGGCCGGCACCCTGCTGCGCACGGCGTCCGACCTCGAGGTCGTGGGCTGCGACGAGCACCTCGCGATGCGCTCGGACGCCGCCGACAAGGGCATCACCCTGGTCAAGAACACCCTCGACCAGCTGCCGCTCAACCCGACCGACCACAAGCGGATCCGGCTGTACCACCTGACCGGCGAGGTCGGCGGCATCACCGGCGGCGGCGACCCCGCGATGCTGAACAAGTACATCGAGGTGCTCACCGAGCGCGGTTACGAGGTGACCGTCAACGACGGCTCCACGCGCGTCAAGGGACCGACCCTGACGTACCGCGACGAGGTGGACGCCGCGATCGTGCTCGCCGAGGTGATCGGCTACGGCGCACAGAACAACTACCGGATCCAGTGGAAGACGGCCATGAGCAATGAGGTGCCCTGGTACGTCTGGGAGGTGCCGACCTTCATGGTCAGCCACAACTTCACCACCCACCTGCACGACGCGACGATGGTCAAGTGCTACGTGAACGCGTACCACCCCAACGACGCCAACGTGCTGGCCACCATCGACAAGCTCGAGGGCCGCAGCGAGTTCCACGGGACGCCCAACGACCTCGTGTGGGCCGACAAGTGGCAGGCGCGCCTCTGACGCGTGTCCGGGCGCAATTCCCCGAGGATGGCGGCAGGTTTGGCAACCTGCCGCCGTCCGTTGCTCCCCGTCGTTAGACTGCTCCGATAGCGGGCCCCGCCACGGACGGGAAACAGCGCCCCTTGCTCGTCCAACCGGAAAGGGCCTCCATGACCGACGTGTCAGTGACCGTGTGGATCGCCACCGCCATCTTCATCATCGCCTTGCTGGCGTTCGACTTCATCTTCCACGTCCGCAAGGCCCATATCCCCACGATCGGCGAGGCCGCGAAGTGGACGGCCATCTACGTCTCGATCGCCATGCTTTTCGGTGGGTGGGTCTGGTTCTCGATGGGCCAGAAGTCCGGCATCGAGTACTACGCCGGCTACATCACCGAGCTGAGCCTCTCGGTCGACAACCTGTTCGTCTTCCTGATCATCATGGCGAGCTTCAAGGTGCCGCGGCAGAACCAGCAGCTGGTGCTGATGTTCGGCATCGTGGTCTCCCTGATCTTCCGCACCGGCTTCATCTTCCTGGGCGCGGCCCTGATCAACAGCTTCGCCTGGGTGTTCTACATCTTCGGCCTCATCCTGCTGGTCACCGCCGGCAACCTGATCAAGCCCGAGAAGGACGAGGACGACTCCGAGACGGCCGAGGCGAACAACTTCATCATCCGGTTGGCCAAGCGCGTCATGCACACGTCCGACCACTACGATGGCGACAAGCTGTTCACGATCGAGAACGGCAAGAAGGCCATGACCCCACTGCTGCTGGTCATGATCGCCATCGGTGGCACCGACGTCATGTTCGCCCTCGACTCGATCCCCGCGATCTTCGGCCTCACGCAGAACACCTACATCGTGTTCACCGCCGTCGCGTTCTCGCTGCTCGGCCTGCGCCAGCTCTACTTCCTGATCGACGGCCTGCTCGACCGCCTGATCTACCTCAAGTACGGCCTCGCAATCATCCTGGGCTTCATCGGCGTGAAGCTCATCCTGCACGCCCTGCACGAGAACAACGTCCCGTTCATCAACGGTGGCGAGCACGTGCCGGTGATCGAGGTCACCACGGAGCTGTCGCTCGGCGTCATCGTCGGCACCCTGATCGTCGTCATCGTCATGTCCCTGATGTCGGCCCGCGGAAAGGCGCTCACCACGATCAAGAACGCCCGCCGCCACGCCAAGGAGTACCTCGAGACCGGTTTCGACGCCGACCCCGACCACCGCGAGAAGATCTACCGCTCGCTGCTGAAGGAGGAGGCGGCGCTGCTCGTCATGGACGAGAAGTACAAGGACGAGATCTTCCGCGAGCAGGAGCTCCTCGACCTTCTCGACGCAGCCCACGAGACCCACGACCGCTACGTCGACCAGCACCCCGAGCGGTTCGTGTCCCACGACCGTCTGCAGGGCCAGGACAAGCTCGACACCCACGCAATCCGCAGGGCCGCCGAGCAGCGCGCAGCCGAGGAGAACGGCGCCAAGCCGCAGGAGTGAACGACCCCGCCGACAGGCGATAGATTGGGTGGGCGCGGCAACCCCGCGCCCACCTTCTTCCTGTCAGGAGGCCTCGATGAAGAACCTACTGCTGGCCGCCTCGCGCAACCATGTCGTGCGCGACCTGGCCACCCGGATGCCCGTGGTGCGCCGCACGGTCGACCGGTTCGTCCCGGGGGAGGACGTCGACGACGCGGTGCGCGCCATCCGCGAGATCAGGGCGTCCGGACGCCTCGCAACCATCGACCACCTCGGTGAGGACACGACCAGCCAGGCCGCCGCGCTCGCCGCCACCGAGTCGAACATCGCGCTGGTGCGCCGAATGGCCGACGAGGGCCTGACCGACGTGGCCGAGATCTCGGTCAAGGCCAGCGCCATCGGCCAAGGACTGCCCGGCGGGGTCCACCTCGCCGCCGAGAATGCCGGCCGCATCGTCTCGGCCGCCGCCGAGGCCGGCACGACCGTCACCTTCGACGCCGAGGACCACACCACCCTCGACGGCATGCACGGCCTGGTGGACGCGCTTCGCCGCGAGTTCCCCGACACCGGGCTGGTGCTGCAGGCGATGCTGTTCCGCACCGAGGCGGACGCGGCGCGCTACGGCGGGGAGGGCTCCCGCGTCCGCCTGTGCAAGGGTGCCTACGCCGAGCCCGAGCGGGTCGCGCACCAGACGCCGCAGGCGATCGGCGAGGCGTTCCAGCGGTGCCTGACGGTGCTGCTCGACGGGGGCGCCTACCCGATGATCGCGACCCACGACCCGCGGATGATCACCGCTTCGCTGGGCCAGCTGCTGGTCGCGGGGCGTGAGCCGGGCAGCTACGAGTTCCAGATGCTGTACGGGGTGCGGCCCGAGGAGCAGTTGCGGCTGGCGCGCGAGGGCCACCGCGTCCGGGTGTACGTGCCCTACGGGGTCGACTGGTACGGCTACTACATGCGTCGCCTCGCGGAGAAGCCGGCCAACCTGGCGCTGCTGGGGAGGGCCCTGATTTCCCGGAGGTGACCCTGAATCTCGTAGCCAGCCCTTGAGTTGGGGGCCCAGGTGCGGAAAGGTCGGGGGGTGGCCGCGTGAGCGCGCGGCGTCCGACGAAAGGGGCAGCCATGGGCCTGTTCGACATGTTCCGCCGCGACGAGGAGATCGAGATCACGCGCTCCGCGCTGGATGAGGCGAACGACCCGAGCGGCAACGACGACGCGATCACCAACCTGATCAAGCAGCTCACCGGGGTGGGCATCGAGGGCGTCAGCCGGTTCAGCGGGGCCCGCGAGGTCGCCGACAAGGCCCTCGCCAAAGCGAACGGCGACGTCGAGGCGGCGGTCGACGCCGTCGTGAGGCAGCACCTGGTCGGCGGCGCCGCCGGTGGCTTCCTCACCTCGCTGGGCGGCTTCCTGACGATGGTCGTGGCGATCCCGGCCAATGTCTTCGAGTTCTACGTGCAGGCGACCCGCATGACCGCGGCCATCGCACACCTGCGCGGGCACGACGTCGCCGACGACCGCATCCGCACCGCCGTGCTGCTGACGCTGATCGGATCCAACTCCTCCGACGTGCTGGCCAAGGCCGGCGTCTCCGTCGGCGGCGGCGCGGCGCTGAACGTGGCCGGCAAGAACCTGCCCAAGTCGGCCCTGATGGTGATCCAGAAGGCCGTCGGCTTCCGCATCCTGCGGTCGGTCGGCGAGCGGGTCTTCGCCCGCGTCGGCAAGCTCGTCCCGCTCGCCGGTGGCGTCTTCGGCGCCGGCATCGACCTCGCCATGATGAAGCGGATCGCCGACCAGGCCCGCGTCGAGTTCCCGCGCACTGGGCTGGGCACGGTCTGACCCCCCGTGTGGCAGATCTGAGTGCGCAAGCTCCGAGCCGTGCGACACATCTGAGTGCGTCTTCGCGGCCTCAAGGGGCATGTTCGTCACTCAGATTTGTCGCACGCCGCAGACGAGTCGTCACTCAGATTCGTCGCACGCCCCGGCGCGATCCAGCCCGGCCACCAGGTCGGTGACGAGGTCGTCGGGGTCCTCGATGCCCACCGACAGGCGCACGAGGCCGGGTCGCAGGCCGGCCGCCTCCTGCACCTCGGGCGGCATCGCGGCGTGGGTCATCGAGCCCGGGTGGCAGATGAGCGACTCGACGCCGCCGAGGGACTCGGCCAAGGAGAAGTGCGCGAGCCCGTCGACCAGGGCCGCCACGGCGTCCTCTCCCCCGACGACCTCGAACGACACGATCGCCCCGAACCCGTCCATCTGGCGCTGCGCCAGTTCGTGCCCGGGGTGGTCGGCCAGCCCCGGGTAGTGCACGCGCTCGACGGCGGGGTGGGCGCACAGGGCGTCCACGACCGCGGCGGCGTTCTCCTGGTGCGCGGCCATCCGCACGCCCAGCGTGCGCAACCCGCGCAGCGTGAGGTAGCTGTCGAACGCTCCCCCGGTGACGCCCAGGCAGTTCGCCCACCAGGCCATCTGCTCGGCCATCTCGGCCGTCGCCGAGGCCACCACGCCCCCGATCACGTCGGAGTGCCCGTTGAGGTACTTCGTCGACGATTGCACCACGGCGTCCGCCCCGAACTCGAGGGGACGCTGCAGCACCGGCGAGCAGAAGGTGTTGTCGGCCACCAGCAAGCCGCCACCGGCGTGGGTCGCGTCCGCCAGCGCCGCGAGGTCGCTGATCGCCAGCAGGGGGTTCGACGGTGTCTCCACCCAGGTCAGGACCGGGACGAGGGTGCGGACCCGCTCCACGGCGTCCGGCGCCGCCAGGTCGAGGAGGTGCAGGTCGAAGCCCACCCGCCTGGCCAGCGCGTCCAGCAGGCGCCACGTGCCGCCGTAGGCGTCGTGCGGGGCCACCACCGTGTCCCCCGCCGAGACCAGGGCCATGAGCGTCGTGGTGATCGCCCCCATCCCGGACGCCGTGACCACGGCCCCCGCGGCGCCGTCGAGTTCCGCGAGCGCGTCGGCGAGGTGGCTGCGCGTCGGGTTGCCCGAACGGGAGTAGTCGTGGGTGCGCGGGGCGCGCAGCCCGGTGAACCCGTAGTTGGTCGACAGGTAGATCGGGGGGACGACGGCGCCCTCGGCGGTGTCGGCGTCGATGCCCGCGCGGACGGCTGCGGTGCGCCAGGATCGCTCCACTGGGCTGCTCCCTGAAGGGTCGGTGCGCACGCGTGGGCCACGCGTGCCGGTCGGACAGATCATAGGGCCCCCCTCTGGCGCGCCCGAGAGGTTCCGGGTAGCGTCCGGGCATGAAGCTCGAAGACGTGATCCGCAGCAAGGGCACCTCCGTGGTGACCATCGCACCCACCGCCACCGTGGCCGAACTCGTCTCGCTCATGGCGGACAACAACATCGGTGCGCTCGTCGTCTCCTCCGACGGGCAGCACATCGAGGGAATCATCAGCGAGCGCGACGTCGTGCGCGGCCTGGCGGGCTCCGGCAGCTCGCTCCTCGAGGCCACGGTCCGCGACCTGATGACCGTCGACGTCGTCACGGGCAAGCCCGAGGACAGCATCGAGGACACCGCCCACACCATGACCCACAAGCGGGTACGCCACGTCCCGATCGAGGTCGACGGCTCGCTCACCGCGATCGTCTCGATCGGTGACGTGGTGAAGTACCGCATCGAGCAGCTCACCGACGAGCGCAACCACCTGTTGGGTTACCTCCACACGCAGTGACCGACGGTCTCACGCGCGCGGTCGTCCGGGTCGACGGGCTGGTCCAGGGCGTCGGGTTCCGCTGGTGGGTCTCCCGCCGGGCCGGACGCCTCGGGCTCGCCGGGTACGCCGCCAACGACCCCGACGGCTCGGTCGAGGTCGACTGCCAGGGGCTGCCCGAGGACGTGGACGCGATGGTGGGCCTGCTGACCGGTGGCCGCGTCCCCGGACGCCCGGGACACGTCACCACCTGGCACGTGGACCGGCGGTCCCCCGACCCGGGGCTCATCGACTTCGACATGCGCTGACGCGCCGGCTCAGGAACCAGCCGGTTCACAGGGAACGCACAGCCAACACATGGAAATCACCCACGCGTTGGTGCCACGCTGGGTGCATGAGCACCCCGCACGAGCAGTTGACCCGTCCCGACGGCACACCCATCCGGGTGCTGACCGTCGATGACGAGCCCAGCATCACCGAGCTGCTCGGCATGGCGCTGCGCTACGAGGGCTGGGACGTGACGGCCGCGACGTCCGGCCTCGGCGCGGTGCAGGCGGCCCGGGACACCCGCCCCGACGTGATCGTGCTCGACATGATGCTGCCCGACTTCGACGGGCTGGAGGTCATGCGGCGGGTCCGCGCCGAGCAGCCCGACGTGCCGGTGATCTTCCTGACGGCCCGCGACGCCGTGGACGACCGCATCCAGGGGCTCACGGCCGGGGGCGACGACTACGTCACCAAGCCGTTCTCGCTCGAGGAACTCGTCGCCCGGCTGCGCGGCCTGCTGCGCCGCTCGGGCGCGACGCTGGCCAAGCCCGGCAGCGAACTGGTGGTCGGCGACCTCGTCCTCGACGAGGACTCCCACGAGGTGACCCGCGCCGGGGAGGAGATCCACCTCACCGCCACCGAGTTCGAGCTGCTGCGCTACCTCATGCGCAACCCGCGGCGGGTGCTGAGCAAGGCGCAGATCCTCGACCGCGTCTGGAACTACGACTTCGGCGGCCAGGCCAACGTCGTGGAGCTCTACATCTCCTACCTGCGCAAGAAGATCGACGCCGGGCGCGAGCCCATGATCCACACCCTGCGCGGCGCGGGGTACGTCCTGAAGCCGGCCGGCGCATGACCGGTCCCGGCCCCGTGGTGCCCGCGCCCGCGGCGTCCCACCCCCGCCCGGAGCCGCTGGGGGCGGGGACCCTCAGCCGCCGCCTCATCCTGTCCACCACCGCGCTGGTCGCGGTGATCGCGGTGCTGCTGTCGGGGTTGACCGCCCTGACGATGCACCGCATCCTGCAGGACCAGCTCGACGAGCAACTGCTCGCGAGCGCCACCCAGACGCGTGGCGAGGGCCGCGGCCAGGGCATGTCCCCCGGACGCGGCGGGCCCGGCCTGGCACAGGGGCTGCTGTTCTACTGGCAGGGCCAGGGCGGGATCGTCCAGGTCGAGCACGACCGCAACGTGGTGGGCGAGCAGGTCGCCGCCGAGCTCGAGCGGGTCGTGCCGACGGGACGCCCCGAGACCCGGGCCCTCCCGAGCCTGGGCCCCTACCGCATCGTGGGCATCGCCCAGGGGTCGCAGGTGATGGTGGTCGGCCTGCCGTTGGCCGGACTCACGGCGTCCATGGCCTCGATCATGGTCGCCGCCGTGGTGCTGACGCTGATGGCGATCATCATCGCCTTCCTGGCCGCCCGGACCGTGGTCGAGCGCAACTTGCGCCCCCTCGCCCGGCTCGCGACGACCGCCCACCAGGTGTCGGCGCTGCCGCTGGGGTCCGGCGCGGTGGACGTGCCCGTGCGCTTCCCCGCCGAGGACACCGACCCGCGCTCGGAGGTCGGCCAGGTCGGGATCGCGTTCAACCGCATGCTCGACCATGTCGAGGGGGCGTTGGGCGCGCGGGAGGGCTCCGAGACCAAGCTGCGCCGGTTCGTCGCGGACGCCTCGCACGAGCTGCGCAACCCGCTGGCCGCCATCCGGGGGTACGCCGAACTCACCCGCCGGGAACGCCCCGACGTGCCCGCGACGACCGCGCACGCCCTGGAGCGGATCGAGTCGGAGTCCGAGCGCATGTCGCACCTCGTCGAGGACCTGCTCCTGCTCGCCCGGCTCGACTCCGGCCCGGCGCTGGAGATCGCCCCGACGCCGCTGAGCACCCTCGTGGCGGACGCCGTCTCCGACGCCCGCGCCGCCGGGCCCGACCACGCGTGGGCGCTCTCGCTACCGGACGCCGAGGTCGTGGCCCTCGCCGACCGGCACCGCCTGACCCAGGTCGTTGCGAACCTGCTCGCCAACGCGCGCACGCACACCCCCGCCGGGACGCGCGTCACCACGTCGCTGGCCGCCGAGCAGGGCTGGGCCGTGGTGCGGGTCTCCGACGACGGCCCGGGCATCCCGCCGGAGGTCGCCGACCGCGTGTTCGAACGGTTCACCCGCGCCGACGCCAGCCGGTCCCGGGCCGGTGGCGGAGTCCCGTCGACGGGCCTGGGCCTGGCGATCGTGGCCGCCGTCGTCGCCGCCCACGGTGGCCACGTCGACGTGCGGTCGCGCCCCGGCCACACCGAGTTCACCGTGCGGGTGCCACTGGCCCCCGTGCGACAAATCTGAGTGCGCCTTGTGCCTCCCAGGGGGCATAGTCGTCACTCAGAGATGCAACACGCCCAGAGGAGAAGCCCCCTGCGCGAGGTCATCGCCGGCGACCAGATCACCCGGGCCCATGACGACGTGGTCGGCGCGAAGGTCCGCTACCGCCACGTGACCGACACCAGCACGTTCGCGGACTGACCGCAGCACCCCTTCCGCACTGTGGCGCCCCCGGGAGGGGATGTCACCCCGAGGGTACGTTGTCCCGGTGATCATCACGTTCACGGCGAACCCGAGCCTGGACCGAGGCGCGCCCCTGTCCGGGGAACTGCGCGTGGGCAGCCTGAACCGGCTGGGCCGGGTGTACTCCGCCGCCGCGGGCAAGGGCGTCGTGGTCAGCGCGGCGGTCCACGCCGCCGGCCACCCCACCCGCGCGATCGTCCCGGTCGACGCCATGGACCCGCTCGCCGAGGCCCTGCGCGTCCGCGGGGTGCCCTCGCGCATGGTCCCGGTCGGACGCCGCGCGCGCACCAACCTGAGCATCACCCACCCCGACGGCCAGATCACCCGGTTCAACGAGCCCGGTGAACCCCTGACGCCCGAGAACCAGACCGCGCTCGTCAGCGCCCTGCACGCCACCCTGCCCGGCGCCGCCTGGTTGGCCCTGTGCGGCAGCCTGCCCCCCGGCACCCCCGACAACTGGTACGTCCGCCTCACCGACATCGCCCGCCAGGTCGGCGTCCAGGTGGCGGTCGACGCGCACGGGCCGGCGCTGGACTCCGTGGTGCGGGCCGGCGCCCGCGCACCCGACGTGATCTCCCCCAACGTCACCGAGCTCGAGCAGGTCACCGGGCGCCCGATCCGCACCGCACTCGAGCAGGGTGACCTGCACCAGGCCACCGCGGCGGCGCTGGAGCTGCGCGCCCACGGGATCACCTCCGTGCTGGCCACGCTCGGTGCCAACGGCGCGATCCTCGCTTGCGACGACGGCGTGTGGCACGCCGAGGCCGACCCCGTCGAGATGGTGTCGGTCGTCGGCGCCGGGGACGCCGCCCTCGCCGGCTACCTGCTGGCCTGCCACGCCGGGCACGACCCCG
The DNA here is from genome assembly GCA_012838755.1 of Propionibacterium sp. Taxonomy (GTDB): domain Bacteria; phylum Actinomycetota; class Actinomycetes; order Propionibacteriales; family Propionibacteriaceae; genus Propioniciclava. The sequence goes on along the minus strand of DUOQ01000286.1, from coordinate 2,510 downwards.
CCGCGCGCCTCCGTCGCGCGGTCGCCTACGGCACGGCGTGCGTCACGCTGCCCGGCTCGGAGGTGCCTACCCCCGGCCAGGCCGCCGACGTTCCGGTGCAGGTCCGCCAGATCGCCTGAGCGCCGGCAGCCGACGCCCCGCCGACAGCCCGTCGCTCAGAGGCGCAGGGCCCGCATCACCTTCAGCGCGCTGGTCATCACCGCGGCGAACTTCTCCCGGGACACCCCCGCCGGGGCACCCACCCCCATCCCCCGCTGGCTCGCGACCGTCTGCACCTCGGTGAACCGCAGCAGGCCCTCGGGGCCCTGGCGGCGTCCAAGCCCCGAGTCGCCGAACCCGCCCATCGGGGCCGACAGCGAGCCGAATGACGCGGCGAGCGCCTCGTTGACGTTGACCGAGCCCGACCTGATCCGGGACGCCAGCGCGCGGGCCCGGTGCCCGTCGCGGCTCCAGACCGAGGCGTTGAGCCCGTAGACGGAGTCGTTGGCCAGTTCGACCGCCTCGTCGTCGGTGTCGAACGGGTATAGCGCCACGACCGGGCCGAAGGTCTCGTTGCGGTACAGGTCCATGGATTCGGTGACGCCCTCAAGGACGGTCGGGGCGTAACACCACGGGGCGAGGTCCTCGCGCGGGTGCCCGCCCACGAGCACCACGGCGCCCTTCGCGCGGGCGTCCTCGACGTGGGCCGACACCTTCTCCAGTTGGGCGGGGCTGGTCAGGGTGCCGACGTCACACGACCAGTCGAGGCCGACGGTCAGGTCGAGGGCGCGTACGGCGTCCACGAACCGGGACCGGAACGCGTGGTACACCGGCCGCGCCACGTACAGGCGCTCGAACGACACGCACAACTGCCCGGCGTTGCCGAAGCACCCGCGGATCGCGCCGTCGACGGCCGCGTCGAGGTCGGCGTCCTCGAGGACGACCATGGGGTTCTTGCCACCCAGCTCCAGCGACGCGCTGATGAGGCGCTCCGCGGCCCCCGCGGCGACCTTGCGGCCGGTGGCGGTCGAGCCGGTGAACGTGATGTGGTCGGCGCGCTCGACCAGCGCGGTGCCGATCTCGCCCCCCGGCCCGGCGACGACCTGCCACACGTCGTCGGGGACGCCCGCCCGGCGCAGCACCTCGAGCGCGGCCAGGGCGGTGAGCATGGTCTGCGCGTCGGGCTTGGCGACCACCGTGTTGCCGGCCGCCAAGGCGGCCACACCGTCGGAGAAGCCCATGGTCAGGGGGTAGTTCCAGGGCGAGATGACGCCGACCACGCCCTTGGGCACGTGGTTCACGTCGACCCGCGTCAGCACCGGGATCGCCCCCAGCCGGCGCTCGCGGCGCAGGAACCGCTCGGCATGCACGCCGTAGTAGCGCGCGGTCATGGCCGCGTGGAACACCTCGTCAGTGGCGTCGCGTCGCGACTTCCCGGTCTCGGTGATGATGAGGTCGACCAGTTGCGCCTGCTCGGCCAGCAGGAGGTCGTGGAACTCCAGCAGGCGGCGTCCACGCTCGGACGCCCCGAGCGCGGCCCAGACGGGCTGCGCCGCCCGCGCGCGGGCGAAGGCGCCGTCGACGTCGACGAGCGAGCTCTGCGGGATCCGGGCCAACGTCGACCCGTCCAACGGCGACACGGTCTCGGCCACCTCGCCACCGGACGCGGTGACGAGCGCGACGAGGTCGGCGACCCGGTCGGGCGCGACGAGGCGGGGGACATCGGTGTGCACGGCTGCCATGCCTCCACTGTAGGAGGCCACCCGTGACAGATGTCACGGGCAGGTGGTGAGGCAACGCACTGGGGGCGGGGGCGATCCGGGGCGAGTCTGGATGCATGACGACGACAGCGCTCCAGCCCAGCACCCCGGCGGTCGCCGCCGACGCGGCCATCACCCTGTCCGGCGTGCGCCGCACCTACACCACGGCGACCCGGCGCAACCCCCTGACCGGAGGCCGCACCCCGACCGCGTCCTTCGAGGCCGTCCGCGGGATCGACCTGACCGTCCGCCGCGGCGAGCTGTTCGCCCTGCTGGGCACCAACGGTGCCGGCAAGACCTCGACGGTCGAACTCATCGAGGGGCTGGCTCGTCCGGCCGCCGGTGAGATCCGCGTGCTGGGCCACGACCCGGTCGCCGAGCGCCACCTCGTCCGGCACCGCACCGGCGTGGTGCTGCAGGCCTCCGGATTCCCGTCCTCCCTCACCGTGGCCGAGATGGCCCGGATGTGGCACGGCACCCTCTCCCGCCCGATCGCGGTCGCCGACGTGCTCGAGGCCGTCGACCTGGCCCGCCGCGCCGACGTCGAGACCAGCAAGCTGTCCGGCGGCGAGCGCCGCCGCCTCGACGTGGCGCTGGCCCTGATGGCCGACCCCGAGGTGCTCGTCCTCGACGAGCCGAACAATCAAATGGGAGGTACCCGATTCTCGTACCTTCAGTCTACTGCGTATGCGTTGGCTGCGTAAGCACCACGGCACCTCTGCGGCATGAATAGCTGACGAGCCCGACCCCGAGAATCGGCCGTTGGGAGCC
>DUOQ01000285.1 GCA_012838755.1 Propionibacterium sp. | reverse complement strand
CATTACGGTGGGACACGAAGACCTCCGGACGGTAAGTGACTTAGACACCACCCACCGCACCCGGAGGTCTTCACTACGTCAACAATCCGCCCGGAGTGTCACCAACCTCTTGGCCGAGTACACCTAGCCGCTTGCGCCAGTCGAGCCCACCTCTCCCGCCCGTCACGGCACTAGATTGGGACCACGGGCACTCGCACACCAGGGCCAGGAGCACGCAGTTCCACCCCCACGTCCGAAAGGTTCGACCGTGACGGCACAGACGATTCTCGACGAGTTCGCCCTCGGCATGGCCTTGCGTGACGTGGCCAGCACGGAACAGTCGGGGGTGGTCGTGGTGCTCTCGACGCGCCGCGACGCCCATGCACCCGATTTCGATCTCGACGCCGTCACCCGCGCCACCGGCCCGGATGGCCGCGTGCTCGTCGTCCCGGCCCACCTGACCTCCCAGCTCAACGCCCGCCTGGGCGACGACTTCACCGTGTACGGGGGTGCCGCCCGCGTGTTCCCCGTCCGGCGGGCCGACGCCCCCTACGCGGCGCCCTTGGTCGGTTCCCGCAACACCACCAAGAAGGCCCGCCTCGACCAGTTGGTCCGCCACATCGAGAGGGCGTGGGCGGCCTCGGCCCCGCCCCCCACACCCACCGTGGGCGCGCCCACCGCCCCGCAGGCCGGACGCCCCGACCTCACCTTCGCCGCCGGTGCCGTGACGCCGGTCGACAGCCCCGACATGGCGGTCGCCCTGGCCGCCCACCTGTTGAACCCCGAGCGGACGCGCCCCGCCCTGCTGCTCACCCGGCGCGCCGGCGACCACCGACCGCCGGTCGACGTGTCGCGCATCGTCCAGGACGTGGGGACGCTCGTCGACATCTTCGAGATGGGCACCGGCGAGGTGTCGTGGGCGTTCTCCGAGGCGTTGGCCCGGTTCCCGGGCACCGAGTGCTACGGCGGCGCGGGCCGCGTCTACCCCGTCGGCCTGGAGTGGACCACCAACCTCGACCGCTCCCCCCTCCGGTTCACCTGGGACGCCAGCCATGCGGCCGCCACCACCGAGGCACTCATCCGCGACGCCCTGGCCTCGTCGCGACTCAGCTCGTACACGGCACAGCCGATCCGGGCGCGCCGCGTGACGGGCACGGTGAAGGGATCAGTGTCCGGCCGGGGCCTGGTCTCCCTCGACCAAGGCGGCATGGCGACCATCTGGCCCGAGCTCGTGGTCGAGGACGTCGACGCCGAACACCTCGTCCAACCGGGCATGCGCGTCGAGGGAGACCTCGACGAGGCCACCGGCCGGCTCGACGTGGCGGCGTCCCTCATCACGGCCGACGTCGCGCTGGCCACCTTCCAGCATGACGACCTGGTGACCGCGCGCGTCGTCGCGGTCGAGCGGGAGATCGCCGTCCTGGAGATCTTCCCGGGCGTCCAGCCCGTGGTGCCGGCCGAGGACATCGTCAGCGGCCGATTCGTCATCGACGTGCGGCAGTGGCTGACCGTGGGCGAGATCCTGTCGGCCCGCATCGTCCAGGCCGGTGAGGCCGATGACGACTGGCAGCTGAGCCTCCTCGACGTCGACCCCGACGAGGCGCCGCTCCCGGCGCCGGCACTGCTGCCCGGTGGGCCCCCGTGGCTCCCCGAACCCCTGGCGTGGGACGCCGAACCCGAACCCGAGGCGTCCGACGTCGAGGAACCGACGGTCGACCGGGCACCCGAACCGGTCCCGAGCGTGACCCCACCCCCCACGCCGGTGGCCGAGGCTCCACCGGCGCAGCAACCCCCGGCCCGGGAACCCCAGCCGACGGACGATGCCCTGCGCGTCATGACCGCCGAGCGCGACGCGCTCGCCCGCGAGGTGGCCCGCCTCCAGGACGCCGCGGACGCCGACGCCGACGAGTTGAAGCGACTGCGTCGTCGCGGGCGCGACCAGGACCAGACGGTGAGCCGGCTCACCAAGCAGCTCGCGGCCAAGGACAAGCAGCTGGCGGGGGTCGAGGGCATCCTGGAGGACCGCGACCGGGACCGAAACGCCTTCCCCGACCCGGCCGAGCAGTTCCGCTACGAAGTGGATCTGGAGTGGGCCCGCCGCATCCCGGCCGCCGAGAAGCCCAACTTGCCGCGGGCGTCCTACCTGCTCGGGGCCGACTTCCTGCCCAGCCTCGCCGAGGTCAGCGACCGCGACCGGGCCAAGGCCGTCGAGGTGGTCATCGAGGTCATCACGGGTCGCGTCTACGACATGCCCGGACGCCGCACCCACCAGATGCGCACCGGCGCGGGTGGCGACGACGCCTACCTGTCGCGCGCCGACGGTGCGACCTGCTGGCGTGTCAACCTGCAGCACGGGACGCCCCAGGCCCGCCGCCTGCACTTCTGGGCCCTGCCCACCGGCGAGATCGAGCTGTCGAGCGTGCGGATCCACGACGACATGCGCCCGTGACCTGGCCCCGAACCAGCAGCTTCACACACAACTTCCCACTTCGACTTCACACCTGTTGGGTAGGTGGGAAGTTGAGTGGGAAGCTCGCCCTCACCACCCTGTCGCGACGCTCCCGACCTGTCCCGCTCACCGGGACAGGTCGAGAGCGAATCGACTGCGGTCTCCCTGAACCGTCGGTTCAGTTGTCGCGGCGGTCCTCGGCGGGGTGCGACCCGTCCTGCGGGTGCGGCAGCCTGGGCGTCCTACACCAGCAAGAAGTGGCCGGCCCGCTGCAGGGCCGCGGCGATGGCGGCGACGTCGGGCGACACCGACTCCTTGTGCTTCACGATCAGGTCGGCGGTGCGGTTGCCGGTCATCTCGATCATCGCCTGCCCCAGGCCCAGGTCGGCGAACACGTCGTAGAGCTCCTGCAGGGCGGCGGTCACGTCGTTGCTGTCGCGGATCCCCTCCACGCGGTAGCGGCTGGACACGAAGTTGTCGGTCATCTCAGATCCTCGCGTTCATGGCCTGCATGGCGGAGTCCTCGCGGGTGCCGCCGCGACCATCCCCGCGGACGCCGTGGGCGTGGCCGCGTTGGTGGCCCGGTACGAGGCCGAGGGACGCCCCGTGCCGGCATTGCTGCGCGCTGCGGTCGAGGCCGGTGGGTTCTACCCGTCGCCCGACACGGTGCTGGGTTCGGACGGTGCTGTGCGGGAGCGGCGTCGGGTGGAGGGCGTCCTGACGGTCGCCGAGGCGGAGCGGAACTTCGGGGTGCTCGCCGAGTCGGACGATGCGGCCGTGGTCGACCTGGGTGACGGCATCGCGTGCCTGGCGCTGCGCACCAAGATGAACACGTGCAACGCGGGCGTGGTCGAGATGGTCGAGCGGGCCCTGTCGCTGGGCGAGTCGGGGGCGTTCCGGGCGTTGGTCATCGGCTCGGACCACCCGCGCGCCTTCTCGGCCGGCGCCGACCTGGGCACGTTCGTGTCCTTGCTCGATGCCGGCGACGCCGACGGGATCCGGGGGTTCGCGCGGCGGGGTCAGGCGGCGTTCCATGCGCTGCGGAACGCCGAGTTCCCCGTGGTGGCGGCCGCACGCGGCCTGGCGTTGGGCGGCGGCAACGAGCTGATGCTCATCGCCAACCGCATCGTCGCCCACGCCGAGCTGTACGCGGGCTTCCCCGAGCGGTCGGTCGGCCTGATCCCCGCCTGGGGCGGTGTCGCGCAGAGCCTCGCCCGCGCGGTGGCGGCGGGCGAAGGTGAGGCTGCGGCGTCCGCGTTCGCGGTGACGTCGGGCAGCGAGGTCAGCACGTCCGCCTGGCAGGCGGCCGACTGGCACCTGCTGCAGGGCGACGACGAGGTCGTGGCCTCGGCCCGCCGTGTTCTCGCCGAGGCCAAGGCCGTGGCGATCGCCCTGCGCGAGGGTGGGTGGACGCCCCCGGCCCCGGTCGAGCT
>DUOQ01000284.1 GCA_012838755.1 Propionibacterium sp. | reverse complement strand
CGCGCAGGTCGCCCGCGGCGTAGGCGTCGACGAGCCGGGCCCCCCACAGCCGGGGCATCCACCGCTCGGGCTCGGGCGTGTCCGCGGCCGCGACGGCCAGCCGGTCGGCGAGCTGCGCGCGGCGGGCGAGCTCGGGGCCGCCCCGCAGCAGCACGTGCCCGGTCAGGAGCACGGTGGCCAGGGAGTAGGGGTCGCCCAACTCGGCGCCCTGGCGCTCCACCTCGGCGGCGAGCGAGGGAACCTCCGAGCGTTCCCGCGGCAGGGTGACCAGCTCCTGGATCAGGTAGGACAGCACGCTCACGCGGAGCGCGCTGGGGCGGGGCCCGAGGCGGTCGAGGGCCTCGCGGAGCAGGGCGGCCGCCGACCCCGGGGGTCCGGCCAAACTGCGGTGGGTCCAGTCCTCGGCGAGGACGGCGAGGGCGAAACGCTCGGGGTCACCCGATGCGCGGGCCTCGTCGACGGCGCGTGACCAGGTGGCGTCGGCCTCGCGGGCCCGACCGGCCCGGATCAGGGCCCGCGTCCGGCGGATCAGCAGGTCGGCCCGGGCGCCCGCGTCGGGGGCGAGGGGGATGGCTGCGGCGCACAGGTCGGCGCCGGCCCCCCGGGCGTCGGCGGAGCGCAGGGAGTTGAGCGCCCGGTGGACCACGGGACCGATGTCGTCCCAGTCCCCCGCGCCGCGCACGACAAGCCACGCGGCACGCACGAGGGCGCCGAGGTCCCCGTGGTGCCGGGCCAACGCCTGCCCCGCACCCCGACAGGCGCGGCCGAGGTCCGCCGTGTCGGCGCGGACCAGCAGCGTGTCGCGCACCTCGGGTCGCAGGTGCAGGACGCCGTCGACGCCCGGGCGCACCAGACCGGCCCGGGTGGCCTGGCGGGCCAGCCGTTCCACCTGCCGCAGGGGCATGTCGAGGGCGTCGGCGAGCACCGGCAGGGCGGCGTGCTCGTCGAGCAGGGCCGCCTTGAGCACCCAACGGCGGGCATCGACCTCCAGCAGGGCGAGCCGCTCGTCGACCAGCATGGCCAGTTGCGGGGTGGGGGCCGGCAGGGAGCCCGGCTCCGGCGGGGGCGAGAGGCTCACCGGGACGCCGCGGGCCGCGGTGCCCGGGGACCCGGGGACGCCGCTCACCAGGGCCGGGTCCTGGCGCAGGATGGCCAACTCCAGGGCGACCGTCTCGGACGATGGGTCGACGCCGAGTTCGTCGGCCAGCCGGTCCCGCAACTCACGGCAGGTGGCGAGGGCGTCGGCCTGGCGTCCGCCGCGGTACAGGGCGAGCATCAACTGGCGGGTGCGGCGTTCGCGGAGCGGTTCCGAGGCGACCAGCGCAACGAGGTCGTGGCAGGCCGGGGTGTGGTGCCCGAGGGCCAGCAGGGCGTCGGTGTGGGCGTCCTGCAGGTCGAGGCGGACCTCGTCGAGCCGCTGGGCCTCGATGCGGAGCCCCTCGTCGTCGTAGTCGCGGACTGCAGGTGCGCCGCGCCACAGGCCCAGTGCCTCCTCGGTGAGGCGCAGCTTCTCGTCGGGGGTGTGCGTGGCGGCCAGGGCCTCCACCAGCTCGTGGAGGTCCTCCACGTCGGTGCGCACGACCCGCGGTTCGAGGGCGTACCCGCGTGCGGTGTGGGGGAGGGGGTCGATGGCCCCGGTGCGCAGCGCCGTGCGCAACCGCGCCATCTGCACGCGGACCGCCGCGCGGGCGCTCGGTGGCGGCTGGCCCGACCAGGCGCGCTCGAGGATGTCGTCGGTGCTCAGCGCGTGCCCGGGGCGGTGGGCGAGCAGCGCAAGGAACAGTGCCTGCTGGGGACTGCGCAGCGCAGTCGTGGTCCCACCGACGTCGACAGCGACCGGCCCCAGCAGCAGAACACGTGCACCGTCCGCATCGCTCATCACGGCCCCCCTGGGTGGTAGGGGCACTCTAAGCCGTTTGCGTTCGGTTTGCGATGGTTCGAGATGCTGGGCACGCGGGGGCGGGAACGAGTGCGAGTCGCTGTCGCCCCCTCATCACGTGCCTCCCCCGGGGACGCCGCGACGGCCGGGAGAATGCTCCCGGCCGTCGCGGCGTGTGGTTCAGGGGGTGGCTCAGACCTCGTCCTGGCGGATCTCCCGGTCGTAGGACTGGGCGCCACCGCGGGTGCCACCGGTGTCCTGGACGTTGGTCCGCTCGGTGGTGACGGTCGAGCGCGGGCGGTTCGCGACCAGCCCGAGGACGAGCCAGATGGCCGCGGCCCCCATCAGGATCAGGCCGACCATCTTCGAGTCGAGACCCGGGATCACCTCGCCCATGGCGAAGTACAGGATGGCGCCCACGACGCCCAGGGCGATGGGTCCGCCGATGTTCACAACGCGCATGATGTCGATCGCTTTCGGGTGGGGGTCCGGCTGACCCCGTTCCGGGGGAGCCTAACGCCGGCATCGCGGCCATTCCAGCTTGTCGGGGCACTTTCGGCCACTTTTCAGGGTTGACTACGGGGCGTCGGAGACCCCTGTTCAGGCCCCCAGGAGGCTGCTGGTGGTGAGCACGACGCCCGAGATCCCGGCCAGCAGGAGGATGGCCGCGCGGGTGCGCCCGGAGTCCATGTAGCGCGCCAGGGGCCGGGCCAGCAGGGCCCCCAGCAGCATCGCCGGGAACAGCGCGGCCGCGTACGCCACCTGCGTGCCGGTGACCTGCCCGGTCAGGGTCAGGCTGGCCAGGGAGAGGGCGGCGCCCAAGGCGAAGAAGGACGCCAGCGTGGCCCGCACCCGGGGGCCCGCCTCGCCGGCGAGCACCATCGCCAGGGGTGGCCCGCCGACGCCGGAGACGGTCGCTGCGATCCCCGACAGGAAGCCGGCCGCGGCCACGTTGGGCGTCGACCGGGTGATGGTGATCTTCCACCACTGCAGGGCGGCGGCCACGGCGACGATGCCTCCGACGAGGACGCCGAGGGCCTGGGTGCCGGCGACGAGCAGCAGCCAGGTCCCCACGGCGATGCCGGGGAGGCGTCCGAGCAGGGCCACGACGAGGTCGTGCACGTCGACGTGCCGCCACTCGCGCACCAGCGTGGTGACGGCCATCGACCCGCCCAGGATGATCAGGGTCGCCGGCACGGTCTCGGGCAGCACCCACATCATGTAGGGCGCCGCGACCATGGCCACGCCGAAGCCGACGCTGCCCTGGACGACGGCGCCGAGCAGGATCACGGACGCCGCCAGGAGCAGGGCGGGGGTGGGTTCGACCATGGACGCGCCCCTCAGCGTTCGAGCGCGATGGCCAGGCGGGCCAGCCCCTCGGTGATCGTCTCGGGGGAGTTGGTGACGTAGCTCAGCCGCATCGTCGACCGGTCGGGGTCGGAGGCGTAGAAGCTCCAGCCGGGCACGAAGGCGACGCCCTCCTCGACCGCGCGGGGGAGCAGGGCCGCGGTGTCGGTGTCGTCCCCGAGCCGGACCCAGCAGAACATGCCCCCGTCGGGGCGGGTGACGGACGCCGTGGGCGGCAGCATGCGCAGCAGGCCGGCGTGCATGGCATCGCGCCGCTCCCGGTAGGGGACGACGACGCGGGCAATGTGGGCGTCCAGGTCGTAGTGGGTGAGGTAGTGGGCGACCGCCAGCTGGTTCAGTGCGGGGCTCTGCAGGGTGACCGCCGACTTCGCGATGCCGAGGATCTTCTGCAGCGGGCCCTCGGTGCGCATCCAGCCGATGCGCAGCCCGGGGGCCATCACCTTCGACATCGAGTTGAGCAGGATCGTCTGGCGGGCCATGCCCTCCCAGGAGGCGATCGGGGGCAGCGGTTCGCCCGAGAAGCGCAGCTGGCCGTACGGGTCGTCCTCGACGAGGGCCACCCCGGTGGCGAGGAGGATGGCGGCGATGGCCTCGCGCCGGCGGCGTCCCATCGTCTTGCCCGACGGGTTGGCGAAGTTGGGGATCAGGTAGACGAACTTGGGGTCGTGCTCCTCGATGGCGGCGGCCAGGGCAGCGGGGAGCATGCCCTCGGCGTCGGCCGGGACGCCGACCATGCGGGCGCCGTTCAGCCCGAAGGCCTGGACGGCGGCGAGGTAGGTGGGCTCCTCCACGAGCACGACGTCGCCGGGGGAGAGCAGGGCCTGGGCGGCCAGGTAGATGCCCTCCTGCGATCCGCTGGTCACCTGGATGTGGCCGGCGGTCGTGGGCAGCTGCGGGTCGAGGAGGGCGGCCGCGGCCTCACGCAGCTCGGGCTCGCCAGGGGTGGACCCGTACTGCAGGGCGCGGCGGGCGTTGTGGGCCAGCACGTGCTCGAAGCTGGCGCGGACGTCGTCGAACGCGAACAGCGCGCCGTCGGGGATGCCGCCGGCGAAGCTGATGATGTCGCCCCGGCTGAGCACGGAGAACAGGTCACCCACCGGATCGGCGGGCTCGGCGCCGAACCGCGAGCTGATCGGGAACTGGAACGTCACCCGGCCATCCTCCCACCGCAGACAGGCCGCGAGGCTGGGCCGGTTGTCACCCCAGTGCACCGAAGACCGCGTGGGCGATGAGCGAGTCGAGCCGGCGCACGTCGACGCCCTTGCCGAGGTTGATCTTGATGTGACCCGCGCGCGTCCAGAGCTCGAGCTCGGCGTTGAAGTCGAAGGTCCCGGCGTTCTCGGATGACCACATGTTGATGGCCGTGTAGGGCACGGAGTACATCTCGACCTTCTTGCCCGTCATGCCCTGCGCGTCCCGCACGATCAGGCGGCGATTCGTGAAGACCGCCGTGTCCCGGAACGTCCGGTAGGCGGCCACCGGCTTCTCTCCCGGCACCAGCAGCGGGCCGACGTCATCGGGGATGGCCACCTCGGCCTGGAAGGTCCACGCGGTGATGGGGGTCAGTTCGAGCGCCATGGTTTCTCCTCGGGAGGGATCGGTCCGGTTCAACTCCTCCCGAACCTAGACCCTCCGCGTCCTCCGACGGTGCCCCCGTCAACCTGCGAGAACCGTCCGCAGCCTGTCGAGGGCCGCGACCCAGCGGCGAGGGGTGACAGGCCCGCCGCGTCCGCCGAGGCCCAGGTGGGGTTCGAGCGAGACGAAGCCCTCCCAGCCGGACGCCCGCAGCCAGGCGGCCAGCGCGCCCCACTGGCCGTCGCCCTCGCCCACGGGGGTCACGCGGCCGGTCGCGGCCCGGGCGTCCTTGGCGTGGAGGTACGCGATGTGGTCGACCAGCAGCGGGAAGGCCTCGTCGAAGGGCCGCACGCCGCACTGGACGAAGTTGGCCGGGTCGAAGATCAGCCGGACGCCGCCCCCGGTCTGCTCGACCAGCTCCAGGCAGCGCTGGGGGGTGTCGCCGAAGACACCCTTCTCGTTCTCGTGCAGGAGCGTCACGCCGGCCGTCCGTGCCACCTCGGCCAGCACGGCCATCTGGCTCAGCACACGCGGCCGGTCGGCCTCGTGCTCGGTGGTGTGGAACGAGAACACCCGCACGAACGGGGTGTCGAAGCGGTGCGCGAGCGCGGCGGCGCGCTCCAGGCCGTCGACCAGGGCTCCCATCGGGGCGTCCACGGGCGCCTTGCCCAGGCCGGTCGCGATGCATGACCCCCGGACGCCGTGCCCGGCCAGCGCCTCGGCGGCGGCGTCAACGGCGGTGGGGGAGGCGTCCAGGATGGGCCTCATGCCGATGCGGCGCAGTTCGACGTGGGTCAGCCCGGCGCGGGACGCCATGCGCACCTGGGCGGGGAAGGTGGCGAGTGCCTCGTCGGTGAATCCCGTGAGGGTGATCATGCCCCGAGCTTAGGACGCGGGCTCTCGGCGCCGGGTGGCGGGCTGTCGGCGTCAGAGGCTCTCGAGCTCGGAGCGGACGGCGGCGAGCTCCTCCTCGCTCAGGTAGCCGGCGGCCATGCCGAAGGCCTTCTGGGCGGACATGCCCTTCATCAGGGCCACCATCGGCTGGCGGGTCAACCCGGGGTAGCGCTTCTCGATGACGGCGACGGCCTCGGGGTCGTCGAGGAGGGTGCCCACCGTGGTGGTGGCGAAGTCATAACGGCTCATGGGAGTACAGCTTTCGAAGTCGTCGGTTGGGGCGTCTCGCCACTTTACATCGTTGGCGATAGATCGGCAACGATGGATTATCATGGCCCCATGAGAGCCGCCACCCTCAACCAGCTCGGGCGTCGCCTGTCCGGCCTCGCGCGAGACCTGACGCACGTCCACGCCGACAAGGCGGCCACCCCGGGTGAGTTGGCGATCCTCGACGACCTGCTGGTCAACGGCCGCAGCGCGGTGCGCGACATCACCGACCGCACCGGCTTCGCCCAGTCGCACGTGTCGGCGTCCCTGGCCAAGCTGACCGAGCGCGGCCAGGTGAAGTGGGAGAAGAACCCGAAGGACGCCCGCTCCCGCTGGGCCGACCTGACCCAGAAGGAACGGGCGCAACTGGAGGCGGCCGCCGCCACGCGCGTCGAGGACGCGCTGGCCGAGCAGCTCGGCCGCCAGGATGCCGAGAAGCTGGTGAAGCTCCTGGCCCGGGCGGCCAAGCTGCTGGACGTGAAGAAGCCGTCAGCCCTGAGTTGAGGGCCCGGCCGGCGGGGCGTCCCACGGGTTGGCCTGCGGGTCCTGCGGCGGGTACGGGTACCCCGCAGTGGCCCCGGCCACCTCGCGCCCGCGGCCGAGGTACATCAGCGCCGTGTAGACGTACTGGTAGGGCACGTAGAGCAGCAGGGCGACGTACATGATCAACAGCGCGAAGCCGACGCCCACGAACGCACCGACCAGGGCGGCGTCGTCACGGGCGAACGCGGTCGCGACGAGGATGCCGATGGCGATCAGGTACGGCACCAGGAAGATGGCCATGCCGATGAGGCCGAGCACGAGCTGGTAGCCGAACGTCCGCCAGAAGGCGCCGCCGGTGAGCTGGAAGGAGCGCTTGATGGCGGGGATGGCGTCGAGGCGCTCCTCGGCCATGGCGGGGATCACGTAGGTGAGCTTGACCCCGAGCCAGAAGGCCGCGGCGTAGAACACGACCATGAACAGGAAGGCGAAGACCGCTCCGCCGCCTCCGCCACCGCCCCCGCCCTCGGACACGGCGACGGGCAGCATGATCGCCACGAGCGCGATCACCAGGACGATGCCGAGCGCGAACGCGAGCAGCATGAGGATCACGACGCGCCCGAGCATCCCGCGCGTGCGGTCGGCGAGGTTGGCGCTCGTCGGGTTCTCGCGCCCGGTGGCCAGGTCGATGCCGGCGATCATGGTGCGTCCCTGGTAGACGTACACCAACAGCGAGATCACCATCATCGCGAGGTAGAAGGCGACGAAGAGCACGATCATGGCCGGGGTTGCCTGGTCGACGCCGCGCGGGTCGGCGGCCACCATCGCGATCAACACGCCGCCGAACACGATGGTCGCGGCGAACATGATCAGGAACGGCATGAGCAGCAGCTTGAGGAACAGGCCGAAGCGGGCCTTGTAGACGCGCCAGGCGCCGCCGACGATGTCGCCGAGCGTGAAGGGCCCGGGCGGGAGCAGGGCAGGCTGATGTGGCTGGGGGGTGGTCCAAGTCATGCCCCGACCCTATTTCACGGCCGCGGCACCCGCGACGGGGAGTCCTCACCGCGGACCCGCCCCAACTCAGTCCTCCTGGCCCGTCGGGACCGGCTCGTCGGTCTCGCCGTCGACCGGCCCCTGCCACACGACCGCCTGGCCGGCCACGACATCGTGGCCGTCGAACGCCAGCACCGGTGGGCCGGCCAGCGCGTAGCCGTCGGCCAGCGCCGCGCTGACCTGCCGGGCGAGGTCGTCGCCGGGGTCGCCGGTGAACAACTGGTAGCGCAGGCCATCGGCCGGGAGCGACCGCTCGGGCAGCGGCGCGTAGCCCCACGCCCCGACCTCGACGGGTGCGCGACGCGGCGCGGCGGG